>CALZJD010000087.1 GCA_945787795.1 Thermodesulfovibrionia bacterium | reverse complement strand
AGAAGAACTTGCCAAGGCCCAGGACCAGGTTGAGCAGTTGACGTTGACAGAGGAAGAACTTCCTGAAGAGATTGATATAGAGGAAGACGAACGAAAAGGCCCGGGAGATGTTTTTTGACTAAAAGAATGCAGATATTGTTCAAATAAATAATTAACTCGACAAAGTCTGAATGAAACATGCTGAAAGCTTTTTGTAAAAAACTAACACGCTCAGGTTTAATAATCATCCTTCCAAGGTTTCGAAAATTATTTCTTTAAACAACACCTGCATTCTTTTAAGATATTAGATGCAGTCCTCAGAATAGAAAACCTGATTTTCCCCATTCCATTTAAAACATTTCAAACCATGGATCTTTCTGTCCATAACAGAAACGACTACATGCAGTGCATCAGGAAACTCGGGTTCACCGAACACTGTCTGGGCTGCAACGTCCTCTTCAGAAAAATAGGCTTCATGCTCTGCATGTGAGTGATACAGGGCAAAAACTTCTTCTCCCTGCTTACGTGAAGATGATATGATGTTGTCAAAAAGGCTCCTCTCAATGAAATAAGCGGTCCGTGCATCTCTTGGAAATCTCAAGGGATCTTCAGCATGCATCTTATTCTGTATATTTTCACAGAGGTGAACCGTCTGATTATCGTCATTCCCTGTGATAATACCGCAGCATTCATCCGGATATTCTTTCAGGGCATGTTGACATATTTCTTCAATAATGTTTTTCAGCAATTTCATATCGTTTATTAATAGTTCAACATGGTTCAACATTGTAAAAAACAACCATTGAACCACTTTTAAACTATATTGAACAATCTTGAACTATGTAATTATATTTCATGACTTAAATACCTGTCCCCACCGTCAGGGAATATGGCGACTATGACGCCACAGGAATGACCTATAGGAAGTCCTCCGCAAACAGTGATCCTTTTGACCATATTATATGCATCATCAGTATTTACATAAAGCGTTTTATCAGGAAATGACCTGTCATAAATTGCAGGAACAATGGAGCTGTCCATATGCTTCAACCCCTCTAACCCATGCATTGCATCATCGGGTTCAACGGCATAGATCTTTATGTCAGCATTATACTCCCTCAAAGCCTTTCCTGTTCCGGTTATCGTTCCTGTTGTTCCCAGGCATGCAATGAAATGAGTTACTGTTCCCCTGGTATGCTCGATAATTTCAGGCCCGGTGCCCAGGTAATGGGCCTTCCAGTTTGAGGGATTACCGTACTGGTCAGGCATGAAATATGTGTCCGGATCATTCTCATAAATTTCCCTGGCCAGTTTTATGGCACCGTCAGACCCCTCAAAGGGGCTTGAATAAACTATCTCAGCGCCGAATCCGGCTATGATTTTTTTCCGCTCTATACTTGCATTATGGGGAATAATAATTTTTGCCCTGTACCCTTTAACAGCAGAAATCATTGCATAGGCAATACCGGTATTCCCTGATGTCGAGTCAATGATTATTTTCTTTTTTGTCAATTCACCTGATTCCTCTGCATCAATGATCATCTGATAAGCGGCCCGGTCCTTCACAGATCCTCCGGGGTTAAAGCATTCGAGTTTCGCATAAATTTTAATTTTATCACTTACTTCAGGAACAAGACCGTTCACACACAGGAGAGGGGTCCTGCCTATGGTATCAAGAATTGTACTGTCTGCATGATCTATGATTTTCATTTATATTAAAATCCTTCGTACCGGGTATCTTCTGAATGAAAGAGCTTTGTGCTGAGATAACGTTCACCTGTATCACAAAACAGGGTGACGACCTTTTTCCCCTGTCCCAGTTCTCTGGCAACCTTACATGACGCAAACAGGTTTGCGCCGGAGGAAATCCCGCAAAGAATGCCTTCCACCCTGATTATATTTCTTGCTGTCTCAAAAGCGTCTTCATCTGATACATGGATAATATCATCAATTATGTCTCTATTAAGAACCTCTGGAATAAAACCGGCCCCTATGCCCTGGATCTCGTGAAGACCTGATGTTCCTTGAGCCAGTACAGGACTTTTTAATGGTTCAACAGCAATGATTCTCACACTGTCTCCGAACTCTTCCTTTAATATTTCTCCAACACCGGTTATCGTCCCGCCTGTGCCCACACCTGCAACAAAGGCGTCTACTGTTCCGGCCTGTTTCAGGATCTCCCGTGCTGTAGATTTTTTATGTGCCCCGGGATTCGCAGGATTCTTAAACTGCTGGGGTTGATAATGGCCTTTCTCTTTTGAAAGCTCAGCTGCCCTGTTAACAGCACCCATCATGTCTTCAGTTCCCTCGGTTAAGATGAGCTCCGCTCCAAATGCCTTTAACATATTTCTTCTTTCCATACTCATTGTCTCAGGCATGGTAAGGACAAGCTCGTATCCTTTTGCCGCGCAGACAAAGGCCAGACCAATTCCTGTATTCCCCGAAGTGGGTTCAATCAGTGTGTCACCCGGTTTAATCATTCCCTGTTTTTCAGCAGTCTCAACCATGGACAGGCATATACGGTCTTTTACAGACCTGCAGGGATTGAAGAACTCTATTTTTGCATAAATATCCGCCATTTCGGCATCAGCCAGCTTATTGATTTTTACCATTGGTGTATTGCCTGTCAGTTCAAGAACTGATTCAAGAGGCTCTGAATAAAAGAATGGTTTTTTCATTAATTAAATAGTATTAAGGGTGTAAGACTGATATTTTACAATATTTTTGAATCAGCGGTAATCAGTGAGCAAAGCACTTATATCTAAATTGACATGTTTTATGCTGTTAAGTTGTGCAGGAAGGTTTGATCTCGTCATTCCGGCTTGACCGGAATCTGTAACGCCCAGACTCCCGACAAGCGGGAGTGACACCCCTTGTCAATCATTCAGCGTTACAGACCGTTACCTTTTTCTTAACAGTTACAGTAATAGCTTTTACTTCCGCGCCCTGAGAATCAGATAACCTGAAAGAAGGATCATTGCTCCTCCGAGAAGTGCTGTAATGCCAGGGACTTCATGGAAAAAAAAGAATGCCAGAATTGTTGCACCCACAGGTTCACAGTATCCAAGAATTGCAGCTTCATTTGCCTTAACGCTTCTAAAACCCTGAACATAAAGTATAGGTGCTATAGTTGAGTGGACCACCCCCATTATGATCAGATAAGGCAGTACCTGCATAGTAACATTCAGATGAAGAATAAAAGGAAGCAGTACAAGCGCTACGATACTGTTCTGGATAAAGGTAATAAAAAGAGATGAGTAACAGGAAGCAACCCTTCTTATTAATATAATGAGAAAGGCATATGCCAGACCGGATAATGCCCCGGCAATAATTCCCATTTTCTCATTACTGCTTAATGGCAGGGCTGATTCTGATTCAGCTCCCTGAAGAATAAGCCATAGTCCTATTGAGGAGAGGGCTATGGCTGCCCAGGTTGAGAGACGAATATTTTCCTTTAAGAAAAAAGGGGCCATTAAAGCTACAAATACAGGGGCCGTATAGTGAGTAAGGACAGCGTTGGATATGGTTGTATTTCTAAAAGCGTAATAAAAGAATAGAGAGTTGGCAATGAAAGATAAGGGAACGAGAATGAGAAAGAGTACGTCCCGTTTACTGCTTTTGGTTTTTATCTCGCTTTTTAACTGGCCGGTAGACGTGATAATAATGAATTGCAGAATGCCTGCGATAAGACAGCTATGAAAGACAATCCCGACATTGGTCAGATCAACTTTTCTGACAAAAATTCCAAGAGAGCTCCAGATAAGAATTGCTGCAATAATTTTTAAATGGCCCATATTAAAAACAGGGTTCAAGGGGTCCAGGGTTCAAGTGAAAACAGGAAGCAGGTCGTTGTTTTTTTCACTTGAATCCTTGACTCCCTGGACCCTTCTTTATTTTTTGTATTTTTCTTTAAGTGCTTTTTCAACTGCTTTTGGCACAAATCCTTTTACAGAGCCTCCAAATGATGCCACTTCTTTTACAATGGATGATGATATAAAGGTATGTTCTTCGCTGGGCATCATGAATACGGTCTCTACCGTAGCATTAAGACGTCTGTTCGTCAGCGCCATCTGGAGTTCATATTCATAATCCGAAATAGCACGAAGACCACGAATTATGGCCGCGCTTCCTTTGTCTTTGGCATACTGTACAAGCAGGTTGTCAAAAGACTCCACACTGGCCCCGTTGAAATCCTTTATGGATTGCTGAATAAGTTTTATTCTCTCTTCGGTTGTAAACAGGGGACTCTTTTTACTGCTTGGAGCAACAGCTATGATCACTTCATCGAAGATGGTTAATGTCCTCTGTATAAGGTCGATATGACCGTTGGTAAGAGGATCAAATGTCCCGGGATAAATCGCGATCTTACTCATTTATACTCCTGACTTTCTGATGTTTTAAAAAATGTAAGCACACTGTCACCATAATTATACTCTTTTATCTTTTTTAAATTATTGATACTTTCCGGTAACTGTTTCTTCTTGAAATGCTCTGCTATGACTGTTCCCACCTTATCAAGGATTGTCGCATTGCTGATCGCTGACAAGGCATGCACTATTTCATCTGTATGATAGGGAGGATCAAGAAATATAATATCAAATTTCTGATTTTCCAGCTCCGTAATCTCTATAAATGTCAGGACTTTTTTATTTATCACCATGCTTTTTTCTTTGAAATCATTTTTTTCTATAAGATCATATATCTTTTTGACATTTCCCTTGCTGACTTCTACAAAGACCACTTCTGCTGCCCCTTCCTTTATGGCTTCAATCCCGACCGCTCCTGTACCGGCATAGAGATCAAGAAAGCGGGCATCTGCAATTTTGCTCCTTAAAATATCAAAAAGGGCCTCTCTTGCCTTGGAAGTCGTTGGTCTGACTGTTGGTTTCTTATGGATTTTTTTTTTCATATTATGGTTATCAGAGGTCCTGATTTACTTTCTCATCAGCATTAATAAATTTAAGATATTTAATATTCTCCCAGTTTCTGCCAAGCAATTCACAGCCGAATTTGTCTGCCTCCAAAGGGTCTGATGCACCATACACAAGGTTTAAAGGGGGGGAGCAGGGTGTGCCGGACAAGTGGTGCCCCTTCATTCCGATAGTGGCATCTACAACTGCGCAGTCCGGTTTAATTACATGTATGATATCAGCAATACATCCATCAGTATTATTCCTGTGTATCTCTGACTTCTTATATGTCCAGTACCCTGCGTATTTTTTTGCGGAGAGAATACCAACCATATTTTTCAGGCTTATGGTAACACCGCACATTGAGTGTTCTTTCAGCACCGGAACTGAAATGATGAATTTGTCCAGAACTATCTCCGGTATGGTAATTTCATTCCACATACGATGGTTTTTGACAGGCAGGGTAACAGTGGTCTCCCTGTCAAGGTCTACAAGTTTAACATCAAGTCGTGTAAATCCCAGTTGATTGAAATTATCCAGCGTGTCACCTGTGCCTGATCCTTCTGCAATGGTAATGTCATGAATATCATGTTCCTTTAACGCCCTGATTATTCCTTCCACAACTCTTACATCTGTTGTGGTGGGAGGTGAAGATGGATTCACCAGGTTTGGTTTGATAATGACTGGTTTGGACGGACGGATTTCTTTTAACAGCTTTTCTGTTACATAAGCAGATGTATTAATAATATTGGTTGCTTCTTTTTTGTAAATCATATCAGTTAAGTTTTTATGTGTATCATTATCCCCCCTTTAGTAAAGGGGGGCGAGGGGGGATTTGTTGATGCAATAATTATAAAATCCCCCTTAATCCCCTCGGAATCGAGTCGTACCGACCTTTTTCAAAGGGAAGACCCGCATTGATACTATATAATTATAAAGAATATAAAACGTAAGCGCTATCCTTTACATTAGGATAGTCTGGTAATGAAAAAAAGAGTTTTCATCATTTCATCAGCTTTCATTCTTATTGCCATACTGGTAATAACGATCTATTCCTATTATGATTTTAATAATAATGATTATTATGTGCCGGTCAAGGACAGATCAATGCTCAAGAATATTATCGAATCAAACCTGAAAAAATCAGTTATCAAGATTTCGGGAGACATTGGATCACGGGGATACAATCAACAGGATGCCCTGGACAAATCAATTGAGTATATTTCTTCTGAATTCAAAAGCTATGGATATGAACCCTTATTTCAAACCTATAGCGCTAAAGGCAGGGAATATAAAAATATATGGGTGGAAAAGAAGGGTGTGAACTTACCTCATAAGGTCCTTGTAGTAGGGGCACATTATGATACGGTATCAGGCACCCCGGGTGCGGATGATAATGCCAGCGGGGTGGCAGGCCTTCTGGAACTGGCAAGGATTCTTGCGGATGAGCCTATGGAAAAGACTGTTCAATTTGCAGCTTTCACACTTGAAGAGCCGCCCTTTTTCAGGACCAGGTCAATGGGCAGTTATGTATATGCAAAGGGACTCAAGGATGCAGGGGTTCAAGTAGATGGCATGATATGCCTTGAGTCAATAGGCTATTTCACTGACGAGCCCGGAAGCCAGCAATTCCCCTTACCTTTTTTTCGATTATTTTATCCTGATACCGGGAACTTCATCACTTTCGTTGGAGACATACATTCAAAAAGATTTCTTGAAAAGGCTAAAGATTCATTTAAAAAAGGGACAGATCTACCGCTTGAATCACTTTCAGCATTTTCAATTGTCCCGGGAGTTGATTTGTCAGATCACAGGTCATTCTGGAAGTTCGGGTATAAGGCGTTGATGGTTACAGACACGGCATTTTACAGAAATCCGAATTACCACGGACCGGGTGATCTGCCCGAAACACTCGAATATTCAAGGATGGCAGAGGTGGTGATGGGCTTAAGGGAAACGATATTAGAGGTTGGTAACAAGTCAGAATGACAAACAGCGCCCCTGGATTATGCTATATCAAACTGTCCCTTGTCATCAATTCACACCCGCACTTACTGTTCTCAACTAGTGTGTTCTCACACCATTTATGATCATAGGGCAGCCCCCATTTTTTCAGGGAGCTGATTGTCTCAATCCCGGCCTCTTCAAGTCTGTGCTGCATTTGCAAAAAGAGACGGGCGCTGCTTTCTGCATCATTAACTGCCCTGTGATGATGTTCATTAATGATGTCATACTCTCTCAGCATATAATCAAGGCGGTGGGTCGGAAAGCGGGGATGGAGTTTGCGTGCCAGCTTCAGCGTGCACAGGGCAACATTTGAAAGGTCTGTATTAAGCCTTTGGAATTCATAACGTATAAATCTCATATCAAAGGGTGCATTATGGGCGATCAAAACTGTACCCCTGATATAATCAGCGACCTGATCAGCTATGTCCCTGAAACTGGGCGCGTCTTTTACCATCCAGTTTTCAATGCCATGAAATACCGTGTTATTGATACTGACTCCAGGATTGATAAGGCTGTCAAATCTGTCAACAATTTCATTACCCTCAATCCTTATCATTCCGATTTCACATATGCGGTCGAATCTCGAAATCCCGGTAGTTTCAAGGTCAATTACTACAAACGTATGGTCAATGAGCGATTTATTCATGTTCCTCAGGTTTTACCGGACCATGACATTTAAAACACTGGTCTTTAGGTGGATGGTCTTCTGAACGGGCATACTCTTGATCATCACCATGACACTCAAAACAGTCTTTTACTGTTTTTGCATTGATGTGGTTATCGTCATATGGTGTGGGTGATACAGTCTCAAGAGATAGTATGTAAAGTGTAAGCGGTACGGTCAGAATAAGCAGCAGGTATAAGATTCCTTTCATAATTACGAGGCTCTCCTTTTAATCAGTTATCACGTATTCTATACATTTATATACAGGCTTTACTACTATTTTACATTTTTTGCGGCCTTGTGATATGTTTATAATTCTCAAAGAGGTGAAAAAATGAAAATTAAAAAAGCGGTAATGGCATATTCAGGAGGTCTGGACACATCCGTTGCTGTCAAGTGGATGAAAGACACATACAGCTGTGAGGTGATTGCCTATTGCGCTGACCTTGGACAGGAAGAGGACCTGAAGGCCGTAAAAAAGAAGGCAATAAGGACCGGGGCTTCAAAGGCCTATGTTCTGGACCTTAAAGAGGAGTTTGTAAAAGAATATGTATTCCCCATGCTCAGGGCCAATGCTGTGTATGAGGGAGCATATTTAATGGGCACTTCCATAGCAAGGCCGCTCATAGCAAAAAAGCAGATTGAAATCGCACAAAAAGAAAAAGCTGATGCTGTTGCCCACGGTGCAACCGGCAAGGGAAATGATCAGGTACGCTTTGAGTTGACGTATTATGCATTAAAACCGGACATTAAGGTGATAGCTCCCTGGAGGGACTGGGAGTTTGATTCAAGAGAGTCCCTTATTAAATATGCAAGAAAGAACAAGATCCCTGTGCCGGTAACAAAAAAGAAACCCTACAGCACAGACAGGAACCTTCTTCATATAAGTTTTGAAGGCGGCATACTTGAAGACCCATGGCTGGAGCCGCCGGAAGATATGTTTGTCATGTCAGTGTCACCTGAAAAGGCGCCGTCAAAAGCCACATATATAGAAATAGGTTATTCCTGTTTCCATTAACAACAGGAAGCTGTCTCCTGCAAAGCTGCTGAAGCAGCTCAATACCATTGCAGGCAAAAACGGTATCGGCAGGCTGGATTTTGTAGAAAACAGGTTTGTCGGGATGAAGTCCCGGGGTGTGTATGAAACTCCGGGTGGTACTGTTTTGCAGATTGCCCACAGGGCAGTGGAGTCATTGACCCTTGACAGGGAAGTTGTCCACCTGCGGGATTCTCTGATACCAAAATATGCCGAGCTTGTTTATTACGGGTTCTGGTTTTCTCCTGAAAGGCTTGCCCTGCAGAGCCTCATGGATCAGGCCCAGAAGGGTGTGACCGGAACGGTAAGGCTCAAGCTTTACAAGGGAAACTGTATGGTAGTGGGGAGGAAGGCCCCAAAATCCCTGTATAATCCTGAGCTGGCAACCTTTGAGGCAGACCAGGTCTATAACCAGAAGGATGCTGAAGGCTTTATCAAACTTAATGCGTTGAGGCTGAAATTAAACAAAATAAATAGTTCAAAATAGTTCAAAGTTGCTCAATGATAGTTCAAAAGTAGTCCTGATAATTCATGAGCGATTTTGTTTGGTTTTACAACTGTTGAACAATGTTGAACTATTTTGAACAATATTGAACAATATTGAACAATGTAATGAACTATGTCTGATCTGCAGTATTGGATTGCCTTAAATCTTTTGCCTGATATAGGTCCTGTACTCTCACGCCGACTCTTAGCTGCTTTTGGGTCTCCTGAGAATATATTCCGGATGTCAATTAAAGAGTTAAGACAGATACAGGGAGTAGGTGAAAACCGGGCTTTAAGTATTGCCCAGTTTAACGGATGGGACACGGTCCGGAAAGAAATTGAACTTGCGGCAAGGAATAATATCCATATAGTTTCCCCTGCTGATCAGGTTTACCCTGAGGGCCTGAAGCGTATTATTGATGCACCGCCCATACTGTATATAAAGGGAAGGATTGAGAGGGGTGACAAATATGCCGTTGCCATGGTCGGATCAAGAAATGCAACGATTTATGGGAAACATGTGGCAGAACAGATGGGCAGGAAGCTTGCGTCATCCGGGCTTACGGTTGTCAGCGGAATGGCAAGGGGGGTTGACACTGCTTCACATACAGGGGCGCTTAAGGCTGGCGGCAGGACCATTGCTGTGATGGGTTCAGGGCTGGATGTTCCATACCCTGCATCTAACAGGGAACTTATGAACAAAATAGCATCTTCAGGATGTGTAATAAGCGAATTTCCTTTCGGGACCCAGCCTCAAAGAGAGAACTTTCCCCGTCGAAACAGGATTATCAGCGCCCTTTCCATGGGGGTTATCGTTGTTGAGGCAACACTTGACAGCGGTTCTCTCATTACAGTAACGTATGCCCTTGAACACGGCAATGAGGTCTTTGCCGTGCCGGGAAACATTACATCAAGGAATTCCAAAGGCACAAATGACCTCATAAGAAACGGGGCAAAACTGGTAGAGAGCGCAGATGAAGTGATTAATGAACTAAGGCCCCAGTTAAAAGGCGCCCTGAAAGAAGACGTGCTGGCAGCAGAAAATGAACCAGCTGAACTTACTGATGATGAGAAATCTGTTTTCCGGTGTCTCAGTGTTGAACCCAAACATATAGACATGATCATAAGAGAAAAGAAGATCAATACGGGAAAAGCATTATCCATACTATTAAGTCTTGAACTCAAAGGCATTATCAGCCAGTCAGAGGGCAAGCTTTTTTCCCTTAACTAAGCATATAAAGGTTTTTATGAAATCTCCGATAAAGAAATCGATTGTACCATGAGCAAAATGAATTACATAAGGAAGAATAAACAGTGAAGTCTCTTTTAATTGTTGAGTCACCAACCAAGGTAAAGACCCTCAGTAAATTTCTTGGCAAGGATTTTACTATCAAGGCATCTGTGGGTCATATAAAAGACCTGCCGCGAAAAGAGATCGGGGTTGATATAGAAAACGATCTGACGCCCACCTACGTTGTGATAGAGGGAAAGGAAAAGGTACTCAAGGAATTAAAGAAGGCAGCTAAAGCAGCTGACAGGATTTACCTTGGCCCTGACCCTGACAGGGAGGGCGAGGCAATTGCATGGCATATTGCAGATGAGCTTAACGGGTCTTCTGATAAATTGTTCAGAGTTGAATTTAATGAAATAACGGAAAAAGCGGTCACAGAAGCGATAAAGAACCCGAGAAAGATCAACTCCCATCTTTTTGATGCGCAGCAGGCCAGAAGGATACTGGACAGGCTTGTGGGTTACAAGCTTTCCCCGCTGTTATGGAGAAAGGTGAGGCGCGGACTGAGCGCCGGCAGGGTGCAGTCTGTTGCGTTGAGGCTGGTTGTTGACAGGGAAAAAGAGATCGAGGCCTTTAAGACAAAAGAGTACTGGAGCATTACGGCAAATCTTGAAGGCAGGGAACCTCCGGCATTTGAGGCCAAGCTGTTTAAGGTTAGCGGAAACAAAATAGAAATAGGCAATGGAGAAGATGCCAATACCATTGTTGATGATCTAAAGGGCAAAACGTTATCTGTAACCAGGGTTGAGAAGAAAAAGAGGAGGCGCTCACCAGCCCCTCCATTTATTACAAGCACACTTCAGCAGGAAGCATCCCGCAAACTGAGATTCACGGCAAAAAAGACGATGATGGTTGCCCAGCAGCTTTATGAGGGTATTGAGCTGGGTACAGAAGGATCGGTCGGTATGATTACATATATGAGGACCGATTCGGTCAAGATCGCGGCAGAAGCTCAACAGGAAGCACGTGCATTTATAAGAGGTGAATTTGGAAATGACTATATGCCGCAAAAGCCCCCTGTTTATAAGAGCAAAAAAGCAGCCCAGGAAGCACATGAAGCTATAAGACCTACCTCTGTGCTCAGACCTCCCCAGGCAGTGAAAAGCTACATGAGCAGGGACCAGCACAACCTATACAAATTGATATGGAACCGATTTATAGCAAGCCAGATGATTTCTGCCACACTTGAACAGACCTCTGTTGACATTGAGGCTGACAAATATTTATTCAGGGCATCCGGTACGGTTGTCAAGTTCCCTGGATTTATGAAACTCTATATCGAAAGTGGAGATAACGGCAAGGATGAAGAAGGTCTGCTTCCCTCACTGTCGGAAGGCGATGTGATGAAGACACTCGGGATTACTCCAAAGCAGCATTTTACCCAGCCGCCCCCAAGGTATTCAGAAGCTACTATAGTAAAGGAGCTTGAGGCAAAGGGCATTGGCAGACCGAGCACATATGCAAATATAATTTCAACAATCATTGACAGAAAATATACTGAAAAAGAGGAAGGCCGGTTTAAACCGACAGAGCTGGGCGTTGTAGTAAGCGATATGCTTGTTGAGAGGTTTGCAGACGTGATGGATTACAACTTCACGGCTAAAATGGAAAGCAACCTCGACAAGATAGAAGAGGGTGGACTCAGATGGGTTGATATTGTAATGGACTTCTACCGGCCTTTTGACAAAGACCTTGAAGAGGCCATGAACATTCAGGGCAGGGTCAAGCCGGAGGACATTCCCACAGATGAGGTATGTGACAAGTGCGGCAAGCCGATGGTGATCAAATGGGGAAGGCATGGAAGGTTTGTTGCCTGTACCGGGTTCCCTGACTGCAAGAACACCAGACCTCTTGAAGGAGAAGGTGACGGTCAGAATGCTGAAGCATACAAGACAGATGAGAAATGTGAAAAATGCGGTTCTGAAATGGTATTGAAATCAGGAAAGTTCGGCAGGTTTCTCGCCTGCAGCAAGTACCCTGAATGCAAGACAACAAAACCTCTGAGCATTGGTATAAAGTGCCCTGAAGACGGGGGTGAGCTTGTTGAGAGAGGCACGAAAAAAGGAAAAGTATTTTATAGCTGCGGCAATTATCCCAAATGTAAATTCGCCACATGGTATAAACCGCTCAACAGAAGCTGCCCGCAATGCGGCGCGACGGTCCTGGTTGAAAAAAAGACCAAAAAGGGTGAATACATTGCCTGCCTGAAAAAGGACTGCGGTTTTAAGGAAGAGATCGAAGAAACTGCTGGTGAGCACGCATCAGAGGATTGATCCTGCAATAAAAGCTGCCGACTGATTTATCTTTCCAATCTATATAATCTTTTTTTGTCTCCCTGAGTTTGCTCCCGGCAAGTCTTTTATAAAGAATTACTCCTCAAATGAACTGTCATTCCCGGAAGCGAAGCGCGACGGGAATCTCAATGCCTAATCGGGAAAGATTCTGGACAAGCCAGAATGACAAGATAAAATTCCATTAGATACAAAATGATAGCAACTGAATGAAATCTGGCTTTGCCAAAGAGCGGAATTTTATTGTAATCTCTTTTAATCATGGACAATCATACATACAGGGTACTTGAATTCCATAAAATTCTGGAGATGGCCTCTGTCTTTGCTGCTACCGGACCTGGCAGGGAAATTATTAAAACAGTAAGGCCTCTTCCAGATATTGCCGTTATAACATCACAGATTGCCCTTATTTCCGAATGCAGGAAAATTCTGTCTGAGGGACGTCACCTCGGGATTGAGCAGTTTGATAATGTACTGATTTTATTGCAGAAGCTGAGACCAGCGGATTCCATACTTGAACCTGTTGAATTCAGTTCTTTTCTTCCCCTGTTTTATTCTGCATTTAACCTGAAGATTTTTAGCGGCAGTACTGACTTTCCGGGGCTGGGAGATATTGTATCCGGTCTTGTGACCCATGCCGATATAAAGGATGCAATAGAAAAATCCATTGACAGGGAAGGCAGCATTACTGACAATGCATCTCCTGAACTCTCCTCTATAAGACAGAAAATAAAGGCATGTGAAAGAAAGATCAAAACTGTTCTTGATGGGATTCTTAAACAGAAAGACCTTGAACCCCATCTGCAGGACTATTACCTTGCCGAAAGGAATAACAGGTGGGTCATACCGGTCAAGACTGATTCCAAGGGCAGTGTGCCGGGAGTCGTGCATGACATCTCCAACACCGGTGAAACTGTCTATATCGAGCCCTATGCAATCCAGGTCATCGGGAATGAACTTGAGTCGCTAAGGGCAGAGGAAAAGCTGGAGATGTACAGAATTCTTCAGAGACTGGCAGCCTTTCTGAGAGAGCATCTCCCTACGATCAAAAGTGATTATCATATCATTGCCCGTGTGGATGCCCTGAATGCGCTGGCAGGGTTTGCAGAGAAACTGGATATGTCTCCACCCGAAATTAATGATAAAGCGTACATAAACATACTGGCAGGCAGACATCCTTTGCTCTGGAAGACGCTTAATAAAGAAAAACGTGATAATACCCTTGTCCCGCTTGATATGGAAATAGGCAGAAATCACTCGTGTATGATTATTACTTTGCCGACATTGGTGATAATCAGTCAATTGAACAGAACCTGTCGACCTTTTCAGCCCATGTCACCCGCATTTCAGAAATTTTAAGGAACAGCGATGAAACATCATTGGTCATCTTTGATGAACTGGGCACAGGAACAGACCCTGAGCAGGGAGGCGCGTTATCATGTTCAATTTTAAGAAAACTGAAAGAGAGGGGCATCCTTACCATTGTGTCCACCCATCTTGGCATGCTCAAGGCCTTTGCCCATGCAGAAGACGGGATGATAAACAGCTCAATGGAAATGCAGGAAATAACAGATAAGGGTGTTACATCTTACAGGCCGACATACAGGCTTTCTGTAGGTGAACCAGGAATCTCTTATGCCCTTGAAATTGCAGAGTCACTTGGATTGCAAAAAGAGGTCATTCATGAGGCAAGGAATTTTTTAAAAAGAGACGGAGCAGAGATTGAATCACTTATTGCTGACCTGAAAAAGAAAAATACAAAGATACATAAAAGGCTTGAAGATACAGAAAAACTTAGACAAGAAGTAAACGAATTGAAGTCATCACTGGATGAAGAGCTCATGAAGATGAGATCTGAGAAACAGCAATCAATGGCAGACACACTTGCTGAAGCTGAGGAAATAATAAGAGCGACAAAGAGAGAAGCTGCTGAAATGATAGACAAAGTGAAAAAGGCAGATATTGCAGAAAAGAGAAAAATACTGAAAGAGCTTGATAAAAAACAGAGTGAACTTAAAAAACAAAAACAGGAGTTTGCACCTGAAAAGCTTTTGGCAATCCGGGAAGCTACAAAGGGCCAGCATGTATTTATTAACTCTCTCAGGACAAATGGCGTAATCCTGTCGGTTAATGAGAAAACAGGCAGATGC
>CALZJD010000086.1 GCA_945787795.1 Thermodesulfovibrionia bacterium | reverse complement strand
TTTATCTGAATGTTTAAGCATTTTGCAAAATTCCATGCCCTGAATACCCGGAAGCATGAGATCCAGAATAACCATATCATAATGGGCCTTTTTTATCAGTTTCATGGCCTCCTCTCCATTCAGGGAGCTTACAACATCAAAGCCTTCCTTCCGCAGATTATAAGACACAAGCTCCAGAATATCCTGTTCATCATCTATGGCTAATATCTTTGCTTTCATTATATGGAGTTGGGGGTAAGAGTTATAAAAAAGTGTAACACATGCAATGTTAAATTAAAGTTACCTGCCGGATAATAAGGCACCTGCATGTTGATCCAGCAGGAAAAAGAGCTTCCCTTTAGATGGCTTGACAGACGCAGCCGGAAGATTACTGTTTCCATTTTCCAGCACATCCTTTACCACTCCTGCCTTGTTTCCTCCCTTTATAAGAAAAACTATATTTCGAGCATTGTTTATTACAGGAAATGTGATGGAAACTCTATCATGCATTGATTCATCCGGAGGAATTGATGAGACCGCTAAACGGTCCTTGACAGTTAAAGCAGGGGAACCTGGAAAGAGCGAGGCTGTGTGTCCGTCATCACCAACTCCAAGCAGTATCAGGTCAAATACAGGAATGCCGTCTGAAGATAATTTAAAAAAAGAACTCATAGTTCTTTCATATAATACGGCTGCCTCATCTGAGCTGCCCTTTTGGGTTGGCACCGGATGAATGTTCTGTTGCGGGATATGAATATTGCTCAACAGCGTCTCGTTAATCATACGGTAATTGCTGTCATTGTGATCAAAGGGGACAAACCTCTCATCAACAATAAAGATATGTGTCCTGTCCCACTTCAGGTCAGTTTCTGAAAGTTCCTTATATAACGTTACAGGCGAACTGCCTCCTGACAGGGCCGCCGTAAACAACCCCCTCTGTTCAATCGCATCTCCCGCAACAGCATTCCATTTCCTGATAGCAAATTCTTCCAGTTGATCAGAATTTTTAAAAACCAGGATGTCTTTATGTTTCATCCGGTTATTATAGAGGTATTCCGGATCGTTTGCCACATGATAATTTCACCCGGCCAAACGAAATAATTGAATTTTTACCGGATTATATGATATAACAATAGACTCTTTGCTCTTGCCAATGAGGTAAGGGCTTGTCTTTTCATTAAAAGAAAAGAACTAATCCATAAGGAGGCATAGATGAATTACTACGAAGAAGTGATGATTCTTGACGCCAATATCGATGACAATGCTGTCAACGAGACGATCGATAGAGTCAAGAATGTCATAGTCTCAAAGGGCGGCTTTTAAAAACAGACAACTGGGGCCGCCGCAAACTGGCATACGAGCTGAACAAACACCAGAAGGGCAATTATGTTCTGCTCAATTTCAAATCCCCCCCTGATACAGTCCTTGAGCTTGAGAAATTAAGCAAGGTTGTTGATCCCATTATCAAATTCATGGTTGTGAGGCTTACCAAGAAAAAGCAGATCGAAAAAATGCTGAAATCTGTTGCAGAAGCACAGGCCAAAGAAAGCGCCGTATCTGCCGAGCCCGCACAAACTGAACCCGTAACAACCCAGGATAGCGTGAAATCTCCGGAGGAGAACAATGTTCAATAAAGTAATCCTTATTGGTAATCTTACGAGAGACCCTGAATTACGGTATACCCCTCAGGGCACGTCTGTCTGTAATTTTGGTTTGGCTGTCAACCGCAAGTACAGGCAGGCTGAAGAGATGAAGGAAGAAGTGACCTTTATCAATATTGTTGTCTTCGGCAAGCAGGCAGATACCTGCGGACAGTACCTGAGCAAAGGCAGCCCTGTTCTCATTGAAGGAAGACTTCGGGAAAATCGCTGGGAAACACCAGAGGGCCAGAAGCGAAGCAGACATGAGGTAGTTGCTGAGACCTTTAAGTTCCTTCCCAAAAAACAGTCCGCTGGCAGTGGCGGTGGTGGTATGAATAATACGGGTGGCGGAGACTTTATGCCTCCTGACGAATCTACAGAAATTGAACCATTTTAATTTATAAATAAAAATTTAATTTAAGGAGTTAACATTGCGTTACCGGAGATTTCACAGAAGAAAATTCTGCAGGTTCTGTGCAGATAAAATTGATTTTATTGATTACAAGGACACAAAAACGTTTAGACATTTCCTGACTGAAAAAGGCAAGATCATTGCCGCCAGGATGACCGGCACCTGTGCTAAACATCAGAGAGAGTTGACAAGAGCCATAAAGAGAGCGAGAAACATAGCCCTTGTTCC
The DNA here is from genome assembly GCA_945787795.1 of Thermodesulfovibrionia bacterium. Taxonomy (GTDB): domain Bacteria; phylum Nitrospirota; class Thermodesulfovibrionia; order UBA6902; family UBA6902; genus CALZJD01. The sequence continues at coordinate 26,682 of CALZJD010000086.1, read as the reverse complement.
TTTTATAGAAAAATAATGAGAATTCCTAAAGGCTGGGTGCCTGTCATAGCTTCAGAGATAGTTGAAGAGCTGATTAACAAGGATATGGTCAAAATTCAGCTTACCGAGGACCAGCTTAAAGCGGTCATGGAAGAGCTGATCATGGAAGAACTCATGGTGGAAGACCAGCTTAATGATGAAGTACGTGAAATGCTCAAGCAGTTTGACTCGGAGATTGAAAAGGGGCACCTGGATTACCGGAAGCTCTTTGACATGACCAAAAAGAAACTGATACGGGAAAGAAATATTATCGTATGAGATTATCCGATGACAAAGTAAGCCATCTCACCCATGTGGTGCTCAAGAGATTAATAGAGAAAAAAGCGATCATCCCGGCTGAAGAGGAAGGAGTAATCAGGCGGGAAATGAAGCGGATCATTGTAAAAGAGCTTAAAGTGGCTGAGGACATTGACGATAAAGTCACTAAAAAGCTGCAGTCCTACGCAAAGAAGATTTACGAGGGAAGTTCGGAATGGGAAGTACTCTACCATAAATTCTATGAAGAAGAGTCTGCAAAAAAAGGCAGAGACGCTGTTTAAGATGCGCTAAATCCTGCAATCCTTCCAATAAGTACAAAGGTCTCCACGACTCGCTCCGCCTGATTAAACACTAAATAAATTCCACGACCCAAATAACAAATAACAAATAAATCACAAGCACCAAAGCTTCAATATCCAAACATTGAAAATTTTGCTAATTGGAACTTTAAATTTATTTGGAATTTGAGATTTGAAATTTATTTGTTATTTGGTGCTTGTCATTTGGAGCTTGTTCCATGCTTCCTGACAATCCCCAGCACCACCATAACAGATGCAATAATCAAACAGGCGTAGGCAAATACATCCCCGTGCTCTGCATAATAACTCTTTTCATCCCCTACAGATATCTTCTCTGTCAGTGAGGCCTTGACAAAGATATCGCTTTTCTTTGTTATCCTGCCACGAGAATCAATAAACCCGGAAATGCCGGTGTTTGCAGACCTTGCTACAGGGACCCTGTTTTCAATGGCCCTGAACACTGCCATCGAAAAATGCTGATAAGGAGCTGAGGTACGGCCAAACCATGCATCATTCGTAACTGTTACGATCAGGTTGGCGCCTCTGTCGATAAACTTCCGGACCAGGCCTGGAAAGGCTATCTCATAACATATCAGATTGCCTATGTTTGCAAATGGAGTTTGCATGACATTCACTTCTTCCCCCCTGACAAAATCTCCTACTGCTGTGACCAGTTTTTTTACAAAAGGAAAAAGATTGCCCATGGGAACATACTCCCCAAAAGGGACAAGATGGATCTTGTCATACACCTCAATAGCATCAGTCCCGGGAGACAGCATGATAACACTGTTTGACAGCAGGGACTTGCCCTTATCACTTCCCTTAACAAGCACGCTTCCGATAAGCATATAAGTGTTAATCTGCTTTTGGAGGTCTGTGATTTCATTGGTAAGCTCCTCATCATAGCCGAATAGAAAAGGCAGCGCTGACTCGGGCCATACAACCAGATCAGGTTTTTCTGTTGCTGCAGCCAGAGTAAGTCAATGACCTCACGCTGATGATCCCTGTCCCATTTCTTGTCCTGATCAATATTCCCCTGCAAAACGCTGACTTTAATTTTTTCATTATGATCAATATGTCTTAGTTCCGCAGCACCATAACCCATTACAGCAATCATTACGAATGCCAGTAATATTGCTCCTGATTTTACATGCCTGTTAAGTGCCCAGGTGGATTCTCCGGTTCTTTCATGCCGTATCAAATCAAATATTAACCCGTTAACAGCTGTAACAAGGAATGAGATCCCGTAAACTCCTGTTATATCTGAAATCTGGATCAGAGGGAGAAAGCTGTACTGTGAGTATCCAAGCAGGGACCAAGGGAAACCTGTCAGTATATACGTACGTGCATATTCAAGAGTGGTCCACATAACAGGGGCAATGAACATTGCAGGCAAACGCAGTCTGACATAAATTACATTAAACAAAACTGCGAATATTCCTGTATACAGCGACAGATAAAAACATAACAGAAAAAGCAGACATAGACTTGCTACAGCAGGAATGTGCCCGTACACATACATTGAATGAAATACCCAGTAAACAGTCCCCAGGAAATACACAGCACCGGTAACAAGTCCGGGAAAGAAAATATTTTTTGTGCCCCTGTCCGCAATTGCCACTAAAAGAGGGACCAGAGAGACCCATGCAAGGGGATATAGATTAAAGGGTGGAAACGACAGGACCAGCAGCATTCCTGATATAAGCGGTAACAACAATACTTTTTTGTCTTTCAGGTTATTCACCTTTCAGTTACTGCTAAGTAATTATAAAAAAAATCTATCTATGTTAAAATTACGGGTTATTCTTGACATTGAAAAAATGTATACGTTATGATTTTAAGGCTGTTTGGGCGGTTAGCTCAGTCGGTAGAGCAGAGGACTGAAAATCCTCGTGTCCGTGGTTCAAATCCGCGACCGCCCACCACTTTTATTCCTTCAATTTCATTATGGCTTAATAAGCTTACCATAACTGCCTTTTTTCAAGATTACTTCTTGTAATAACATACTGTTCACTCTATGTATCACGTTCCCTGTTTAAAGCTGATCTCAGTCTCCATTTGACCCCGATATAAATTCCAATGTTGATAGACAATATTACGATGAAGGAAACAAGGGTGCCTACCCACTGAGGGAGTGTGTCTCCCTGGATAACTCCTATAAAAGATAACAGGAGGATCAACACCGGACTTATTATGAAAATTCCCAGCACTCCTCCAATACCTGCGCCCATAAGGAGCCCTATGATAAACGGCAGGGTTTTACTCTTTTTTTTGTACCCGGTCTTCATTGGCAATGTCCTGTTTTCTATGACATGAAATTACTTGCAGTGCATTACTGGTCCACAGTTGCATTGAGTTTCTCATTAAATTCCTTTGTCCTGCTCTCAAACTTATCATGGAGAAGCTCCAGTTCAACAAAAAGCCGCTCCACTCTTGATTTTGAATCATGAATGGCCTTTGACAGCCCTTTTATTATTTCCCCCTCGCCTTTTACCGAGGCATCAAGAAGTGCATTATTGTCCTGTTCTATTTTTTCTTCCAGACTCACAATCTCCTGTTCTGCTGCATCGATCTTTTTCTGCAGCCCGCCTAACATTCTTGATTTTTCATTAATCAGCTCTGCCCTGATACGTCGGAGCTGCTTTTTATTCACCCTGGTATCTGCCGGTGATGCCGTTTCATTTTTGGCCTGTACAGGACCTGCTTCATCCTTCCAGCCTACTCTGTCAAGAAAGTCCTGGTACGTACCTTCGAATAAAAAGACTTTGCCATCATCAAACACAATCAACCGTGTTGCCACAGCATGAAGAATCATCTCACTGTGGGTGACTATTATGACTGAACCGCTGAATTCATCAACCGCCTCAAGGAGAGATTCTGTAGACTCCATATCAAGATGGTTTGTCGGTTCATCAAGCAGCAGCATATTTGCAGGACTGACAAGCAGCTTGCCCAGCAATACCCTGCTCTTTTCACCGCCTGACAGCACACTTATTTTTTTCAGTGCATTGTCTCCCGGAAACATCATGACCCCGCATATGCCCCGTGCCACTCCCCTGTTTTGATCAGGGTGTGCATCCATTATTTCCTGTTCAACGGTTTTCTCCGGATCAAGACGAATTATATTAGTCTGGCCAAAGTAGGCAAGCTTCAGGTTTTTGTGATTTTTAATGGTCCCCGTTTGAGGGAGCAGTTCACCTGCCAGCAGGTTAAGGAGCGTGGTTTTTCCCTTTCCGTTTTTTCCTATAATAGCTATGCGCTCCTTTTTTCCAACAAAAAAGCTTAAGTCATCAATCAACCTGGGAGCGTCGGGATCAAAGCCAAAAGAAAGGTCCTTTATCTCCATACACTGCCTGCCTGTAAAGGGTGCTGCGTTAAATATGAATTCAAGGTTTCTCAGTGCATCCAGCTTTTCCTTTTCATCTTTTCTCTGAAGGGCCTTGATTCTGGACTGGACAGCCCTTGCCTTGGTCGCCTTTGCCCTGAAGCGGTTTATAAACTGTTCAACTTCTTTCCGCTTTTTATCGTCATTGGTCCTTGTCTTCTCATATATCTCTTCTTCCATCAATAATTGACTATATACTTTTTCCGTAGGTCCGCTGACCTTTTTCATCCTGCAGCGGTGTATGGCCATTGTATGGGTAGTAACGCTGTCCATGAAACTGCGGTCATGAGTAATGATTATCAGTTCCTTTTTCCAGTTTCTGAGAAACTGCCGCAGCCAGCGCATTGATATAATATCGAGGTAATTTGTAGGTTCATCAAGTAGCAGGAGGTTGGGATCAGAAATCAGCACCTTTGCAAGGTTCAGTCTTATCTGAAATCCTCCGGACAGGTCATTCGGGGCAAGGCTAAAGTCTTCAGTATCAAAGCCAAGTCCCATCAGAACTGTTTCTGCCATATACGTCTCATCAATCCCAGTATCATTGTCTGGAAGACTGAGACAGGCTTCTTTTAAAATTGTATTTTCTGAAAAGCTTATATGCTGGGAAAGATGGCCGATTGCATACCCCCCCGGTGTACTTATTACTCCTGAATCAGCTTTTGCCTGTCCAAGAATTATCCTGAAAAGCGTGGTTTTCCCGTGACCGTTTCTTCCGACCAGCCCCACCCGTTCTCCCGGATTTACCGTAAAACCCACATTATCAAAGATTACCTGCGTTCCATATGATTTATTTAAATTATCTGCCTGGAGCATTTGTTACACCTGCAAGGTATTGTTTACTATGAATTTCCTGTTCATCCCCCTTTATGTATAGGGGAGACCTTAAACGTTCATATAATCATTACGAATAATAATGATAGTATTCTATGATTTCATGCGAAGTTAATTCAAATTATTCCCTATAAGGGCCAATCCATAGAAAAATATAAAAAATATGATCTTACATTAAGGATTCCTGCTAAAGGGCCGTTAATAATACTATCAGCAAACTGCCTGTATGTTAGGTACCTGTTTCAGAATAAACAGGCAATTTATGGATAACAAAATGACTTCTGGATAATTTAACAATATTTCAGGGAGGACCCACTATGAACGAAATGATTTTGGCTGAAAGTATCTATGTAAAACAAAGCAAAAGCACTCTTGGAACCGGCTCCACTTTTAAAGAAAAGAATCTGGAGACCTTCTGGTTCCCAAAGAAAATCGAAAATGGACTGGTAGAACTCTGTCTGGTAACAAATGATTTTCAGCGTATTCTTGGCATCAGTGAAACCGTGTCTGTTGAACGATTCGAGCAGGAATATTCAGCAAAAGATGACAGCCATGAAATGTATATGCATCTGAAGAATTCGCTGCTATAAAAGAGAATAATTTAATAAAGCCAGAAATTGATCAAGCAGCAGTTTATTTTTTGTTATTTGAGATTTAACATATTTCAGGGCTTATAAATAAACACCTGGTTACAAAACTCGCAATAGTTGGCTTTGTCCTCTCTGACCTGGCTATCTTTAAAATACTCGATGTGCTTTAACTCAAGCTGCTTTGTTTCATTGGTCTTTTCACATGAGTGATCAACAAGATCTTTATCACATTCAATATAGGTATAGTTGTCATCCGGATTAGACAATAAAGCTATTATTTCCATCTCTTTATCATACTCGTCCATAGTGATAGCCTCCTGATAAGAATATAAAAAAATGTTCTCTAGTATATCATTCTTCAGCCTGCTGTTGTCTGAGGAGGAATATTAGGCGTAATCCCTTGTGTCTTAATAGCCAGTGCTGTATCTCCTTTGTTAACCGGGGAATAATCATTACCACACAATCATACTCCCTGCTTTTACCTTCTCTGTTTTAATAGGTATAATATTCGGGAATTATCCTGCCAGAAAGGCATCAATAATGAACCCTGTTGAGGCATTGAGACATGAATGACAAAAATATGGGATTAAATGATCTTCTTAAAAAATACTGGGAATATGTGCTTAAACAGAACCCTACATTTGCGACGTATATAGGAGATCATAGATACAACAACCGGCTGGAAGATCTGTCAGAGGATGCAATAAATAAACAGACCGAACATGTGAGATGCCTTCTGGATGAGGCAAAAAAAATAGATGAAACCCTGTTGACTGATGATGAAAAACTAAACCTGCACATGATAAAAAAATCAATCAGCAACCAGATCAGGATGCATACATTTAAGACTCATTATATTCCGCTGAACCAGATGCAGGGACCACATATTGATTTTCCTCAGATTATCGAGTTTCATCCCTTCGGAAATGAAAAAGATGTTCAGGATTATATTGCACGATTGCATGCCTTTCCAACTCAGATTGACCAGGTTATTGAGCTTCTCCAAAAAGGGATGGAACATAAGATGGTTGCTTACAAAAAAGTAATCGAAAACACAATGAGCCAGGTAGAGACATTCTCAAAATTCACTCCTGAACAAAGCCCCCTATTATCGCCAATAACGAAAATAAAGGAGAATCTGTCTGAAAAAGACCTGAAAGAAATTACAGATTCAATCAGGGAGTTGATCGCATCAAAAGTGACTCCTGCATATAAGAAACTCTATGATTATCTGAGCAGGGAGTACCTTGACCATTGTCGTGTGAAAGAAGGTCTCTGGGCATTGCCTGAAGGCAGGGACATGTACAGTTTCTATGCAGCATTTCATAAAAGACCTTTATCCTGAAAATGGTGATGAAATTTTGAACGGTTATAAAGAAATTCTGACTCACATGGACAAAAAGCTGCCTGATTTTTTTGGACATCTTCCAGAGGCAGCATATGATATAAAAGCAATTGAGGAATACAGGGAACAGGCTGCTCCGGCGGCATATTACTATCCACCGCCAAAGGACTTTTCCCGGCCCGGTTACTTTTATGCAAATACCTATAAGCCGGAACAAAGACCGAAATTTATCATGGAGGCATTGGCCTATCATGAGGCAGTTCCAGGACATCATCTTCAGATCGCTCTCATGCAGGAGCAGAAAGAAATGCCTGATTTCAGGCGGTATGAAGGTTCAACCGCATTTATTGAAGGCTGGGCACTGTATGCCGAAAAGCTTTCAAAAGAGATGGGATTTTATCAGGATGTCTATTCTGAATACGGCAGTCTCTTAATGGAGATCTGGAGGGCCGTACGGCTCGTTGTAGACACAGGTCTTCATTACTTTAAATGGACCAGAGATGAGGCCATTGCATATTGCAGGGAGAACTCCGGTGAAGAGGAACATGAAATAGAAGTTGAAGTTGACAGGTATATTGCCATGCCCGGGCAGGCCCTGGCTTATAAAATTGGAGAACTCCGGATTCTTGATCTGAGAGAAAAAGCAATGAATGCACGTGGATCAGAATTTGACATAAAGGATTTCCACGACAGGCTGCTGGAAAAAGGCGCCCTTCCCCTCTATGAATTAGAGAGGGTCATGACTGAATGGATGAATGCCTAGTTTTGACCAGTTCTTTGTCCCAGTCTTCTTACTCAGCCTGAACCTTCTTTTTCTTTCTGCCTCTTTTTGACTTTTTCTCCGGATTGTTACATCTTTCATGGATATTGGTCAACAACTCGGTTGAGGCCTGACAAAAGGACTCTATCCTCTCATCAATGATCGTTTTTTTCATGCGACTGTTTTTCCCCATGGCTAATTCCTCTCCATATTATTTAATGTTAAGTCTGTATCGGCAATTACTTTTAAAATCTAAAGGTTTTAATCGGTCTTACCATTAAAATTGAAGAGAGGATCAGTGAAAAAGATATTATCCTTTTCACAGGGTTATTTTCCGGGTGAGGGAATGTCTCTGCTGATTGCGTTAGCAGGATGCGGAATAGTTACTTGTTAAGGACCTCAGGCCAGTTTTTATCAGCATTCTCTATATGAGCGGCCATGTCTTCATTCCACATTTTTTGTACTTTATCGTTCAGATTAAGGTAAAGTTTTCCATCCACAATTGTCCAAAGTTCAGGCATGATATCAGCCGTGGACCCACGGCTTACTGCGTAAGCTCAGTAGCCGCCATATTGGGGCGCATATTTTTCTGGTGAAGCAGCAAAAAGATCAAGGTGGTCCTTGCTCGAAAAAAGCCATTTGGCGCCATTCCAGTCATGACTGAACTGTTTATCCCCTTTAACCGGCTTTCCAACAGTGAAATAAGCAACCGTATCATAACCTTTTATGGCTAATCCGTCAGAACCAATATTTACCGGGTTATTTGAAGAACTGCATGACGCCATGCTGATGATTAATATCAGCGCAAAGACATAAACTGGTATATGCTGTTTAATACGATTCATGATCACACCTCCTCTGTATGAGATATCACTGATAATATAACGACACATTTCATGATTTAGAAATAAATTAATTGGATATGACAGTATCGTTATAAATTCATATGATCGCTACTGTAGAGGCCTGGGGGCCTTTTTCTCCTGCGGTCTCCTCAAACCGTACCTTCATACCTACTTTTAACCGGTTAAAGTCGCTGTTGACCACGCTGTTTTCATGGAAATAAACCTCCATGTTCTGCGGTGTTGTTAAAAACCCATACCCAAGCTCCGGAAAGAGCGACGTAATACTTGCCTGGGGTGTCTCTTCATGGTGTTTTACATCTCCGCGCTGTTTCCGAGCAAAGTCCTCGAGCTTGCGCCGGGCAGCGCTGAAACTGTCCCTTATGGCCACCTTAATGTCTTCACGAGGTTCACGCTTAATTATCATGTCTCCACCCGGAAGGGTCAAATGAATCTTGATATGAATCTTCAAACAGTTTAAAATTACGGCTGGTAATCTGAAGTGGAAGTTCCATGGTTTCTCTCCTTTTCTACTTAAAATATATCAGCCAATAAGCGCTCTGTCAACGCTGAAGGAAAAACTTTTAAAATTCAGTAACAGAATAAAAATTGAGTAGTGTTTGTCCATAAACTCAAACATTGAACCGTCATTCCCGCAGTCTTTTGAGCGGGAATCCAGTGTTTTCAGTAAGTTCTGGATGCCCGATTAAAAACTTCGGGCATGACAAAAAAAAAGGCAATTTATGGACAGACGCTAAGTAGTCTAACGAAACTGGATCTTAGAAATTATATTCATGAAATATTTATGGATTACACATCAGCCTTGGCAAACCTTATCTCGACCCTCCTGTTTCTGGCCCTGTTTTCAGGAGTATCATTCGATGTTAAAGGTTTTTGGTCTGCATAGCCCTTGATTGAAAGACGTGAGGGATCTATAAAGTAAGTATTAATAAAATATTTCAGTACGTTTGCTGACCGGGCAACTGAAAGCTCCCAGTTGGATGGGTATAAAGGAGTCATTATAGGGACATTGTCAGTGTGTCCGCTGATCTCAACAAGAAATTCCGGATGCCTGTTAATTATCTCGGCAATTCTGCCCAGTAAAGGTTGTGATCCCACAAGTACATCCGCCTCACCAGGCATAAAAGAGACCTTTTCTTTCATTATGACCACAACCTCACTTCCCTTTGCCAGGACAGATACTTCCTCTCCAAGGTCAAGGCTGCTTACTCTCTCTGCTATTTCGTCTCTTATCCCTGATTCGATGATCGTTTTTTCATTGTGCATGTCAGCCGTCACTTTTATATCAATATCCTTACCTGACTCATCAGAACCGGTTGAATTTTTAGTCATGACCAGAAACACAACCATGAACACCAGCAGGAGCGTAAATACATCACTGAGCGTGATGAGCCAGTTACTGTCACTGTCAACGGAAGCTTCAGATTTACTTATAAGTCCATGATAGGACCGTTTTAAATATGAATCATCCGCTGAATACATCGATCTCCGGTTATGCTCTCTCATATTTTTTTCCGGTCTAACTTACATTACTCATTAAACTGGCAGGGACCATCTGCGGCAGGCCTTGAGCTGATTCATCTATCACCTGGTACCCCCCCAGTTTCTCTTCAATTCTCAGGGGATGTTCCATCTTTTTAATCAGCATTATCCCTTCAATCGTCAGATGCATAGATGCCTCAGACAGAATCGCCCTCTCTCTGACCTTTGCATTAAGGGGCATCATAAAGAGATTTGCTATTATAACGCCATAAAAGGTGGACATGAGCGCTACAGCCATCATGGGCGCGATTGATTCAATGGAGTCGAGATGCCTGAACATCTTAATAAGACTTATCACTGTGCCTGCCAGACCAAATGACGGGGTAAGACGGGCAATGGTTTTAATTACATTCTGACTGAAGTTGCTGTTTATTACCTTGAGCATCATCTCTCGTTCCATGGTGCTCCTGATCTCCCCATTACTGTGATTGTTTATTAATAAGCTGACCCCCATTCTCAAAAAATGATCATCCACGGCATTCATCCTGTTTTCAATACTCCTGACATCAGTCCTCCTGTACATCCTTGCAATATCCAATATGTCCCGGATGACCTCTTCCCTGCTCCTCTGCTCCGTAAAAGTTGCCATAATATCATAAAAGGCATAACGGAGCCGCTGGACCGGAAATCCTATAAACATGGCTATGGTAGTACCGCCGATGACGATCATAAAGGCATCAAAGTTGAAAATCATGGATGTGCCTATGTCCCTCAATACCGTTAAAGCAAATACCATTATCCCGATTATAAGAGCCATACCCGTAATGATGTTCATATATTCCTCTCTGTTTCAGTTTTCATGTGATTCATTTCATAGTAAATGCAATCACCATGCCAATAAAAAATCATCTCAAAAAATAGGTATGCTGTTTTTAAATCATTATTTATCAGGGAGTTGTTCAGTTGAGGCTTTTTATGATTTCAAAAAAATAAAGGGAATATTTTTCCAGGAGAGTACATTTTTCCTTTTTTAATATCTATCCATATACACTGTTCATCTGATTGTCATTCCGGCAATTCTTAAACCGGAATCCAGTCTTCTCAGTATGTTCTGGATGCCCGATTACAGACTTCGGGCATGACAAGAATTTCAGAACAGTACGTTATGGACAGACTCTAATTAATGGATTGCTTTATTTAAACCGCTCTGCAAATCAACTATAATATTCAATATTTCCATTTTTGCTGAAAAAGTGTATCCTTCTATAAAACCAGGGGCATATTATGAATATTCTTGATATTACGATCATATTAATCATCATTATCACAACAGCTCTCGGATTCTGGAAGGGTATGCAAAAACAGATCTTCGGGCTGGGTGGTGTAGTTGTCGGGTACATTGCTGCTGTAAAATTATATGAACCGGTTGCAGGTTTAATAAGCAGTAAGGATTCTTCGTTAGCTCAAATAGCAAGTTTCATTTTGATTTTTATACTTGGCAAACTGGGCGTCTCATTGAGCGGGTGGCTTGCGAGAAATCTTTTTAAAGGTATTACGTTGTCATGGATAAACAGGACAGGAGGGGCATTACTTGGCATGTTAAAGGGATTCATTATTATTATGATTATTATTTTAACGGTGCTGGCCTTTTTACCTGCTGATATGAGTCTTATAAAGGATTCAGTCACGTTACCATATATTGCGTCACTGCCAATGATTACAAGCAGTATCATCCCGGAAGCGATCAGGACTAAATATAATGATAAAGTTGAAACACTCAGGGTAAAGTGGGACAAACGTGAGGTCAAGTAAATGATTTCATATTTCTGCAATTATTCATTCCTGTTTACCATGTCCATCCAGGTTTTAAGAAATTCCTGTTTTTGAAGCTGTGCAAATCCAGGGTAATCGCCATTGTCAATAATTGTTTCCTTCAAACGGCCAATGTCTCCTTCATGATCTTCCCTCCAGTACCCTGAGAACAACTGGATAGCAAGAGGCTTTAATTCGGGAAGAGTATTATAATAGGCACCCTGGGGACCGGTTCTGCCAGGCAACAATCTCTTCTCTCCAAGGAATCCTTTAAAGGTATAGAAAGCGTCATCAGGCGGAAGAAATGAAAGATCATAATCAACCTCAGTAGAACTGTTTGTGACATCAAATCCTGCCAGAAGAGGTTTTTTCCTGCCACTAAGCAGAAAATACATGGACTTTGCATCAGGCATGTTCACAGCCCTGTGTCTGGTCCGGCCCTTATTATGCGGATACAGCTCATTTGATCGAATGGCAACATCAATGACAACTCTGTCATCAACAGGCAAAAAGACTCTTTCTCCAAAAATATACGTCCTTACATTATTATGCTGCTGAAGCATGACTGCAATCGGCTTTTCTCTGTTCAGACCATCTCCAATCAGTACCAGAAAAACAGCAGTATAGTGATCAAGCTGGTGCCAGTCATTGAGATCACCCGCCAGGTCAAGGACAACCTCCTGCCAACGTGGTATGCCAGTTGGGGGACCTGACGTTTTGAACACCAGGTGATAACTCAGAAAGGTAAGAGTCTGTTTAAGCTGGTCGTTATCAACCTGGAAGGACGTTGTCATACGATGAACTCCTCCATATACCACGGCATTTCCTGCCGATTTCCCCTCAACATACTCAAATACTGTTTCCGGATCATCTTTATATTCATTCAGGAGATTCCGGGTTACCTTGCGGCTCAGAATTTTTCCTTTACCATCTTTTAAAACTCCATTGGAAATATAATCCCTGTAGAAATCAACAGGCAACTGATTTCCCTCAGCCAACATAAATCTCGGTCGGTAATGCAGGAGCAATTCCTTATCTCTTTGGTCGGGAAGTTCACTTGAAGGAGGATTGGCATTGAAATATTCTGCAAAGCCTGGATACTGTGAAAAGTTTGGTTTGTCTCTCACATAACCGGATGCGACAAAAAATGAGATGACCAGAATTGCAGGCACCGCAAAAACTGCAATCAATTTGATCCAATAAGATTTAGCATTCATGAAATATTATAAAGGAACGGCAATCAGTATTATCAGATCAGCCCTCCTCCTGAAACCTCCCGGTTTGAAGCCTGCTCCTGCAAGGCGGTCCGAGGGGCCTGCCCTCACCTTTTGTGCAGATTCGCGGCGCACCAATGTTGAATTTATGAATATTTTTGACTCAATATGAATATTCTCACTAATCCCCCCTTATCAAAATTTCACCTCTGGCAGGATTTTATTGATAAATCTGTAAGGTTTACGTCAGTATATGGGACATTAATCCATTGAATTTATCCCCTGATAGAGGCTGACTTCAATGACAAGCATTAAGAGTTAACGACATTTTATGTATCTGCTTTTGATTCAAGTATGAATAGCAGATAATTAACAAAGAATTTAAAGGGGAAGAACGTATGAAATTATTACATGTAGTTATTTTTCTATTTTTCAGTCTTACTATTTTTCATGTAACAGGTGCTGCAGCTGATAACAGGGCAGGAGCCGTGTCTGTGTCGCCGCTCATAGGCGGCTATATTTTTGATTCTGACCAGCTCATTAAGAATGATGCTGCTTTTGGTATTGTGCTGGGGTATAACATTACTGAACGCATAGGCATTGAAGGGGCATTTAATTATGTGGATACAGAAGTGCGGTTATCAAACCTCTCAAACAGTGTGGGTGCATATGTCTACCGGCTTGAGGGTCTCTATCATTTTATGGTTGATAAAGATGTATTGCCCTATATTGCAGCTGGAGCAGGAGCAATAACAATTGATGTGGATGGTGTTGGTGATGATACTGCCTTTCTGTTCAATTATGGGGCAGGAATAAAATATTTCCTTACCGAACCTTTGGCTCTCAGGGCAGGGATACGGCATATCATATTTTCTGAAGATACACATCATAACATTCTCTTCAAATTCGGACTTTCCTATTACTTCGGAGCAAAACCTGAAGAAGCAGCCCCTGAGCCCATGCCAAAGGATGGCGATGGTGACGGCGTGAATGACGCTGAAGATCAATGTACGGGAACTCCCCCGGGAATTGTGGTTGACTCATTCGGCTGCCCGCTGGACAGCGACAGTGACGGTGTCTATGATTATAAAGATGCCTGTCGCGGCACTTCGGCAGGTATTAACGTCGATACATCTGGATGTCCTTTGCCGATTAAAGAAAAAGTCTCTATTGAATTGAATGTAGAGTTTGATTCAAATAGTGCAATTGTACAGAATGAATTTCATGAAGATATCGAGAAGGTATCAAGTTTTCTCAAGACCTATCCGGATGCTATTGCTGTTATTGAGGGCCATACTGACAGCGCAGGAGATGACCGGCATAACCTGGAACTTTCTCAACAGAGAGCTGAAAACGTTATAAAGCACCTGGTGGATTACGGTATTCATCCATCCCGGCTGAAGGCTGAGGGATACGGTGAATCTCGCCCGATTGCTGACAACAGCACGGCAGAGGGAAGACAGAAGAACCGCAGAGTTGTTGCGGTCATTTCAATAACTATTGAGAAAATGCCATGATCCATAGAATAACTTGCAGAGGCTCTGCCCTTATGTGAATGTTTTACCCGGCAATCCTCAAGTTTCTAACGAATACATATTGGCGAAAACATGATGTTGACCCCTCTTTCAGCACATAACATATGTTGCAGATTATCAGATATACACTTTTTCATCTTGGATTAATATAAATATCTGTTATTTTTTGGATATATTATTCAGGTAAAATGCTGAGACGTGGCACATATATTAATGTGCCATGCTACCTGTTGGCACATACCTCATAATTCCTCACCGCTCCAAACATCTTGTTTTTAAATGAGATTTTAAGCCCCACATACTGGCATATCCTTTGCTCTTACGACATAAGATAAATTTATCAAAAGGAGTGCTTAATGAAAGTACCGATAAAGCAGTCAAGTAAAAAGGTATGTCCTTTTTTACGGGAACCCCTTGAAGAATGCTATTGCAATTCAATGAGCAGTCAGGATATTGAGAAAACTATTTTCTTCTGTAGTGGAGGTTTTATGAGGTGTGAAATTTATAAATCGAAATGCTTTGTCATGTGTTCATGATATGATAAGATCAATTCTCATAGTTTTGGCATTAACACTATTGATAGTCCCATCGATAGATGCCAGTCATTATGGTGAAAGTGTTCAATATAATGACCTGCATGATCAAAGGACATTTTCCCTTTCCCCGGATTATGATCCTGATCAATCTCAGGGAGGACTTAGTGGATACTGGCCATACTCATTTATATTATCATGGGATATTACCTACGATCTCAATGCATCGATATGGCATTATGAATATAATCTTTCGGTTGAAAAGAAAGAGATTTCTCATTTTATTCTTGAACTTTCTGAAACAGCTCAATATGATGATATAACAAATGTAACCATCAATGGCAATTCTGCTACGATAGAAGGTCCGAAAACATGGACAAAAGCCGGCAACCAAATTATCCCCAATCCATTTTATGGAATTAAGTTTGACGATGGAGGAAAGTCAGCATCATATAGCTTTGATTCCTCACTTGATCCTGTCTGGGGTAATTTTTATGCCAAAGGTGGTATTGATAAGGGGAATCTTGTGAATGCATATAATAACGCTCTTGAAGATAGTAATTTCAATAGTGATAACAAACTTGACTTCATTGTCCGCCCGGATGGCGGCAGTTCTCCCCCTGTTGTACCTGAGCCTATCAGTTCAACACTTTTTATTGTAGGTGGAGCAACATTAGGATTGAGGACATTTAGAAAGAAATTTAAGGAATAGGCTCTTTGTCTAATTATATGAGGACATGCCACCATTATCATTTCACAGGTAATTTTATTTCAGCTTTTGGGATAATTGCCTTGTAACATATTGAATTTTATCACTATAGTTCCTTACATATAACATTATCCCGAATAGTATGCTGCATTTCTCCGTGTAATCCTGCCTGTTAGGAGCAAATTCTAAATTCATTTTTTTCTTTACACCGTTATGCAAATATGTTATAACGTATATATGGGAATAAACATCCGCTCAAAGATCTGGCTTGAAATAGAAGGGGAAACAGTATTCGGCAGTGGAAGAAGGGCACTGCTTGATGAAATAGACAGACTGGGTTCAATTAATAAAGCTGCAAAAGCCACGAATATTTCATTTAGAAAGGCATTAAGCTACATACAGTCAATGGAATCTAGGCTGGGCACTGCCCTAGTATTAAGACAGGCAGGCGGCAGAAACGGCGGGGGAGCCAGCCTTACTGAAGACGCGCGTAATCTTCTTGGAAAATACCGCAGGCTGGAAAGCGGTGTCAATGAATTGCTTGACAGGAAATTTTCAGAGGTATTTGAAAATAACAATTTGTAAGAGGTGAACTATGTGTGACATGTGTGATCAGCAAGTCAAAGAACATGAGGTGAGTGATAATCACCCCGGAGCAGAGACAAAAGTTGTTTCTGTAAATGAAGCGGTAGGTTTGATACTGCCCCATGACATTACGGAAATCATACCGGGAGAGTTTAAGGGCAGGGCTTTTAAAGAAATTCATGAAAATGATGCTGCCATTGCAATGGCACTTGCCCTGGCCGGTACGGGTGTAAAAATGGAGGGTGAACCAAGCGAGGGCAAGGTCAACCTTATAGCCGGCACAGACGGACTGTTAAAAGTTAAACATCAGGCACTGACAGATTTCAATATGCTCGGTGAAGTAATGTGCGCGACACTGCATGATAATTATGTCGTTAAAAAGGGACAGGTCCTGGCAGGCACAAGAGCGATTCCTCTGGTCGTAAAGAAATCGATTATTAAAGAGGCTGTCAGTATTGCTGAAAATGCAGGGTCCATTCTCAGTGTTACATCCATGAGAAAGCCAAAGGCCGGATTAGTCATCACAGGCAATGAAGTATATCATGGAAAGATTAAAGATGCCTTTGAACCGGTAATAACAGCTAAGATAAAAAAATACGCTGGTGAGATCGTTGGGGTTCATTTCGCTCCAGATAATGCAGAATTTATTGAAGACAGGATCAGGGAGCTGATTAATGCAGGCGCTGACATTATCATTACCACCGGCGGCATGTCTGTTGATCCCGATGATGTGACCAGGTTTGCCATAAGAAATTTAGGTGTTGATGAGCTTCACTACGGTTCCCCTGTGCTCCCGGGCGCAATGTTCCTTGTCGCATACGTAGGGGCAGGTTTAAAACCCGCCCCTACAATGCAGATTCCGATACTGGGCATTCCTGCCTGCGGAATGTATGCGAGCATTACTGTCTTTGATCTCATATTGCCAAGGGTACTGGCCGGTGAAAGGATCGGCAGACGGGAGATTGCAGAGCTCGGTCACGGCGGACTATGCCTGAAGTGCGAAACATGCCGGTATCCTGTATGTCCGTTTGGGAAGTGACAAAGTTATTCGTTAATTGTTAATTGTTAATCGTTATTCGTTATCAATATCAATTTGAATTATATGTCGTTACGTTAACTAATAACTTATAACGAATTTCGATTAACGTTTATGACTACTATGAATAATCCATCTCACAAAGAAAAGAAAAAAGAGACACCAGTTGTTGATAATTACGACCGTAAGATAGATTATCTTCGTATTTCCATTACTGACAAATGCAACCTCAAATGTGTTTACTGCACTCCGGAAAAAGCATTGACACACTTCAATAGAAGCGAGATCCTTACAGATGAGGAAATAGTAAGGTTTGTACAAGTCGCTCACAGGCACGGGCTGAGTAAAGTACGGATTACCGGAGGCGAACCGCTTTTACGGAAAAACATAACCGGTCTTGTTACATCCATCAAGAATATCGGTATCCGGGACCTTAGCCTGACCACAAACGGTCTCATGCTTTCATCTCTTGCCGGGCAATTAAAGGATGCGGGCCTCACGAGAGTAAATATCAGCCTTGATACACTTGATGCAGTCAGATATAAGAAGATAACAAGAGGAGGCGACATTGCTCTTGTATGGGAAGCAATAAAATCGGCTGAGTCCGCAGGGCTTAGTCCCGTAAAAATCAATATGGTACCGATAAAAGATATGAATGATGATGAGATTGAATCATTTGCATCCCTTACCATTGAAAATAATTTCCATATCAGGTTTATCGAATTTATGCCGGCTGTGAATGACGGCACATGGTCCAAAGAGAAATATATAAAGTCTGCCCAAATCCTGAAAAAGATATCTGCACTTGGAGAAATTACCCCTTTTACATTCAGGGGCACAGGTCCTTCAAGAAACTTCCGGATCAGGGGCGCAAAAGGTGTTATAGGAATAATAAGCCCCCTGTCAGACCACTTTTGCGCACACTGTAACAGGCTTCGTCTGACAGCAAACGGCAAACTCAGGCCATGTCTTTTTTCAAAAGAAACAATTGATATAAAAACGCCGCTAAGAAATGGAATTTCTGATGAGCAGTTAGAGATGCTGTTTCTACAAGCCATAAAATCAAAACCGCAGGGTCACGGCCTCAAAGACAAGCAGATCCTGTCCAGCCCCATAAACACCATGTCAGAAATAGGCGGGTAGAAATCATAATCTAACTTCACGTAATCACTCAGTTATTCTTAATAATCTCATTTATATTTCTTATTTTGCAAAAAGAATAAATTCTGTTAAAATGATTGTGTATGAGGGCTCCTTTTATAAAGATTTTTATTATTATTGCGGCAATAACCGTGCTGGGTCCGGCTGCTGTTTCTTCTGAAGATACCAACGCCTCTGAATTTTTCCTTCTTGGAGTACAGAACAGTCAGAAGATGGAATACTCAGAAGCAATAGATGCATTTGAGCATGCCATTAAGCTCGACCCGAAACATGCTGAGGCATATTACAATCTCGGTCATGCCTATTTTAAATTGCACAGGTATGAAGAATCGCTCCAGGCATATCAGAAAGCAGCCGAGATTAAACCGAAATATGTAGATGCCCATATTTCGATCGGTATTGTTGCTTCCATGTTAAGCAAATATGACGAAGCTCTTGCAGCATTGAAAAAGGCCGTCAAGGTAAAGCCTGACCATGCTGAGGCGCATAATAATCTCGGCAATATTTACAGTGAAATGGGCAACCACGAGCAGGCCATGAAGTCATATGAGAAAGCGGTTAAAATCAAACCAGACTTTGTCGAGGCCCGCTTCCATCTCGGCATGTCTTATATGGAATACAGGAAACAGCTTCTCTCATCAGCCAGAAAAGAATATAAGGCCCTGCGAAAACTTAACAAGGACCTGGCTGAGGAACTGAACAGCGTTATAAAGTAGTTTCCTCCTTCACATTTCTCTTCATTTATCAAGTACAATACAGAACATGTCAGAAAACAAAATATATAAAGTAATGTTTCTGTGCACCGGCAACTCCTGCCGCAGCCAGATGGCAGAAGGACTGGCAAGAGAACTGGGCAGGGGGACTATAGAGCCATACAGTGCAGGACTTATTCCCGTTGGGATCAATCCCCATGCCATAACGGTGATGAAAGAGATCGGAATAGATATTTCAGGCCAGAAATCAGAAGCCATAGATGAAGACCTGTTACATAAGATGGACGTGATAATGACCCTCTGCAGTCATGCCGATGCATCATGTCCAGCCACTCCCGGCGGTGTAAAAAGGTTCCACACCCCTGTTGACGATCCTGTAGGGGCAGTGGGAACAGAAGAAGAGGTTCTTGATGAGTTCAGACGGGCACGGGACGAGATACGTGACAAAATCAATGACCTTATCAAATGGCTTAAATCGAGCAAGCTCTAGTAATGTGCATTTTTAATTAGATACTATTGCGGATAGAGCTAATTGTCATCCTGAACTTGTTTCAGGATCTCAGGTTATGCAATATTATGAAACTACAAGATTCTGAAATAAATTCAGAATGACACTGGAGCCATTTGCCGAATTGTCGGACATTCTCCAAGCAACGGTGTATTCTGGAATTCCATAATATAATTATGGTTTACTCGAAATAAGCATATCTCTGCTAGGCTTCATGGGTTAAAATTTTTATCTCTAACACATTATAAAGCAGGCACTCTGAGTCGGAATGTCACATGATGTCACAGAGGTGTTCAGCACATTCCTGTGCACTGTCACATGACCTGAAAAAGTAATTTCTTGTAACATATTGAATAAATGATGAAAATTTTTTATATTTTCGATTAAAAAAATGGCATGAGAATTGCAAAATAAATATCAGAGTTACTTCAAAAACATCTGCAAAGAGACCCCTCTTGAAGGCATAGTTGCGCAACCCCGCTTATATTAAGAATTTATAGCAGATATAAGAATTTTCAATTAGACAGCTTCATCGTGTTTTAGTATCATTAAGTATCTATTCTTAATTACTTTTGTATCAAACTAAATATATATAGATAATTTAATAGATATAAATTTTTAAAAAAAAAGGAGATATCATGAAAGCCAGATTCGTAATTAGTCTGTTCGCTACAACTCTTTTTTTATCAAGTGCCGCAGTTTCTTTGTCAGATGCGCAGACTCTCGATACCCGTTATAATGCAACAAGTATTGCAGGAAATCAGGCACCGCCTGTTTATGGTCTCAGGCTTGACGGATTCTTTACCGGTAATCCTAATGATGAGGTGACCTTTGGATTTGACAGTGTACTATTTGACACTTACACCGATGGAACAGCAAGACTTTATGGAACTGTGTCGGTAGCAGAATTTAATGATACTGGTGGCCCAGGTATATATTCATCCGTTTGGGATCTGGATGTTCACTTTAATAGCGGAAGCGGATCAAATGGCTCTTATGATTATTACGTCATTGATCCATCTGCGGGAATTGAGCTGGTCAATCAGGCTGATTCCAACGACTTCGCCAACTTTGTAACGTACAATGATCATTTTCAGGTAGGGGATGGGGCAAACGAAAAGAATTCAAACTTTGGGGCAGCCGGCTGGGTTAACTTTGCGCATGATGATAATGGTACAACATATGGAAGTCTTAGTACCCACTGGAATTCTTCGGATTTTCTCATGGATCTCACTGTAGTTCCTGAACCAATCAGTTCAACACTCTTTGTAGTGGGCGCGGCAACATTAGGATTCAGGCGTTTACGTAAGATGAAAAAGAATATTTAGATATATTGCTACTTTCAAAGGCGGTCTGAGTAATCAGACCGCCTTTTTTTATATTCAGGGTTAATATTCCATGTCATTCCGGTAGTCTTTTGAGCCGGTCGAAGCGACTCTCGCGAAGACTCGCATCGAGAATCCAGTCCGGCCATGTCATGGATTCCCGATCAACAGACCTGCCTACCGGCAGGCAGGCCTCGTGAATGACGCAGTTGATGCTCCTTAGCTTGCTGAGAGGTAGTTATTATTATCTCAGTTACGGAAAAGCAACCTTACATTTCTTAATTCATCCTTCAATACCTTAACCGGTATTAGCTTACTGTCTTTGTATGTACTAAACTCATATCTTCCATTTCTTATCTTTACAGTAACAGCCCCATCCCTGTCCGTCCTGAAAATCTGTATCCCTGCCTCCTTATATCTTCGCATTGTTGTTTCGTGAGGATGGCGAAACGGATTGTTCCTGCCAGCGCTCATTATAGCAACCTCGGGACGAACAGCCTGGATAAATACTTCTGAACTGGATGTCCTTCCCCCGTGATGAGGCACTTTAATAATATCACTCTTCAGCCATTTGTCTGTAAAAAGCAGATTCTCCTCAGCCTCTTCCTCAATATCTCCAGTAAAAAGTATTGAGATGTTTTCTGCTTCGATCTTAAAGACAAGCGAGCTGCTATTTTCATCAGAGAATTGTCCCCTTGGTGAATCTGCATGAAAAGATTGATACGGGTGAAGCATGGTAATTCTATATTTATCTGTTTCAAACATATCTCCCCTTCTTAATAACCTGTGCATGAGCTGCCTGTCTTCCGCGTTGTGAAGAAATGATTTTTCAATGGTCATGGTATTTCCATTTGACCACACTTCTCTTACATGAAAATTATCCATAATGAATCTGAGCCCGCCATAGTGATCTGGATGGGCATGACTCAACACAAGAAAATCAATCCTGGTTATTCCTTTTGATAACAGGTATGGTGCAATAACCCTTCTCCCCATATCAGGTTTTTGGGTCCCTCCATCAATAAGCATTATTTCTCTGCCCGGCAACTGCACAACCGATGACTCTCCCTGTCCTACATCAAGAAAGGTAACGCTAAAATTGTCACTACTAAACTGGGGGCGGACCAGATAGAAAATGAGCACAAGAAAAACAGGGATAAACCTCCTTATAACATTTTTTTTATTTATGAAAACAAACAGGAGCCCAAAATAAAAAAGTATTATCTCTGCAATAGTCGGTGAATGGACGGAAACCGTTGCATAAGGAATGTAAGAGAATCCGTTTACCAGTTTTAATGAAATGAGTGTAAGCCAGTCAGTGAGCCCGGACAGAGGCATCATAGTCATATCAAATAACAGGGCGGTAAATCCTGTAAAAAATCCCAAAGGTAAAACAGCAAAACATATGAGAGGCGTAATGATCAGGTTTGTTAAGGGAGATATCAGGGGAAAGCGATTGAAATACATCACCACAAAAGGCGCTGTGCCTATTACTGCAGCTACTGTTATTAATAATGTAACTCCAATTCTCTTCCCCATTCTCTTAAAAAAACTTTTTTCTTCATGAGTTTCAAGTCCAAAATTCATTGCGAGTTTCTGTTTTTCATGATTCACCATGTACTCCATGACAAAACATTACAAGAGACCTGATGGTGGGCAGACTGGCCCCGGAAATAAATGCATATAGAATGAGTACAGGCAAGGTAATTAAAACAGCTATTTGTGTAGGTGTAATGATTACCGTCATTCTGACCAGCATGTTCGATGGTACACGTTTAACAAATTCCCTGACTAACGTAAATATAATGAACCCCAGCAGACCAAAGTGAGTGCCTGAGATGCTAAGCAGATGGGCAAGACCCGTTGAACTGAAACCGTCTCTCATCTCCTGTCCAATCCCGCTTTTCAGACCCGGCACAATCGCCTTGTGCAGTGCTGCGCTCTCTTCAGACAGGCTGTTATCCATTATCCATGCCAGCCTTTGACGTTTCTTATGTATCCATGCCATACCCCCCATACCTCTGCCAACCACTTTCATCTGCTTTACATAACCGGAAGCAATTATCCCCTTTTTAATTGGATCAAAAGAGTATATGCCGGGATTCCGAAATGACCGGGGCGTTTTAAGTTTTACCACAGCACTAATTCTGTCACCTGGCAAAAGCATGTTGCCCTTAACATTCTTATCTGCAAAATCATGAAGGATCGAAAGTTTAACAGTGCCATTTATTGCGCTGCCTTCTATCAACACGTCCCTTACAGAAAATCTGAGATTGCCATACTTCATCTCAGGTACACTGCTTATAGTTCCCATGATATGAACTTCTTCAGAAGGTAAAAGTATTTCTTGCATCTCATTATTTCTCAACATACTGTAAAAAAAAGCTGCAACAAAAACCATAGTAATAAGAAGAACTTTTTTTCTGTCAGTGCATCTAAAAAAAAGATAAAGGAATGTTCCGAAAGTAAGTGTGGAAATAGTAAAAGGGAAAAAACTGTAGAAATAGAACGTGGCTATACCAGCTATGAATGCAATTGCAATATTGATCATGTCCCCTAAATCTTAATTTCAAATTACAAATTTCAAATTACGAATCCATTATGACATATGTTCAACAGTGGTTCAACAGTGGTTCAAAGTTGGAAAACAAAGCCTATATTAATTAAACAATGTTTAGCCATTGTTGATCCATCGTTGATCCATCGTTGATCCATCGTTGATCCATCGTTAAGCCACTGTTGAGCCACTGTTGAGCCACTGTTGAGCTACCGTTGAACCACTGTCGAACTACATTGAACAAGTTATACAAACTTGTAGGAAACATTCATAAATATGTATTCTTAAGCTATGGTTTCAAATGACAATTTCACGATCATTTCTGTTACAGGAGCGCATAGCAGTGTGGGCAAGACCACGCTCTGCTCCATACTTCTTAAAAACCTTAAAGGATTTGGTGCTGTGAAATTCACGAAAACAGAAATGTTTACATCAGTAACAGATGATCCTGAAACGATCCTGGTAAAAGGTAAAGACACTGCCATCATGTCCGAAGCAGGGGCCGAAAAGGTAGTCTGGATACAGGGCCCTTATGATGGTCTTGAAGAGGGTCTTGATATCGCTCTATCCAAAATGCAGGGACTTAAAGGAGTTGTGGTAGAGGGCAACAGCCCGGTGGATTTTATTAATCCTCATCTTGTTGTTTTCATCATGGGACCGGCAGGTCAGATGAAAGAATCAGCTAAAAAAGTGAGTAACATAGCAGATATAATTGTAATTAATTCCGGGGAAAAGCCTGAAGATATCAATTCCGTAGTCTCAGACATACAATCACTTCATGAAGCAGGAAAGGAGATTTTCTGGATTGATCTGATTAATTCCGAGGGAGAAATTGATAAGTTACGTTCATGTGTGGAAAAAATGTTGACAAAAAAGTTAAATTAAACAGATGATTAGCTGAATTAATATATTTTTTTAATACAGCCGAATACATTATATATAACTTTATGAATCCACAGGAGCCTACGCATTGCAAATCGAAACAAATGTCCTGCTGTTTGAGTTAGCCCTTACCTTTTATTTCCTCTCAACCATATCAGGTGTAATCGAAATTTTTCGCGGGAAAAAGGCAGGCTCAAAGATCGCCTTCTACCTTGCAGTCATTGGATTTCTCTTTCATACCGGGAATATAATTGTCAGATATGTGCAGGGAGGTCACATTCCTGTCACAAATATGCATGAAGCAACTTCGTTCTTTACCTGGTGTATACTGCTTCTCTTCTTTTTCCATGAATTCCGTTATAAGCTGGGCATGCTCAGCTCTTTCATAATGCCAATCGTTTTTCTGTTCATGTTTTCATCATCAATCTTTCCAAGGGAAATCAAAGTATTAAGCCCGGTCCTGCAGAGCTACTGGTTCGGCATTCATGTGATACTGGCATTTCTGGGAGATGCGGCATTTGCCATGGCATGCGGAATAGGCATTATGTACTTAATACAGGAGAGGTTTGTAAAGTCCAAACACCTTGGCGGACTGTTCCAGAAGCTTCCAAGCCTTCAGGTGCTTGATGAAATAAACTACCACCTTATCACTCTGGGCTTTCCGCTTCTTACACTTGCCATGATTACAGGAGTAATCTGGGCAAATTCGGCATGGGGTTCATACTGGAGATGGGACCCGAAAGAAGTCTGGTCACTCATAACCTGGCTCATCTATGCCCTGGTCCTGCACTTAAGACTCACTCTCGGGTGGCGCGGTAAAAAGGCTGCCATACTTTCTATCGCAGGTTTTATTGTCGTGATTTTCGCATTTCTAGGCGTCTCCCTTATCCTGAAAGGACAGCACACCTTTATGTAAGAAGGTTTTCATTATATTAACAATGAACATTATCGTTATCGGTCTTAACCACAAAACAGCAACAGTAGAAATAAGGGAAAAGGTCGCCTTTGACGGCCCCAAGCTCGAAGAGGCTGTCTCAGAATTAAAAGTGACCTCTGATGTAAAGGAAAACATCGTGCTCTCTACCTGTAACAGGGTAGAAATCTATGCAGGGGTTGCTCATAATGATAACGGGACTGAAAGCATTAAATCCTTTATAGCAAAATTTCATGATGTCCCGAGGGGCCCCCTTGATGAGGCGCTTTATATTTATGAAGGACATGATGCAATAAAACATATCTTCAGAGTGGCCTCAAGCCTTGATTCCATGGTGGTTGGTGAACCCCAGATACTTGGCCAGCTTAAAGATGCCTTTGACTTTGCGCTGAAAAGCAGGTCAACAGGTGTTTATTTAAACAAGCTGATGAAAAAGGCTGTGTCAGTTGCAAAGCGGATCAGGACCGAGACAAAGATAGCTGAAAATGCGGTAAGTATAAGTTTTGCCGCTATTGAACTTGCAAAGAAGATCTTTGAAGATCTGGCCACAAAGTCTTTTATGCTTATGGGCGCAGGAGAGATGGCAGAGCTTGCGGCCAAGCATTTGATAAACAATGGGGTAACTGATGTATATATAACAAATAGAACGCATAAGAATGCCATAGCACTTGCAGAGGAATTTGATGGCAAAGTCGTTCCTTTTGAAAGTTTCACCGATGAGTTACGCCATACCGATATCGTGATCTGCTCTACCGGCTGCTCTACCGGAGCTCCTGACTATGTTCTGAATAAGGAACAGGTCCAGAAAATCATGAAAGAAAGAAAACAGAAGCAGATGTTTATCATTGATATTGCTGTTCCGAGAAATATCGACCCTGCAATAAATGAAATAGATAACGTTTACCTTTATGATGTTGACGACCTCCAGGGCGTTGTTGAGACCAATATTGAGGAACGAAACAAAGAGGCGGACAAGGCCGAGAGGATTGTTGAACATGAAGTCCACTCATTCCTTAAATGGCAGGACTCACTTGCTGCAACACCTACGATAGTCGCTCTCAGAGAAAAGGCTGAAGCAATAAGAAAAGAAGAGCTTGACAAGGTATTGAGAAAGCTTGGCCCCATGGAAGAAGAGAAAATAAGGGCAATAGAATACCTGAGCAGTTCAATTATGAATAAACTAATCCATCCTCCGACTGCAGCGCTCAAGTCAGAGAAGGAGGACATGGATGTGATGATCGATGTAGCCAACAGATTATTTAAACTGGAAACTGAGGAGAATAATGGAGACAAGAAATAAAATAATAATTGCCACACGGAAAAGCA
>CALZJD010000085.1 GCA_945787795.1 Thermodesulfovibrionia bacterium | reverse complement strand
GAAAGGCTTTGAGCAGCAATGCCTTGATGCGGGGTATTCTGACTATCTGACCAAGCCGATTAATATTGACCGGTTCATGGAAAAGATGGTTGAACTTCTTCACGGACAGATGGTGAACATAGAAGCCGGTGAAACTCACAGGCCTGTTGAGGCGCAGAACACGGATACGGATGTGGTTAAAGAACAGATGACTGTAACAGCAGTTCAGAAACCTGTGATCTCACGCCTGGCAGACAATCCGAAGTTCTCCCGTATAATTAACAGTTTTATCCAGAAACTGGAAGTACAGATGGCAAACATGGAGCAGGCCATTGAAAAGGAAGACATGAATGAACTTGCCTTATTGGCGCACTGGCTGAAAGGAGCCGGGGGTACGGTTGGATATGATGATTTTACAGAACCGGCAAAAAGGCTTGAAGATTTTGCCAAGGCAAAACAGGTTGAGCAGGCTGAAAAGGCTCTTGAGCAGCTGAAATGTATGGAAAAAGCCATTGTCGGAGCAAGTGTTGAGCCAAAGCCATCATAACGATCTTAAGTTATGCACAATATTAACCGATAATCTTTATAAACAATACATAGTTATAAATAACAGAAAATGAACCGGAAATACTCATGAGTGAACTTCTTCAAGAAAAAATTAATGTTAAGGACTCCCTGCAAAAGCAGCTCCTGGATGCCACTATTATGATGGTAGATGATGAACCGCTCAATATGGAAGTGGTTAAGACCTTTCTGGAAGAAATCGGTTACCACAAGTTTGTCCTTGTTGAAAAGTCAACTCAGGCCCTGAAGATTCTTGAAGAAACAAATCCGGATATCCTGCTTCTTGATCTGATCATGCCCGATGTATCGGGCTTCGACATTCTCACAGCAGTCCGGGAACTCCAGAAGTATGAATTTCTCCCCATTATCATTCTCACATCTTCAACAGATGCAGAAAGCAAACTCCGAGCACTTGACCTCGGGGCGACTGATTTCCTGTCCAAGCCTGTTGATGAGAGTGAGCTGGGTCTGCGGGTACGCAATACTCTTGCAGCCAAGGCATACCAGGACCAGCTTGCCTATTATGACCCCCTGACCAAGCTGCCGAACAGGGAATTATTCCTTCAACGTGTTGAATGGTCGCTTAAAGCCGGTACCCGCTTCAAGGAGAATTTTGCCATACTGTCCATTGGTGTGAACAATTTAAGTACAATAAATGCCTCTTCCGGTCCCAGCTCAGGGGACATGGTCCTCATGAAGATATCTCACCGCATTAAAAGGATGATCAGGAACGTTGATGTACTTACAAAAGAAACGTATGGAAATACAGAGATAAACCTTTTCCGGACAGAGGGCAGTGGTTTTTCATTGATTCTGAACCGCATCGATAATTCTGAAAACGCAGCACTGGTTACTTCGCGCATACTTGAAGTGATGGAGAAGCCGTTTCAGATTGAAAACACGGAAACCTTCATTTCCACCAGTATTGGTGTTGCAATGTATCCCGAAGATGGTAGCGACGCAGCCTCACTGCTTCATGCCGCTGCAAGCGCCAGAGATTATGCAAAAAACAAAAGCAGCAGTATGATTCAGTTTGCATCTGATGCAATTAACAGGGCATATAAACAACGCCTGAGCCTCGAAAGCAGGCTTCGGAACGCCCTTGAACGGGAAGAGTTTGTCCTTCATTACCAGCCAAAAGTGGATATCACGTCAAACTTCATGTGCGGAGCCGAGGTCCTTCTCAGATGGAGAACCGAAGAGAATAAGCTGATATCACCTGATATATTTATTCCCATAGCCGAGGAAACAGGGTTCATCATTCCTATCGGGAAATGGATCATTACAGAGGCATGCAGAATGCTGAATGTATGGAACGAAAAGAGGAGTGAACCTTTCAGCCTTAACATTAATATTTCAGTAAAACAATTATCCTCCGAGGACTTCCTCTCTGACATATTGCGCATTATCAGCCAGAGTCATATAGATCCTTCTTTGCTGACTGTGGAAATCACGGAAAGCCTGCTTATAGAAAATATTGAAACAAAAATAACTATTCTGCAAAAGCTTAAAGACATGGGACTTAAAATTTCCATTGATGATTTCGGTACAGGATACTCGTCTTTTAATTACCTTCGACGATTACCCGTAGACGAGCTTAAGATCGACGGCTCATTCATATCAGATCTCACCGAGAATGATAACAGCCATGCTATTATTTCGAGCATCTTATATCTCTCAAGGAGCCTGGGATTAAATACAGTCGCCGAGGGCGTGGAAACAGAAGAACAGCTCAAACTGCTGCAAATGGAACAGTGCAATCAATATCAGGGGTATCTCTTTAGCAAACCTCTTCCTGAATCCGAACTATCCGGGCTTCTCAAAAAATAATTGCCTGCATCATCCCATATCGAGGTTGAACCTCGATATGGAAAACCATGACTCCCTTAAAACAACTTGAATTTTCCCATGAAATGTATGGAAAAAGCCATTGCAGAGCACATGTGGAGTCTGTGCCAGCATAACGATATTTAAGCTAATATTAATATTAACCGATAAGAACTATAAGCAGGTATGACCCGATAATAACGGGGAATACAGGAGTATTACCGATTATGGATAAATTAATGCAGGAAGAACTACAGATAAAGGACGAACTGCAATCGCAGCTTCTTGATGCCACTATCATGATGATAGACGATGAGAAGATCAATATGGAAGTGGTCAAGGCCTATCTCGAAAATGCCGGATATCGTCGATTTGTACTTGTTGAAAAGTCTACTGAGGCAATGGACGTTCTTAATGAAACAAAGCCTGATATATTGCTGCTCGATCTTATTATGCCGGAAGTATCGGGATTTGAAATTCTGACAAAGGTTCGGGCAAATCCAATATTCAAACATCTTTCACTCATTGTGCTTACTTCATCTGATGATACCGAGACAAAGCTTAAGGCACTTGAACTTGGAGCTACAGATTTTCTTGCAAAACCTGTAGACCCGAGCGAGCTTTTACTGAGATTGCGCAACACCCTGGGTGCCAAGGCATACATGGACCAACTGGCCTATTTTGATCCTCTGACCAAACTGCCTAACAGACATCGGTTTTTTGAACGGTTTGACTGGGCATTGAAAAAGGCAAAGCGCCATAATGACAACGTCGCACTTCTGCATATCGAGCTTGATAATTTTAACAAAATTAATGACACGATCGGACTTGAAGCCGGAGACGAAATCCTTTTTCTGGTAGCCCGCCGTATCGAAAGTGTAATCAGGGATACTGATATTCTCTGGAATGATTCAGGGGATGATGAGGAAATGGTTAATGTGTTCCGTTTAGATGGCAATGTCTTTTCCCTGCTGCTTGACCGTATTGAGAAATCAGAAAATGCGGCGCTGGTGGCAGAGAGAATATCCGAGGTAATAAGAAAACCGATAAACCTGCATAACAGGGAAATTTATATCACAGCAAGTATAGGTATCGCCGTATATCCAGGGGAGAATACTGATTGTTATGCCATGTTAAAGCTCGCATCAAGTGCAAAGGATTTTGTAAAGAACAAGGGTGGAGATGCCATTCAGTTTTCGTCAATGGAAATAAACAATATGTATGAAAGGCGCCTGAGTCTCGAATCCAGGCTCAGAAAGGCCCTGGAGAATGATGAATTTCTGCTCCACTATCAGCCTAAGGTGAATATCGAAACCAACCAGATTGAGGGTGTGGAGGCCCTGGTGCGCTGGAACAATGGTCAGGACGGTCTTGTCCCTCCATATGAGTTTATTCATTTAGCAGAGGAAACAGGGCTGATCATTCCCATCGGAGAATGGGTCCTTCATACTGCAGTAGCTCAACTTGAAAAGTGGAACCAGGAAGGAATTCAATCCATCAGCATGAGTGTCAACCTGTCCATGAAACAGATTGAAGCAGCTGACTTCCTTGCTAAGGTAGGCAATACAATAGACCAGAGCAGCATTAACCCCCGCCATCTGATACTTGAAGTGACAGAAAGCCTGCTTATGAATGATATAGAGGGCAAAATAAATATTATGAAAAGCCTGAGGGAGATGGGGACCAAACTGTCAATCGATGATTTCGGCACAGGCTATTCCTCCCTGAGCTATCTCAGCAGGCTGCCCGTCGACGAATTGAAGATCGATCGGTCTTTTGTTATGAACATGCTGCATGACAATCAGATCTCTGCAGTCGTATCAACCATTATTTTTCTGGCCAACAGTTTCGGACTGCAGACGGTTGCTGAAGGGGTAGAAAAAAGGGGAGAGCTCCTTTTTCTGCAAGAGAAACAGTGTAAACAGTATCAGGGATATCTCTTTAGCAAACCTCTTCCTGAATCCGAACTATCCGGGCTTCTCAAAAAATAATTACCTGCATCATCCCATATCGAGGTTGAACCTCGATATGAACTTAAGGAATTCTATCTAATTCTCGACGTTTGACCCTGTAAAGGAAAGTGCCTCTGCCAGCCAGGTATCCATCTGCATAACTTTTCGTCTTTGACGAAAGGCAAGGCTGGAGGCTGAGCTCTGAACAATAGAGAGGATACGTTCTGCTATACGCTTCATGTATGGAGTCTGTTTTTGGAGATTTGACGAGATCCAGCGCCTGCTCATGCCCGGAAGAAAACGCTGCATGAGGTCATCCTCCATGCTCATGAACACTTGTGCACTGCCCGGGTCACCCTGCCTTGCACAGCGTCCGATGAGCTGCCTGTCTATTCGTCCTGATTCATGTCTCTCTGTTGCAATAACATGAAGACCTCCCATCTCTGCAACCCTGCTGTCCTGCTGCTGCTACTATTTCAGCCTCTTCTTTGTGCTTCAGAGCATTAAGGAGTTGAAAGGGCAGGCCCCTTTCTGTCAGCAGGGAAGCAAGCTTATCACTGACCTTAATATTTCTGGTTCCGACAAGAACGGGACGGCCTGTCTCATGGACCTTCACAACTTCATCGATGACCGCTGCCAGTTTCTTATCATGAGTTGAAAAAACTTTATCAGGCTCCTGTTTTCGTATACAGGGTTTATGAGTGGGAATGTTAATGACCGGGAGTGAATATATGTGCCAGAATTCTGAAGCAGACTCTTTGGCAGTCCCTGTCATACCGCTTAATTTTCTGAAGAAACGAAAAAAGCGCTGGAAACTCAGCCTGGCAAGTGTTTCGCTGGGATCTGATATTTCGAGTCCTTCCTTTATCTCAACAGCCTGGTGAAGTCCCTGCCTCCAGGTCCTGTTGGGCATAAGCCGCCCGGTAAACTCATCAACAATCACCACCTTTCCTTCTTCAACCACATACTGTTTGTCCCTGTGGTAAAACTCCCTGGCTGTCAGGGCCTGGATAATCAACTCTTCCCTCCTGATATTGCTGCTCCATATGCCCGGAAGAGATCCTGCGAGGGATTCGATTTTTTCCCGGCCTGATCGGGTAAATGAAATTTCCCTGTGCTTCCTGTCGATGGTGTAATCCACGGATGCATGAAGAGTCCCGGCTATGGTCCCTGCTTTCATGCAGGCTTCCTCCAGAAGGGCATTGCCCATGGGATGAGATATGATCAGAGGTGTTACTGCCTCATCGATCAACACACTGTCAGCCTCATCGATGATCGCTGTATCAAGTCCCCGCATGACAAGTTCTTCCCTGCCCTGATTCCCTTTCGTCTGCATCAGTTTAATGATGCGTCGTGCAGGATGGTGGCATGACCCCATCTTCAGCCTGTCCCTTAAAAAGTCTGCAAGTATTTCCTTGCTCGTTGTGTACACAACATCATTTTGATAGGCGACCCGTCTATCCATGGTCTCCATCCCGTTATCGACTGAACCGACAGAAACATTGCAAAAGGCATAAAAAGGTTTCATTTCATCAGCATCACGACCTGCAAGGTATTCATTGGCAGTAATAATGTGACATGGTCTTTTTGTCCAGCCCGCAAGAATAGCAGGAAAACATGCTGTCAGGCTTTTGCCCTCACCGGTTGCCAGCTCAATTAAGAACCCTCTATACAGGGACATCGCCCCCATAATCTGGACAGGATATGGACGAAGCCCGATAGTCCTGTAAGAGATTTCGGCCAGAATGGTCATTGCTTCTGTCAGATATGCTTCATGCCCTCTGCCCTGTCTTCGAAACAGCGCCTGCAATCGACCGACATGCTCTTTTAGTTTAGTGTCACTCTCATAACGAAGCTTTAAGGATCCGGCAACTATTTGATCAGCCTCTTTTTGCAGATCAGATACCTGTCCGGAACGTCCCTGATATCGACCGGCAACATGGTTGGCAATACGGTCCAGCCCTTTATACAGCTCAGAGGGGACATGAAGACGAGTACCCCTGAAAACTTGCCCGGGCATCATCATATCTGATACCTGTTCTGCAGTAGCTGCCGGATCTTTCTTCTCCATTGCCTGAGAAGAGGCTCAGGAGCAAGGGTAAAACGTATCTGCCCTGACCGCCCGTGAAGAAATGAAATTGTCTGCAGGTTATCAAGATCGGCATATATCTGAAAAAATGGTTCAACAACTTTAAGACCTGTATCATCATTATCCATTACCTGCACCTGACCGCCTGCACCCCAGCCCAGCGCTGCAGACGGCAATGTGTCACGATTAAACGGGATAAAATTATATTCAGGAGCTGTAATGGTTTCTCCGGCCTGTCCGTGAAGGCGGACCTCTGCCTTCCTTATATTTCCATCAAAAAGTCTTGAAGCATCTCTCTGGGGCACAACAGCTGAAAACCTGAATGCATCATGGTTTACTATCATTCCCAGTTCAGAACCGCGGTCAATCCATTGTCCATTCATTTCTCTTATGCGGGGAGCAATCCATGTTCCGTTCTGCCTGGCTCTTACGACTAATGATTTCTTCTGTTCTTCCAGATTCTTAATTTTTCTGTTGACCGTTTTAAGACGATTATTTATTGGTTCAAGCTCTGAAGATGCCTGATACACAGCTCTCATCTGCAGAGTACGTGTTTCCTGGAGTTGTGCTTTTGCAGCTGCAATTTTAAAGTCCAGTTCATTGTTCGACAATTCCATTAAGGGTGTTCCGGCAACTACATCTGAACCTGCTGGCAATAATACTTTTCTGACAAAGCCGTCTGAATCATTTATAACATGAACATATTGCTCTGCTTCCAGCACCCCCGGTGCCCTGAACCGGTTTGGGAACGGTATGAGAGACAGAAACAGAAGGACCGCAACCAGACTTCCGGCAGTGACAGCTATGGCACGCGGCCTTGTCCGTTCAAGATGGGGACTGGTTGACAGATACATGACAAAGCGCGATACCGGAAGCAGCACCCAGGTAATTGCACACATACAGGCCATAACTAGACCGAGCAGCAGAAACCGGTCAGCTACAAAAAGTATTATTGCAGTAAATATTATTATTCTGTAAGCCGTGCTCAGCATACCAAAACAGGTCAACCATGATGCTTCCTTCCCGGTCTGAGCAGGACTGAAGGAATCTTTATATCCGAACACATATCGCTCGGCCAGATGCTTCAGCTGTGAAAGTGATCTTGAATGCAGATTCGGTATATCAATCAGGTCAGAAAGAATGTAGTATCCGTCATAACGGAGCAGCGGGTTAGCATTAAACAACAGGGTGGATATTGATGCAATAAATATCATGTTAAAAGCAATGCTGTGAATGACACCCGGTCCTGTGTATGCCCAGACGAATACGGCAACAGACGCTGCACATACCTCAAAGAGCATGCCTGAGGCACCG
This sequence comes from Thermodesulfovibrionia bacterium, assembly GCA_945787795.1. GTDB lineage: Bacteria > Nitrospirota > Thermodesulfovibrionia > UBA6902 > UBA6902 > CALZJD01. The sequence goes on along the minus strand of CALZJD010000085.1, from coordinate 9,462 downwards.
ACAAGGGCGCGATGCCACCTGCTTTGAAAAGACCAGCTGGAAGTTGCATCCATGTAAGGTATAGGGGTGAAGATCATAAGCATGATGCCCATTGTGTGGACTTCCCCTCCAAAACGTTTACAGCTGAAGGCATGACCAAACTCATGTAATAACTTTATCATCACCAGGCTGACATAGAGATAGACAAGGTTAGCCGGAGCAATCACCCCCTGTGTCTGGACGAGCAATCCCTCAAAATTATCAATAACAACTTTACCTGCAAGCATGACCGTGATGAACCATAAAATGGCTCCTGCAGGACTGATAAGCCGTCTTATGAGAGGTTCGGCTTTTTTTAATATATGTTCCGGATCTATCAGGGGCAGCCGGAAAAACATAATGTTGAATAGCCTGGACTTCAGCTCCCTCTGCCTGCGGTGTCTGTACCGTTCAAACAGCTTTGTGCTGTCAGGAGGCAGCTCATGATAAAGGAGGTTGGAATAGTACAGCTGTGAAAGCAGCTGTATTACTTCATCCTGTCCGGGCGCATCATCAGGACTTCTCTTCATGCATGTATCCCAGACCTGCTCAACCGTTATGTCCGGCCTCAGCCGTATAACAAATTCATGCGCTTCAGGGCTTATCCTGAAAAAACGGTTATTAAAGGGATCGTGAATTACATACCATTTTTTGCCCCTGAACAACTGCTTGCGTATATTGACTGTGGAGCGAAGACTTATTTTCTGATCAGCTATACGGTGCCATGATTCACTGAATGTCCTGCCTGCTTCTGCCATATTACCACCATAAACGAATCCGGAAGAAATCAACTGTACGATGGGTAAGCATCCACAGGATATTCCGTTTTCCCATATTTATTTTTGCAACTCCGCTCATTCCCGGTCTCCACCAGTCAGACATGCCGTCAGGGAATACACCCCGAACAGGAAAAACATTTCCCTTTTCATTGTCTGCAACGGCAACAGGATTAATTTTTTCAATCATGAAAGGATATGTGATGTGCGGCTGACTCACAAAGACAATGTGTCCCGCGTTTCCCTCGGATACCTCATGAATATCATTCTCGGTTACCTCAAGCTCTGCGTACATTTTTTCGAGCCGTGATATTTTAAAGAGGACATCTCCCTTATTTACCGACACTCCCTGAAGTTCAGCAAGGTCACCTTCGACAACTATTCCGCTGAAAGGCGCTGTGACATAAGCGCGGCTTAAGTTATGCCGTACAAGGTCGAGTTTTGCTTTGGCCTGTTCAGCCAGAGCCATTGCTATTTTCATTTTCCGATCTTGCCTTTTCAGCTTCCCGGGAATAACGCATATGATTGGCTATGGCTGCGGACTCCTCAAGGAGAAGTTCTGTTGTATCAAGATGAATGAGCCGCTGGCCCTGCTCCACCCTCTCTCCTGCCCTTACATTGACCTCAGCAATATAGCCGTCAAAGGGGGTAGGCAGATATCTGACATCCTCACTTTTGAGAATAAAGGGGGCGTCGATTCGATATGTTGATTTTCCGAACAGGACAATGAGCAGCACCCCGCATATAATCAGGCCTGCACATTTGGCCAGCGTATGTTCTACCCCTAACAGTCCTGACAGCCCTGCCTTAAAAGCCTTTATCATCCGTGCTCCAAACCACCTGTCCCTGTCTTTCAGATCTCCAAGACGTGATGCCGCCTGATCACAAAGGAGCCTCAGGTCAAGCACATCTGTATCGGAAAAGGGATTGTCGTTTCGTTCACAAGTCAATACTCCTGCCGGTTCATTGTCCAGCCGGATGGGAATTGAGACCATATATCGTATGCCCTGCTCTTTTGCATACATCTCGTGATCACGGACTACTGCAGAGTCATCTGGTTTCGCAGGCCACAGAATTTCTTCATCCTGGTCAAAGGCCTCTTCCATTGCAGCCTCAAGCGTCTGAATAATGTCCATCTTCTTCTCAAAACGCTCCATATGGCTTATGCCCTGCACACGGACATACCCGTTCTCAATCCATCCCAGGCTCACCCTGCTGCATCTGTATCGGGAAGCCACTTCATTCACATATGTCATGGCAGCAGCTACATATTTTGTCTCTGCATTCAGCATAACCATAAGATCCAGTGCCCCGGCAAACCGGGCAGCATCGTTTTCATGCTGCTTTATTGTTCGCCCGCGTTGATACATCATCGGTGTATCAGAAATGAACTTCAGGAGGGACAGGGTCTTCTCTTTATCCTGATCTGATATATCATCCAGAATAAATACTGCAACATAGGTCTGGTCAGTCTCATCCTGGTCCAGCCTGATTCCCAGGACCAGCATAGTTGTTGCTTCATTGAGTGCCGCTCTCTGACTTGCATACCCAAACTTCCCTCCTGCAGACTGTTCGGCAACTGTTGATAATATGGCAAACAGATCAGGAGACTGAAACTGTCTTTCTTTAACAGGCCAGGTGCTCAATTTCTTCCATGACCCGGTTCCTTTGGCGCGAACCATGAGTACTCCTGACCTGGCATGAGTTATACAGGATGAGAATTCGAGAAAGGCCGGCCAGAACTTTCCGGGATGGCCTGTAAAACTGCGGAGCTTTTCAAGTCCCTGAAAAATCTGCTCCATAGGGACAGGCCAATGTATTGTTGATCTATGGGTACCAGTGTCCGGATGCATTATTTGATCAATCTTTGATCCAGGATTGTGCCTGTGGCCTGGGACAGCCCTGAAAGTGCAGTATTAAAGTTTACTATTGCCTGGACCTTGGCTTTCTGTGCATCTGCAAGTGATTCCTGGGCCTGTATTTTTGCAAGCAGAAATTCTGGTGTCAGTTTCTTTCTTACAATTTCAATATCTTCAAGAGTCTGCAGGTGAATCCTTGCTGCATTGACAGCACCCTGCTGTACCTTAATCTCACTTTGTGCGGTCTCAGCAGATCTGATTTTCTCCCTGACAAGGTTTGCTACCTGGTCCGAGATATTTTGCAGGTGAGAAAGGGCCTTCAGATGTTTAAGTTTTTTTTGCCTGTGTCCAGCCTTTTTACTGCGGTTGCCAAGAGGATACTCAAGTTTCAGCCCAACGCTGTAACTGGCATAATCAGCATCAGTTATCATCTCATGTGCAGTTCCCTGACTGTCTGAAAGCCCCTGCAGCTGTGCAGATGCAACCAGATCAAGCTTTGGCAGTTTCTGCTTTTTTGCGACTTTCAGGTTTATCTCTGTAATTTCAGCCTCCAGCTTTGCGTTGGAAACAACAGCATTATTACGGAGAGCACGCCTGATAAGCGCGGTTTGATCAAAGGGTGATGTCCATATAACAGGATAGGTGACCGGTATGATATCAATGTCCCCGGTCAGGTTCACCTGATTATCAGCAAGCAGTCTGACCAGTCTGTCCTGAACATCATACAATCTTTTTCTGCTTTCTAACAATGCTGCCTCCCTGCTCTTTACAGAGGCCTCTGCCTGCTTAATATCCCCTACCGTGGCATCAATTTTTTTTCTGTTGCTCACCTTTTTTAAGGTAATATTTGTTTTTTCAAGAAGATCCTCCTGAATCTCAACATTACGCCGGGCCTGAAAAAGGTTCCAGTACAGAAATGACACATCTGCTGAAAGACTTTCCGCTTTTTGTCTAAATGTCTCAAGCGCTGATCTATGGCCAAGTTTTGAAATGTTTATGCCTGCAAGATTCACATCCCGCCAGGCATTGCGCAGGAGAGGCTGCCTCAGCTCAAAGACCATTGCAGGTTCATGGGTTTCAGGTACAATCCGTGTCGGAGAATTATCATCAACATTATCAAGCGTGTACGCCAGACTCCATTCAGCTCCTGTTATCCCTTTCTGTTTAATTCCGGCCTCCACGAGGCTTGAAGTGGATTGGCCGCTCAGAGATAAATCATTGGAAGGATTGTCATTATCATCATACTGAAGCTGTCCAAAGGCCGTAACATCAAATTCAGAAACCGCAGCTGTTATGTTTTCTCTGGCTATGGAAGGATCAAAGCTTACAATTTTTATTTCAGGACTGTTTGCCAGTGTCCGCATAACTGCATCGTCAAGAGTAAGGTTCACCGATCTCCTCCCGTTGTCACCGCTCGTTTCATCAAGTTCGGGAAAAGCAGGGTCCGGCGTGGGTGTGATTGAGTCAATCCCTTCAGGTCCCATTCTGGCCTGTGGACCTTTTTGCACGAGTTTTTCCTGATAATCAGGAATATACCCCTGGCTGTTTACTCTTTCTGAAACACAACCGGTTATTAAAAGCAATATCAGTAATGTTGACAGAATACCGGTTTTATTTCTGACGATATGAATGTATATCATGAATTTTCTTTTATGCATGACAAGATTCCCCTGTCTGTCCGGACCCAGTTGTCCAAAGGATTAAAACAGGACACTGACATGCTCTCCTGCCGGTCTGAATGATTTATTTGGCACTTCAATACGTGCTCTTAATGTTGCGCTTGCTGCATCAGCCACAGTAGAGATAAAAATCACCTTTCCTTCAGAAGCGTTCTCCGTGTCCCCCTGAAATATCACTTTGGCTTTTTGATCAAGTTCCAGGGTCTTGCCCTTTTCCAGCGGGAGATGGACATCGATCCATAGAGGATCGGTTCTCACTGTCCTTACTGCGCTGGCCAGCCTGTCAATTGACTCGCCTACTTCAACATCAACCTTTTCAACCTTTCCTGAAATAGGGCTTTTAAGTTCCATTTGCTCAACACGTATTTTTGATTCTTCATATTTTCTCATGTTCTGTGCATGTTCAAACTCAGCTGCCTTTAAGGAATATCCTGCTATTTCCACTTCAAGTTTTGCATCCTGAAGCTCCATCTCCGTTGCCGACCCTCTTTCTGCAGCCCATTCCAGTTTCTCCAGATAACTTCTTTTCTGGATAAGGCTGGCCTTCTGCGCCTCCACCTGTGTTGTGTCCCGGCTCTGCTCCCTCATCAGCGCCAGCTGGGCCTGCTCAGCTGCGTCATCCTGCCTGATCAATACCTGGTCAGCCATAACCATATCACCTTCTTTTACGTATACTTCGGCGATGAGGCCCGGCTGGACAAAGGATAGAGTGACATCTCCGCTTGGCAGGGTTATGGCCGCTATCCCTTCATCAGGTCCGCCTGGCATGTTTATGGTAGTGATGCCTTCTTCAGACCTTACATCTAAGGGAAGGCCACATAGAACAACGCCTGTAATAAGACTAACAAACAGAACCGTGTAGAATTTCATGATTTATTTCCTCCAATACATGTAATTAATAAAAGTAACTGTATGTTTTATTCGGCATTTAGTAAATGAACCTTTACATGTATGAACTGATATAATTCCCCTTCCGGAAGATGGCCTGAAACGATTAATGTAAGCAAAGGGGGAGTATCTTGATCTGGCTCTATCCCCTCCTTACCAGGGAGGGGGGCGGGGAGGTAATCACAGTCTTTTATATGTTAATGAAACAATAAGAGATGTTATCTTACCAGACAACATTGATGGCATCCCTGACTATTTCTATTTTTACAGGCAGTGTCCCGAAGTACTCACCATCGATCTGAACATGGACCCTGCTATCAGATTGGATTTCCATCTGTGAGGCTTTTGCGTAATCAACGTCTTTGAAGTCAAGATGTTTCTGTCTTAACACCCCGATGATAAAGCGGAGAAGACCTGCCCTTGTTTTTCCCTGAAACAGACATATATCAAGATGAGGATCGTTTACGGATGCACCCGGGGTGACATAATAAAACCCGCCATAACATTTTGCATTGCCGATTACAGCGGTGTATCCATGCAGCTCCTTATCAGGGGTAATTACCCTGAAGGGGGCAGGATTATGATGTATTAAAACCTTCAGACCTGAAACAACATGTGCCAGCTTGCCGGAGATTTTTTTTATGAAATCATTCTTAACGCCCAGCACGGTTTCCGCATCAAAACCGATACCTGCCATTAAGGAGAAATAACGGCCATTGATCCTTCCGAGAGATATTTTATTTGCTGACCCGGAAAATATACGATGCACAGCGCCGTCAATGTTTTCAGGTATGCCCAGCTCCTTGGCAAGAACATTCGCTGTTCCACAGGGAATAATCGATAGAGGGATCTCCCGGGAGTCCGGATCATCAGATGAAAGCAGACCGTTTATGACTTCATTAATCGTGCCGTCTCCCCCTGCCACAATAATCCTGTCTGTTTTTTTTGTGCCTTTTGCACAATCAAATGCATCACCCTGTTTTTCAGTTATAACAGTTGACAGGGAAGCGTTCTGCTTCAAAAGCGATGTGACTCTGTCCAGCGACCGGGAAGTATTACTGCCGGCTGCAGGATTAACGACGAGGCTTACGTTCAAGGATTTCCTTTAACGGTATGTTCCCTCTGCAGGGCTTAATTTCATTGATTAGGACGGGAGTTCTCTGCAGATATCTGATTAAATCTTTTACTTCTCCACCGGTAATAAAGAATGCCCTGCCTCCGTATGGGACACCCCTTTTCTTTATGCGGGGAAGTCTGATATACCCATGTGAGCGGGTTGCAATGTAACCTGTTGTATAGTAGGGATCGTCAGATATGCACAGTTCCCCAAGGACCATACGGTACCGGTGTACTTTGCTCGCCAGGACAAGGGCCTCTTTTACCGTATCATTGTTAAGTCCCAGTCTGCCAAGTTTTCTTGAAAGGTCAGATAAGGCCTTTTTGGTCATTCCCATTCTGGAAACCCGCACACCTCTCAGAAGATCAGGTTCAAGACGCACCCCTTCGATATCCATTAACATGGCCCCTCTCATGGTTAACCCGAGATTGAGCGATTTAAAGGCCTCTTCTATTGCCCTTTCCGTTATGCCGACTGATGAAAGAACTTTAATTGCAGCCCTTTTGGCAGCGTCTGCATTTCTTGTATTGATGGTACATATGGGCAATGAAGAGATCTTTTTGGGCGCCCTTTTGAGCTCTTCCAGGGTCAGCCTGATTTCATCAGCCCTTCCTTTATCGTGTTCAAGTGCCCGCTGGGTGTATTCCTTAACAAGTGCACTGATTTCATCCTTGTCATAAATACCCTCGGCCCCGGATATATGCTCCCTGTTTCGGGCTGCCCTCATTCGTAAGCTGTAGTATTTTTTGCGTGTCATCAGATCACAAGCCCCATGTCTTTTATCATCTGCAGATCATCATCAGGGCTTCTGCCCTTGGTAGTCAGGTAATTACCCAGCAGCAGACCATCAGCGCCTGCAGTAAATATAAGGGCATGAAGAGACCTGAGAGCAGCAGGTCTTCCCCCGCACACCCTGATTCCGGTGTCCGGCATGATGAGCCTGTATATAGCTATTATTTTTAAAGCCTCAAGAGGGTCCAGCAATTCTCTGCTCCCCAATGGTGTTCCGTCAACAGGAGTAAGGAAATTGACAGGCACAGAGTCCACTCCTATCTCTCTTAATTTAAACGCCATCTCTATCCTGTCTTCCCAGGATTCACCCAAACCAAAAATCCCGCCGCTGCATATGGACAATCCGGTTGATTTGGCCGCCAGAATCGTATTGATCTTATCCTGATACGTATGCGTAGTGCATATTTCACTGAAATATGCTTCTGAAGTTTCAAGGTTGTGATGATACCTGTGGAGTCCGGCATTTTTTAAAATTTTTAACTGATCAAGATCAAGCATGCCAAGCGTAGCACATGGAGAAAGACCGATTTTTTTTATTTCATATATATGTCCGCAAATTTCTTCCAGCTCACTGTCCAATGGTTTTTTGCCGCTTGTTACTACACAAAACCTTTTTACTCCCTTTTTTTTTGCGGATCTTGCAGCTTCAATAATACTTGTCCTGTCTTTTACAGGATACACATCTGAAGCTGAATTATTGTGAGCAGACTGGGCACAGAAAGAACAATCTTCAGGACATGCTCCTGATTTAGCGTTTATGATTGAACATAAATCAACTTTATTTCCTTTATATTTATTTCTGACCCTGTTGGCAAGAGCAAAGAGATCATATATTTCAGCATTTTTTTTTCCGGTTAATGCATATGCAGATTTCTTGTCAATCCCCTGATTACCTGTACCATAATATGTATCTTTCTGAATCATCCGGTATTATCCAATCCAAAACGGTTTATTGTCAATAATAATAATGACAATTTGTATGCAGTATGTTTGAGTCAGGGAGGTAAGCCTTAATTTATGAGTATTTTTGAATCATTGAGAGGAAAATCAATATCTGATATTAAACCGGTCAAATTGTCCTGAAAATGTTCCCCAATTTTCCTGAACGTCAACAACAGAGGCCCCTCCCGGACCGTGTTGACACCATTGAACAGCTTCTTCAACTTTATCTCTCGGACCCTCAAACAGGGCCTCAACATTTCCGTCGGGCAGATTACGCACCCATCCCTTAAGGCCTTTGTTAACAGCCATTTCCCTTGTGCTGGCCCGAAAAAAAACCCCCTGGACCAGGCCCGTTATAACAACTTTTACATTGTCATTTTTCATGTCATAATTATAATATAAAATATATAATCATAAACCCCTTGACATACAATAATAACCCTGATAACATGGAACGATTCCATCATTAGAATCATTTTAATTAACAGGCTGAACATGTTGTGATACAATGTTATCTATATGATATTTATAAAACCAATATGAATAATCGTTTTGTTGCAAGTTCATCCTGAACACTGATAAAAATTTTTGTTAAAACTATTACTTTTTGGAGGTGTATGTGAAAACTATTGAAATCAAACCGGGCATTTACTGGGTCGGGGCAATAGACTGGGCTGTGCGGGATTTTCATGGATATGTTACCCCTAACGGTACAACTTATAACAATTACTTAATCAAGGATGATGAGATCACTCTTGTTGACACAGTCAAGTATGACTTCAAAAGAGTGACTATAGACAATATAAAAAGCATTTGCGATCCTTCCGACATAAAGAACCTAGTCATAAACCATATTGAGCCTGATCACGCAAGCAACAATATATATTACTGACAAGGGGAAAAAAGGACTTGACCGGCTTTTTGATACCTCAAAATGGAACTTTAAGATAGTTAAAAGCGGAGACACGTTAAAGACAGGTACTTATACCCTTACATTTCTGGAGACGCCCATGCTTCACTGGCCTGACTCTATGATGACCTATGTAGGTGAAGCAAAACTGCTTATTTCACAGGATGCCTTTGGCCAGCATTTAGCTACTGCTTCAAGATTTGATGATGATTTTGTGGAATGTTCGTCTGTTTCTGAGCTTGATCATGCTGTAGTTGAATATTATGCAAATATCCTCATGCCCTTCGGACAGTTGATCAAACGAAAAATTGAAGAAGTCAAGAGTCTGGGACTGGAAATCGATATGATAGCTCCTGATCATGGGATAATATGGAGGAAAGAAGTAAACAAAATTCTCCAGACCTATATGGACCAGGCAAACGGCAAGGCAGACCTTTCTGTTGCAATAATTTATGACACCATGTGGCACAGCACTGAACTG
>CALZJD010000084.1 GCA_945787795.1 Thermodesulfovibrionia bacterium | reverse complement strand
TGGTGTCTGTTGCGTGGTTATGGCCTGTATGTCCCGGTAATAAAATCGTTTATAATCCTCTGATAAACCGGTACTGTATAAACAGAGGAGATGGTCTTCGCCTGTCCACATACTGGCACGGATCCCGAAGAGAGACAAAAAACTCCCCTTCTTTGAGCCGTTTCCGGGTAACCGGTTATATTCTTTTTTCTTCACAGGCATGGTTTGTCTTATATCAGGCTATGAGTTTCGTGAAAAAAATCATCCATCCTCCAATTTGAAGACTTGAAAAAAAAATGGCAAATACATAACGGACCTTTGTCCGCGGTATGATACTTAAGGGAGATTTCCAGTGACGAATGGCAATAAAAATGCTCGCAGGGGCTGTTATGATCGTTACCCAGAACAGTAATACGGTCGTTGAATTCAATATCGCATAATGAACAGAGGAACCGGCCGCAGGTCTCGCATGGTATGGCTGCTTTTTTCTGTGGGTGGTAATAACAGCTCGATACATCATCCTCAGCCAGACTCACGCTTTTTACCCCGGTTTGAATCGGCCGGAATAAAGCAGGGAAGACATCAATACGGACCGGTACCCCGCAGGACGAACAGGTATCAAGCCTGGAAGTATTGTATGTCTCCAGGGGCAGAACGGTCCCGCATTTATTGCAATGGAATAAATGACTGCTCATAGCGTGACGATTACTTTTTTATGACCCGTGTATTACAGATGCGGTCATGCAGTGTTCGTTTTTCGTCATCGAAAGCTGCCATAATATATCCAATAGAAAGAATAATGCTGCTTATAAACTCTGAAAAATGACGACCCACCGCTTTGCCGTAGCTTACTCTGTCACCATCTGCTGTGACTATCTTCAGGCCGCAGATCATTTTACCGGGCGTTGCCGCATACTTACCGATAAAAAAGGTTGCATATACAATGGGAATTGCTATTTGCAGAAAAAATACAACACCCTGAAGCGGACTGACCGCATTTTGCGCATTGAAAGCCGAAAAGCCCGCGGCAGTGGAGAAGATCATGCTTATTGCGCCGAGAATGATCCCATCAATGAATTTAGCGGCAAATCTGATCCAGAAACCTCCATATACCATGGCCCCATGATGACCGCCTTCTTTTACTTTCTGAAAAAAGACGGGCTTACAGGCAGAGCATACCTTGACTCCTTCATATTCAATCATCTCATCGATCAGAAATGACCTTCTACATTCAATACATACGGACTCGTTTGCGGCGTGCGGTTCCTCATTATCATATGCCACATCTCCCGGTATCTCGCTATTTATCTGGCCGTAAGGAATCCATTTCGATGTGACATCATTCCATACTTTTGTTTCAGCGATTATCCTGCCGCTCCTTGCAAGATCTTCAATCTCCTGCTCGCTTACAGGCCCCACTTTACGATCATCATTTTCGTAATACCATTCCATGACTACCCCCTTGTTTTAAAAGATAATATTACTTCGGTCATTTTTCCTTTTATCTTTAATTTATTTATTAAATAATTTAAAGTCCTTTTCGAAATTAAACTGAAAGGGGTCAGTTTTCATCATTTGCCATGAAATTTCAGGTCCAATACGTTTTTCAGACCAGGACAGATAAATACTATACGGGTTGAGAATCAGATATATTAGCGTTATGCTATATGTCTTATTAACTTAATGAGGATTCACATATGAAAAACTATTTAACTGTTATCGGTGTAGTATGTATTATTTTTTTATGGCTGTCCGGTCTCACTGTTGCTGAGGGATCATGGTGGGACAGGGGAGTCGATATTTTTAAAAATCTGGGCAGCGAAACTGCGGATAAAACAGGAAAAGAACCCAGCTATGCTGAGATCGGAGATGCGTTTAAGCAGGCACTGAGAATAGGAACTAAAAATGTAGTCAGCCAGCTCGGCACTACTGATGGTTTCAATGCTGACCCGTCTATTCATATACCTTTGCCGGAAAACTTACATAAAGTAAGAACGATGTTATCCAAAGTCGGGATGTCTCAGCAGGTTGATGATCTTGAATTAAAGTTGAACCGGGCTGCTGAGTCTGCAACTCCAAAAGCCAAAAAACTTTTCCTGCAGGCAATCTCAGACATGACCTTTGACGACGTAAAAAATATTTATGAAGGACCAGATAATTCTGCAACAACATATTTTCAGGGCAGAATGTCCCCGCCTTTAAAAAAAGAAATGCAGCCTATTGTTGAAGATACCCTGTCACAGGTAGGAGCAATGCGGGCTTACGACAACGTTATGGGTGAATATACGTCGTTGCCATTTGTGCCCGATGTTAAAGCCGATTTGACAGAGCATGTTATTCAAAAAGGGATGGATGGAATATTCTATTACATAGCAAAAGAAGAGGCCAGCATTCGCAAAGATCCGTTAAAACAGACTACAGCATTATTGAAAAAAGTTTTTGGTGGTAAATAGCAATGTCCCATCACACATAGACCTTGCTTCAATGGAATAATAATAAGGGGAGATTCCGGGTATGCGATTATTTCTGCAGCCACTCCTGTGCCAGCTTTTCAGCTTCATCAATTCTGTCTGAATTCATTTTCGAAGCTGCCATGCTAAGCAGACCTTCACTCTTTTTGTCTCCGTATAAGACACCAAGCTTCCACCACTTGAAGGCCTGAACGTTATTTTGTGAAACACCCAGGCCTTTCCAGTACATTTCACCCATATCTCTGAAGGCTCCATGATGACCCTGTTCAGCAGCCCTGCTGATCCATTTTGCTGCAGCTTCATAATTTTGGGGAACGCCTTCACCTTGCCGGTACATTCTGCCAAGAGCATGCTGGGCAGAAGCATCCTGCTGTTCCGCAGCTTTTCGATACCACTTTGCAGCTTTAAATTTGTTCTTCGCAATGCCAAGTCCCTGTTCGTACATGACAGCAAAGTTATTCTGGCCGCCAGCAAACCCCTGCATCGCAGCCCTGCGGTACCAGTACACCGCTTCTATATAGTTCCGGGTAACACCACTTCCTGTTCTATATCGGTTACCTTCTCTGGTCTGGGCTGCCGGATCATTGATCAGGATCTTTTTATCGGCATCAGCATCCTCTTCAGTTTCTACCAGAATACTGTCTTCGCTGTCGTCAACCCCGGCATCACCCCACCATCCGCATGCCTCTGCATTCAAGGGAAGAATGATCATACAGCAAAGAAAGGTAGTAAGAGTCAGGCAAATCGCACCCTTCTGCATCATTTCATAATTATCATTCAGGATAGCTCAAGCGGTCTACTGAACTTCACCCGCAGGCATGGACTCAATTTTACTGATAAGCTCTCTGACAGTCTTTTTCTCGGTCTGCACGCCTTTTTCATCGCCCATCTTCTCTACTTCCTTAGAGTAATGCTGCAATGCGTTCATTACAGCAACCGCCTCCAAATTAGTTAATTTCAAATTCATTGTCCTTATCTCCTTTCATTTTTTAATATAATGCGCATAGTAGAGACTACGTGCAGCGCTAATATATTTAAACAGGGTAAGTTGAATCCTCTATATCATTTATATCACTCATCAAGGACAGTGTCAATAGAATAACGTCCGTCATAATCCTGAGAGCAATTTTAAGGAGATGATCCAAACTTTCTCACATTAGTTCCTGAATGTGAATGGATGAAAAAATCACTTTGCTTCTGCGGGCTGGGGCGTCTCCTGTGGCTGTGGGGCAGCCGGTGCTGCCTGGTCCCAGGGAAGGGAGATGGTTGCAAGGGCATCAATGTCCTTGGACGTTTCGGTCTGAGATTCCAGTTCTTTAACAAACTCGTCAAACAGGGCCTTTTGTCTTTCTGCTGCAAGCTGTCTCTTGATAGACTCTGCAGACTGCTCAAAGCTTGCAAGTTTGCCTTCTTTTATATCATCCAGTCTGATAATATGATATCCGAAACGGGTGCTTACAGGATCGCTTATTCCCCCCGGCTTAAGACTGAGGGCGGCACGTTCAAACTCAGGCACCATTTTGCCCCTTCCAAAATAACCCAGGTCTCCGCCCTTTGCTCCTGATGCCTTGTCCATGGACAGGGTCTTTGCAAGTTCAGAAAATTTTGAACCCTCTTTCAGTTTGGAAGCGATATCCTTTGCTTCATTTTCTGTTTTTACCAGGATATGGCTTGCCTTTATTTCTGTGCCGATCCTGAACTTGTCAGAGTTTTTATCATAAAATTCTTTTACCATGGCATCATCAAGTTTCATTTTGTCTTCAATCTCTTTTTTAAGGATCATGGTAACAAGGGTCATCTTCTTAAACTCTTCAACTTTGTCCAGGTATTCCCTGTCATTGTTAAGCCGCATTTTTTCTGCCTGCTGATAGACCAGCTCTTTTTTGATCAGTTCATCAAGAAATTTTCCTTTGCCATCAAGATCCTTAAAATTGTTCCTTGCCCACTCAGGCACCCGTCCTATCTCTCTGATATAATCATCCTGGGTTATCACTTCCTTGCCGACTTTTGCCAGAACAGGACTGTCTGATTTTGTTTCCTGTGAGCAGCCCATCAGAAGGACAAAAGTGAGTATTGATAAGAGAATAATAATGCGTATTTTTTTCATGTAGGTATCTCCTTGAATATAGTAGAAATTTATTGACTGTTTTATAACATAACACCTGTGTTTTTACAACCAGGAGCCCGGAGGTTATGCAGCAGATAATCAATCCACCTGCAATCCTTAATATAACATGTTGTAAAGTAGTTTGAACAGGTTTTAAGGTATGGTATTTTATTTTATAATTAACAATGGACAAGAGACTGTATCTCAAAGTCGGTGACCGGGTCAATCATCTTCATTATTCAATCTGGGGTAGCGGAGAGGTTGTGGAGGAGAAACACTCTCACCTGTCAGGCGGGTTCTGCTTTGTTCGCATCCTGTTTAATGACGGGGAAGAAAGGTCATTTATTAACGACCTAAACAGCACACATTGCTGCTACTATGCCGGGATAAGACTTATTTGACCCGAATCAGGAAATCGTGTTATAGAGTTCGTAACTGTTCCAGAAAGTCAAAACTCTAAAACTGTCATTCTGAACCTGCCTTCCGGTAGGCAGGCGTGATTCAGAATCTCAGAATATCAAGAAGTCAGGAGACCCTGAAACAGGTTCAGGGTGACAACTATCTCTATCCGCAACAGACACTAACTAGTTGAGAGGGAAATGCTCCCTGACAAACTCTATCTCTTCATCTCTGCCCTGGACGTTTTCCTCCAGTTTAGCTTCAAGAATAGCTGTGAGTATTCTTTTAAACAGAGGCCCGGGTGCGTATCCCATAGACTGGAGGTCTTTGCCTGTGAGTTCAGGGCTGATCTCCCGTAAAGCAGTCAAATAGAGTGATACAGATTTTTTCTGCTCTGTGTCTCTGGATTTGGCCATGGTAAAAAGGATGGTCTGCATGTTGAGAGGACTAAGTGTGTGATAAATTTTACTGTGTCCGGCCCTGTACAACTTTGCCAGCGCATGTTTAGCTTCCTCAATGCCGGTGATTATCTCTTCTCTTGCGGTAGGCGGCACATACAGTCTCTGAAGGGCTTCCTGTCTCTGATCAGGATTGAGTTCATCAAGAAGGGCCATGAGAAAGAGGTGCGCCCTGTTCAGCTCCTCCTCAAAGAAGAGAAGGTTGAACCATGAAATTGTTTCCTGGATTGCCCCGAATGTTGTCTCAAGAGATTTGGTTATGGACAGGTCAGGATGAATAAATTTAAGGAGATTAAACTCTGCCAGTCTTTTGATTGCCATTTTAGGCTCAGTTTCCATAAACAGCAGGACAAGTTCGTCATACATACGGGCTCCGGAAAGTTTTTCAAAGAGGTTTATTTTGACGGCTGTTTTAATGAGGTTGACCGTATGCTTGCTTATTTTGAAACCGAATCGTTCGGAGAACCTGATGGCCCTGAATGCCCTGGTAGGATCTTCGATAAAGCTCAGATTATGGAGTATCCTGATGGTTTTTTCCTTTAAGTCCCTCTGTCCTCCAAAGAAATCAAGCAGCTGCCCGAAATGGGCCGGATCAAGTTTTATCGCCATTGTATTTATGGTAAAGTCCCTCCTGTACAAGTCTTTCTTTATGGAGGACATTTCCACCCTGGGCAGGGCAGCCGGTGACTCATAGTACTCTGTTCTGGCAGATGCAACATCAAATTTAAGATAGTCTGTTATGACAACAGCAGTGCCGAATTTCTTGTGGCTTTTTACCTTTACCCCAAGCTGTGTTCCAAGTTTCCTGGCAAAGGCTATGCCGTCTCCTTCTATCACGATGTCTATATCAAGGTTTGTTTCCCCCAGGATCAGGTCTCTGACAGACCCTCCGACAAGATATGCTGAATAGCCAAGATCTTTGGCCACTCTTCCGCACAGCATAAGCAGATCGACAATTTCAGCAGGGAATTTTGATTTTATGCTGGATGAAAGATATTTACCCAGTGAAGGTTTTTCCGTCAGCTTCTCATGCGAACGAACCCAGCTTTTCTTGAGAAGGCTTTCGTACAGAGACCGTAATAAATCAGTTCTTGTAATGGCCCCGACTATTCTGTCTTTCTCCACTACAGGAAGGAACCGCTGGTTCTGTTCTATCATCATTAATTCAATAGTGCTGATGGAAGTAATCGGCGTTACAACTGACGGGTCAGTAGTACAGAATTCTGAAACCTTACTTTTGCTGAATCCATGGAACATTGCCTTTTCCACAACTTCTCTGGAAATCAGCCCGTACAGATGTTCATTTTTTATCACCGGCAGTACATTGATGCTATATTGGGTCATTGTCTTTTCAGCGGTTTTTACAGTATTGTTCCAGCGGATGGCTGTTACAGGACTGGTCATAATGTCCCTTGCTGTTTTCGTGGGATGTACTTTCTCCTGCAGCAGTGCCAGTAATTTATTTGAAGTTTCCTCAAGTGACATGTCCCTGACAACTGCAGATGATGCCTGGGAATGACCTCCCCCGCCAAAGGCATGCAGTATTTCCGAGACATCAACCTCCTGGGAATGGCTGCGCGCAATGACCTGGACCCTGTCCTCCATCATGACCAGTAAAAAAATGGCATCAACATCATCGATTTCCTTAATTATATGGGCCAGAGGAGAGATATCTCCTATATAGGTCTCTCTCGATGCCCTTGCGATCTTAATTCTTGAATCATGGATTACATGGTCTGTAGAGGATTGGATAAGCTCATTTAACAGTTCGATCTCTTCCGGGCCAAGTTCCCTGTGAATATATTTGGAAACAATATTCAGGTTGGCCCCTTTTTTCAGCAGATAAGCAGCGGCCATAAGATCTCTCGAAGTAGTGCACGGAAACATAAGAGACCCTGTTTCTTCATATATGCCGAGCATGAGCAAAGATGATTCAGCCGGTGATAATTTAACGCGGTCCTTTTTCAGCATTTCCGTAAAAATCGTTGAAGTGGCCCCGACTGGTTCGATCACTTCTATCTGACCATTAACATCTTCATCTGTTTTTGGATGATGATCATAGATATGGATTATCAGTCCCTTATTGTTCAGCACTTGTGACAGCTTTCCTATTCTGGAGGAGTTTTTTACATCAACAAGGATGAGTCTGCTGATTTTCGCCGCATCGATGTCCTTTAATCTTGGTGAATCCAGCGAAATGCCGGAGTTTGCAATATAGTCCCTGACGCTTTTTTCCTGCGAGCCCGGAAAAACAAGAAAAGCATCAGGATAGTATTTTTTTGCGGCGACCATGGATGCAAGGGCATCAAAATCAGCATTGATGTGGGTCGTTATAACATCCATGGAATTAATTATATAATAGTGCGGAACAAAGTGCGCAGAGAGCTGATGGGGGTAGAATTAAAAACTTATTGTTAAAGCAGCAAGGGATCTTTACAATGGCAGATCTTGGTGAATATTCATTGGATTAATAAAAGATCTATCACTACCCCTCTGTGTCTCCCCTTGTAAAGGGGAGAATAAAATCCCCTCCTTAACAAGGAGGGGTCAGGGGAGGTTATCTTTTGACATCAGGTCAGACTTTTTCAAGAAACAGTCTGAGGGAGTTGCTCCGGGCAGGATGTTTAAGTTTTCTGAGTGCTTTGCCTTCAAGCTGTCTTATTCGCTCTCTTGTGACTTTAAACTGTTTGCCTACTTCTTCCAGGGTCTGGGAAGTGCCATCACCTATGCCAAATCGTCTTTTAATGATTTCAGCCTCTTTCTGTGAAAGTGAATTGATGACCTTTCTTACCTGATTCTTCAGCTCCTGCTGAATGACCCGATCAAGAGGAATGACTGATGCCTTGTCCTCAATAAAATCTTCCAG
>CALZJD010000083.1 GCA_945787795.1 Thermodesulfovibrionia bacterium | reverse complement strand
AAAGGGACAGGCCATGCATCTGCCTTCCATTATGAACCAGTTCACAGGACTTACACCGGATGAAGCATTAAATTATGCCCCTTCGTACGGCCTCCCTGCACTGCGAAAGGCCTGGGCAGAGGAAATGATCAGGAAAAATCCCGGCCTTACCGGAAAGCGTATGAGCCTGCCTGTTGTAACTGCCGGTCTTACTCACGGATTAAGCGTGGCAGCAGATATCTTCGTTGATCCGGAGGATGTAATTATCATGCCGGACAAGCTCTGGGGTAACTACCGTTTACTCTTTGAACTGAGAAAAGGGGCAAAGATCAGCACCTTCCCTTTTTATAATGATAAGGGCGGATTTAATATTAATGGATATAAACAGGCATTAAAAGAGGCTGAAGGCAGCAATAAGGTAATAACGCTGCTTAACTTCCCTAATAATCCAACCGGTTACACTCCTACTTTCAGTGAGATGAAAGAGATTGGTGCTCTCTTAATCAAGATCGCCGAATCCGGCCAACCGGTTATTGTATTCTGTGATGATGCTTATTTCGGGCTTTTTTATGACGATGATACAGCAACTGAATCCATATTCTCCCTATTGGCTGACAGTCATCCAAAGCTGACTGCTGTGAAACTGGACGGTGCAACCAAGGAGGATTTTGTCTGGGGCTTCAGAGTGGGATTTATCACCGTGAGCACCCGTGTGAAGGATGGACAGGATGATTCTTTTTTTGAAGCCATGGAAAAGAAATTTGGCGGGACCGTAAGGTCTAACATATCAAATGCCCCTTCCCCGTCTCAGTCAATCCTTGTCCATGCCATGGAAAACAGCAGTTTTGAAGACGAGAGAAACTGGACGCGGAAAAATTCAGGAAAGACCTTCTTGAGAATGAGGGCATAGGCGTTATAGCAATCGGCTCATCTGATATTAGAATCGCTTTCTCATCTGTTGAAAAGGAAGATATCAAGGACCTATTTGATGCGATGCTCAGATGTGCTTCCAAATTATAACCTGCATGGATAGCAGGAATGAATGAGGATTATTAATTATGAAGAAAAAATTCGTTAGGTTAAAAAAAGAGCTATGTAAACAGGCAATTGATCATGCCAGGATCCCCCCTGAACTGTATCAGCGCTATAATGTGAAAAGGGGCCTGAGAAATGATGACGGATCCGGTGTCCTGGTTGGACTCACAGAAGTGGGTGCTGTCCTTGGTTACGAATACATTGATGCAGAACTCGTGCCGATACCGGGCCGGCTTCTCTACCGTGGGTATGATGTAGAGGACCTTGCTCATGGCGCGAGAAACAGGGACATACGTGTCGGTTTTGAAGAAGCAGCATACCTTCTATTATTCGGTGAGCTTCCTTCACCTGTGCAGCTTGATCAGTTCAATGAGCTGCTTGTTTCAAACAGGGAGCTTCCAACGAATTTTTCCCGTGACGTAATAATGACCTTTACCCCCTCAGATGTAATGAACAGCCTTGCCCGCTCAGTACTTGCGCTTTATACAAGAGATCCGGACCCTGACGGACTTGGAACAGACACACTGGTCCGTCAATCAGTAGAGCTTATTGCCAAATTTCCTCCTCTGATTGCCTACTCTTATCAGGCTGTTATGCACAAACAGGAAAATACATCACTTGTCATTCATCCTCCAAAAGCTGAATACTCCACTGCTAAAGACTTTCTGTACATGATGAGAGCAGACGGGGAATTCAGCGACCTTGAAGCCCGGGTACTTGATGAAGTGTTAATACTGCATGCCGAGCATGGTGGCGGTAATAACTCTACGTTTACTACCCATGTGGTCTCATCCACCGGCTCTGACACTTACTCAGCTATTGCCGCAGCCATTGGTTCATTAAAGGGACCATTGCATGGCGGAGCCAATATCAGGGTTGTCAATATGATGGAGCATATTAAAGGAACTGTGTCTGACTGGAAAGATGAAGGACAGGTAGCAGACTGCCTTGATAATATTCTTCGTAAAAAGACATTTGACAATAGCGGAAAACTCTATGGCTTTGGACACGCAGTGTATACAATATCCGATCCAAGGGCCATATGCCTGAAAGACACCGCAAAGGAACTTGCCGAGGAAAAAGGCCTGATTGATGAATATGAGCTGTACCACCTCGTAGAACGGCTTGCCCCGGGATGCTTTGCCAGGGTCACAGGCAAACCAAAAATGATATGCGCCAATGTGGATTTTTATTCCGGATTTGTTTATGAGTGCCTTGGAATTCCAAAGGAGGTGTATACACCGCTCTTTGCAATGGCCAGAGTGGCTGGATGGCTTGCCCATCGCATTGAGGAGATATATGCTAATCCGCGTATTATCCGTCCCGCTTATAAGAATGTGACCAGACCGCGGTCATATGTGGACCTGGAAGAAAGATAAGGCCCGTACCGACATCACACGCCGTAGGGGCTACCCACCGAGCCCCTACGATTGTTTCCTTACCCGTACCGTATTTCCGTGGGCCTCAAGTCCTTCGGTATCAGCTAGTGTCTCCACAATATCTGAAAGCCCGATAAATCCCTTTTTTGTAGCATTCAGCAGGCTTGTGCGTTTTATAAAATCATATACTCCCAGAGGAGATGAAAACCTTGCGGTGCCGCCGGTTGGCAGCGTGTGGTTGGGACCGGCCGCATAATCTCCCAGAGGCTCAGGAGTCCATTTTCCGAGAAAGATTGCTCCTGCATTGTTTATTTTACGGGCATAGTCAGCCGGTTTTTCTGTCATTATCTCAAGGTGTTCCGGCGCAATGCTGTCTGAAATCCGTGCCGCATTATTAATATTCTTCACAATAATGATAGCGCCGTATTTCCTTAAAGATTTCCCGGCAATCTCTATTCTCTTTAGATGAGTCATCTGCCTTTTAAGTTCCTTTTTGACTTTCTCAGCAAGATCAACTGAATCGGTAATCAAAACCGATGATGCCATCTCATCATGCTCTGCCTGGCTAAGAAGGTCTGATGCAATAATCGCAGGATCACCGGTCTTATCAGCAATAATTGTTATCTCACTGGGTCCGGCCACCATATCAATTCCGACATTTCCAAACACCATTTTCTTTGCTGCAGCGACATAAATATTTCCAGGGCCCACGATCTTATCAACTCTGGTGATCGTCTCTGTTCCATAAGCAAAGGCAGCCACTGCCTGGGCGCCGCCGATTCTGTATACTTCCTCAACACCAAGCATCTGTATCGCAGCAGCCACATGGGGATTGATGTTTCCATGAGGTGTGGGAACGCAAAGCGCTATCTCTTTTACGCCCGCAGCCTGGGCAGGGATGACATTCATCAACACTGTTGAGGGATAAAATGCCTTTCCGCCCGGAACGTAAACCCCGACCCTGTTAAGAGGCCGTATGATCTGACCAAGGGTAATACCCTCTTTTGTGAATTGCCATGATCTTTCCTTCTGCAGCTCATGAAATTTTCTTATTCTTGCTGCTGCTTTTTTCAGGGCTGCCAGAAATTTTTTATCGACTTTCCTTGCAGATGATTCTATTTCTCTTTTGCTGACCGCAAGATTTTTCAGATCAACCGAATCAAATTTTCTTGTATATTTCCTGACCGCCCGGTCACCGTTCTTCTGAACATCAAGAATGATCTTTCTCACCGTCTTCTGTATGTCATCTTCCCTGACAGAAGTTGAGGCCCTTTTTTCAAGCAAAGAAATAAAGTCCGGTACCTCTTTTTCCCTGATAATCTTCATCGAATCCTCCAGTAAATAATCTTATCATTATACTCGATCAGCCATATTCGTGGAAATATCATATATCTGCAGGGGCGAACGGCCGTTCGCTCCTGCTTCGATAATATTGTGATCATGAAAAACCTGTGTTTGTAAATGATCAATGTATTATATGTTCATTCGAGGGGTGGAGACGCCGTACACGTATATTGCGGACAGAAACCATTTACGGTTTGCGCACGACTTTATAAACATATGATGAACTATGATTTCTGTTATTTATTGTTCTGGTGTTTTGTGACAGTAGTGGAGATAACCGAGAACACGCGGCGGTTTTTCTTCCTGCCATCTTCTGTCTTGTTGTCAGCGCTGGGAACAGTTTCCCCAAGACCGATAATTTCAAGTCGTGAAGAATCAATACCATATTCTGCCAGGCGCTGTCTTACACTTTCAGCCCTTCCCAAAGACAGTTTCAGGTTATACTGCTCAGTTCCAATGTCGCAGGTATGTCCTTCAATAACTGTCTTCGTGTCCGGGTATTTTTTTAGAAACTCGGCAAGTTTCCGGATATCGTCAGTATGTGTTTCCTTGATAACCGCACTATCGAATTCAAACTGTACCTTCAACTCTATCGATACCTTTTCTTTGACCATAATAGCGCATCCTTTTTCGTCAACTTTCACTCCCTCAAGAGTATCAGGACACTCATCGAGATAATCATACACCCCATCTCCATCACTGTCCTTGGGACAGCCGTCACTATCTACCGGAACACCTGCTGGCGTGTCAGGGCACCTGTCCCTGTCATCATTAACCCCATCCCCATCACTGTCCTTCGGACAGCCGTCACTGTCTACCGGAACACCCGCTGGCGTATCAGGGCACCTGTCCCTGTCATCATTAACCCCATCCCCATCGCTATCCTTCGGACAGCCGTCACTATCAACCAGAATACCCGCTGGCGTGTCAGGGCACCTGTCCCTGTCATCATTCACCCCGTCTCCGTCACTATCAACTGGTGGTGGAGTAGTTTTTTTCTTATTTATAGAGAACATATAATTTAAACCAAGTGTATAAATAACGTTATTGCTCATATCATTAAAATCTATCAGATTGTTTCGGTCTGTATTTTCCATTTCAAGAATATGGCGTATATCACCTCTTAAAGCCAAAGATTTGGTGATAAAATATTTAATTCCACCGCCATAACTCATTAAATTGTCCGTATTATTCACTCCGGTTCCCTGAATATCAATAGTCCCAAAACCGGCACTGATGAAAGGTACCAACTTCTTTTCAGTCTGGAAATGATACAAAGCATCTACCCGGTAAATGGGAATATTTATATCAACACCACTTGTTTTTGAGTCAGTATTCATATAATCAAAGCTCCCCTCAAGTCCGAATCTTCGTGTTACATTAATTCCTATTCCCAGACCATAGACTACGCTGTTATTTATGTCTTTGGATTCTGAAAATGCATATCCCCCAATATGAGGATTAAGCGAAATCATTCCCGGCTGCATCTCAGCCATTATATTTTCAGAAAAAAGAGTAGATATTAATAAAGCCGAAATAAAGGTAAAAACTTTAATGCATTTCATGATTTTCTCCTGATCATTTGGGACATGTATTATATTTATTATATGCATAATGTCGGTAAATTAACGATAAATCTTTAGCTAAATAATGATTATGAGCAGGAGTGATGTAAGCAGGGATTATAGACACCCCTCTTAGAAGAAAAAAGGCTTTCTCACAGGGTCTACTCTTTGATACGTCTTATTTTTGCGCCAAGCTGCTTAAATTTTGCTTCGATTTTCTCATACCCCCTGTCAAGATGGTAAACCCTGTCTATAACTGTTGTACCTCTTGCAGCAAGGCCTGCCAAAATAAGTGATGCACTGGCGCGCAGATCAGTGGCCATTACCGGCGCGCCCTTGAGAAATTCCACCCCCTTAACCTTTGCCGTGGCCCCCTCTATTTTTATGTCAGCGCCCATCCTTTTTAACTCGGCAACATGCATGAACCTGTTTTCAAATATATTCTCGGTAATAAGACTCGTTCCTTCTGCTATGGTCATCAGGGTCATGAACTGTGCCTGCATATCAGTGGGGAATCCGGGATAGGGCATTGTTTTTATATCTTCTGAATTCGGTCGTGCCGGCCCTTTTACCGTAATGGTTGATGAATTATGGGTTATCTCCGATCCTGTTTCCCTGAGCTTACTGATAAAGGATTCAGTATGAACAGGATCACAGTTATCAATCGTAACGTCCCCTTCTGTTATGGCTGCTGCAGTAAGAAAGGTACCTGTCTCTATTCTGTCCGGGATTATTTTGTAATGTAAAGGCCTGAGACCGGTTACCCCCTTTATTTTAATGATGCCGGTACCCGCACCTTCGATATCTGCTCCCATTGATATCAGGGCATTTGCAAGATCAATAATCTCAGGCTCGCAAGCGGCATTCTCCAGCAGTGTCTCTCCCTCAGCAAGCGTTGCAGCCATCATGAGATTCTCAGTACCGGTTACCGTGGGCATGTCGAAATAAATTGTTGCCCCTTTTAGTTTTTTTGCCTTTGCATGAATATAGCCTTCAGAGAGATTAATCCTGGCACCCATTTTTTCAAGGCCCATGATATGGAGATTAATCGGCCGCGCTCCTATTGCACATCCGCCGGGCAACGACACCTTAGCCTCACCTGTTCTGGCAAGCAGCGGGCCAAGAACAAGTACTGATGCACGCATTGTTTTCACAAAGTCATATGGGGCCTCTATGGACGTGATATTTTCTGATTGAAGAATGGCCTCATCATCTTCCTGATGATACCCCATTCCCAGGTGTGCAAGGAGCTTGCCCATGGTTGTTATATCTCTGAGCAGGGGAATGTTTAATATTATGTTTTCCCCGGGACCAAGGATTGAGGCAGCCATGACCGGCAGGGCAGCGTTTTTTGCCCCGCTTATTCTCACATTGCCCTTCAGCCCTGTCCCGCCCTCAATCTCTATCCTGTCCATCTGGCCTGTATGATCCTTTCTTTTCCGGTGTAATCTTTTATCATTTCAATTTGTTTATATCCTGCATCATGTAATATCACGGCTATTTGATCAGACTGTCCATCACCGTGCTCAAACATCACTATTCCATTGTCTTTTATGTAATGTGTTGACTCCGGGATAATCAGCCTGTAATAATCAAGCCCGTCAGCCCCTCCGTCAAGCGCTTTAAACGGCTCCCAGTCCCGTACTTCAGGCTGAAGACCTTTTATCTCCTCAGTCCTGATATAAGGAGGATTTGAGATTATCATATCAAAAGAATCTTCAATACTTACTGGTTTAAAAAGATCACCCTTAATAAATTTTATGTTTTTAATCTTATTCATCTCAGCGTTTCTCGCCGCAATTATCAGTGCAGCGTCTGAATTGTCGCAGCCAATTACTGCAGACTCTGGAAATTCCTTTGCAATGGCTAGTGCCAGGCATCCGCTGCCTGTGCAGAGGTCAAGGAAATGCAGTGAGGCGTGACGCGTGACGCGTAACGAGTTATTATTTGTAATTGTCTTTATTGCATGTTCTGCCATCAGCTCAGTCTCGGGTCTCGGAATCAGCACCCCCTTATCCACTTCCAGCTGTAAACCCATAAAATCAACGTTTCCCAGTATATATTGAAGAGGCTCATGTTCTGTTCTTCTGGTAACCATCTGATGAATAATACGTTCATCGTCCTTATTCAGATCAGGATTATCTTTGTAGAGCTTTACAGGATCTATATGAAGCCCACATCGTATCATGAGCTCTGCCTCTCTCTCAGCAGACTCAATTCCAAAAGGCGCGAGTGTATTGGCGACATCTTTTATTTTTTCGATTGCTTTCATTTTGAAGTTGTTTTGAGTTATTCGTTATAAGTTATTTGAATAGGCATACATGCTCTCGAACTTCTTTAAGGATAGATAATAACTGTGTGAGCAAGAGATTACAAATGAAAATAAGAGTTATATATAACGAATAACATATAACAAATAACTGTCTGTTTTTTATATTGCTTTCAGCTTTTCAGCCTGGAAGTATGTATTGAGTCCGTCTAGCAGCTCATCAAGATCACCTTCAAGTATTAAACTGAGCTTATGGAGAGTGAGCCCTATTCTGTGGTCTGTTACCCTGTTCTGGGGGAAGTTGTACGTCCGTATCCTCTCACTTCTGTCGCCGGAACCCACCTGGGATTTTCTTTCCTCTGCCCTCTCCTTTTCCTGGCTTTCAAGTTCCAGATCATACAGCCTTGAGCGCAAAACCTTCATGGCCTTCTCCCTGTTCTTTATCTGGGACCGGCTGTCCTGGCACTGCACTATCAGTCCTGTCGGCTCATGGACTATTCTGACAGCAGAGTAGGTTGTATTTACCCCCTGCCCGCCCGGACCGGAAGAACAGTACGTATCTACCCGAAGATCTTTTTCTTCTATCTTCAGATCAACGTCTTCTGCCTCTGGCAAAACAGCTACCGTTGCGGCTGATGTATGTATCCTTCCCTGCGTTTCTGTTGAGGGGACCCGCTGCACCCTGTGCGTACCGCTTTCATATTTCAGGCGGCTGTATGCACCCTTACCCTGTATTGATGCTATAACTTCTTTTATTCCCCCTACCCCTGTGGAGTTCATGTCCATTATTTCCACTTTCCAGCGCCTGGTCTCAGCGTATTTGGAATACATCCTGAACAGATCAGCAGCAAAGAGACCGGCTTCATCTCCCCCTGTTCCCGCCCTTATTTCAAGAAGGATATTTTTTTCATCACGAGGGTCTTTGGGAATGAGCATGAACTTTAATTTATTTTCTATGTCAGGTTTTTTCCCTTTGAGTTCATCAAGTTCTGCCTCGGCAAGCTCCTGCATGTCCGCATCACCATCAGATTTTAAAATCTCTTCAGCATTACATTGACGATCTCTTCAAGATCAGACTGTTCCTTGGAATACTTCTGGCTCCTGGTGTAATCAGAAAAGATCTCAGGATCAGACAGAATTTTTGTCAGCTCATCATATTTACCTTCGATCTCATCGAGTTTATCCAACAACATTGCTCTTGATCTCCTCTGAAGCCTCTTTTACCGGGTCCCTGCTTAACGTTTCCTTAAGGGCTTTTATGGCCACCTCTATCTGGTCAAGGGAAGGCGCGCCGGTAGTAAGCTTCTGAAGCCACAGACCGGGCATTGACATGTAATGAATAAATGGATTATTCATCTTTTTTGAAGACAGTTTAATAAATTCGTATGACATTCCTGCAATTAAAGGGATAAGTACTATCCTGGACATGAATTTCTCTATAAATGGCCAGTCTTTGGGGATAAGTGAAAAAACCAGGATACTCAGAAGCATTACCATTATCAGAAAGCTTGTTCCACACCTGGGGTGGAGTGTGCTGTAATGGTCAGCATTCTCAGGAGTCAACTCAACACCTGCCTCAAATGCATGTACCACCTTATGCTCAGCTCCATGATACTGGAATACTCGCCTGATGTCCTTTAACATACTGATCGACAGGATATAGATAAGAAAGAACACAACCCTGATGACCCCATCCACGAGATTAAACATCAGGGAACTGTCACTTATGGAATTATAGACCGTTCCCAGCAGTTTCGTCCCATATAGAGGCAGTAAAAAAAATATACCGATACCAATTACAAAAGAGACAAGCACCGTCATAAACAGGGAAAAGTCAGACGGCTTTTCCTCTTCATGTCCGGATGCCTCTGCAGAATACAGAAGTGCCCTTATCCCTATGGACAGGGCCTGACCAAGGGCCACAACTCCCCTAATGATCGGCCACTTAAGAGCTTTGGGAAGTTCCTTTATGGTTTCCTTCTTAAAGACAATGTCCTTGTCAGGGGACCGTACCGCAATAGTGTACACATTCCCTGACCTCATCATTACGCCTTCTATAACTGCCTGACCGCCAATATCACCCATTTTAACTCCTTGAGCAATCCGCAGATTTCACAGATTAAGGAAAACAATCTGCGTACATTCCCGTAATCTGCGGATTACATAATTAAAAAAAGGAAAACCGACACTATTTATGTTACAAAAAAAGCGCGTGTTTTCCTTTTAAGCTTTGTTACTTCTTGTGTTTTGCGTATTTTTTTCTAAACTTATCAACCCTTCCCTCAGCATCAACAAGTTTTTGTTTGCCGGTGAAAAAGGGATGACATTTCGAACATATATCAACATGTATGGAATCCCGGGTAGATCTTGTAGTAAAGTTCTCTCCACAGGCACATACAGCATTGACTTCCTTGAGTTCGGGATGTATTTTTTCTTTCACGTTGACCTCCAACTATAAAATATAGCAAAGATCTGCGAAAATTTGCAACTCCGGGTTACATCTTGCCAACATGCTTATACAATATCTCAGGAGGCAATTATTTTTTAGAATCATTTATATATAGGTATCTCTGTCATTTTGTACGATAAAAAGTGAAATAATATAATGTGTTGCAGGCTTTTTTGATTGACATTTCAATATGTTGGATATAATATTATTTTATCAGTACATGTCATTTCCCAATTAATGATGTAAAACATATACATCAGATTTAATGGATTTAGTAATACGTTCTCAGATATTTCAATTTTATTTCTCGTTGCTCTATTTTAAAAAAAGGAGAATTTCATATGGCAGCAAAGAAAAAAAATCCTTCGCGTGCTGTTAAGAAATCTGTAAAGAAAAAAACCGCCTCAAAAAAATCTTCGTCTAAACCCAGGGCAACCAAAAAAGAAATCACAAAGAAAAAAGCAGTTAAAAAGGTCCCACCATTTAGAGCTGAGCTGAAAAACGGCCCTCTCTGCATAGTTGGTATAGGCGCGTCTGCCGGGGGTCTTGAGGCGCTTGAGGCGCTGTTCTCAAAAATGCCCTCTGACACCAATATGGCTTTTGTCATTATACAGCACCTG
>CALZJD010000082.1 GCA_945787795.1 Thermodesulfovibrionia bacterium | reverse complement strand
TTTTTCTCTACCCTGTGCAGATCATCCTTACCATCCCTGAAATTAACCGTGTTCATCTTCATTGCTTACAATTCTTCAAGAATCGATTCTATGGCGCTTTTGAGTTCATCAGACTGGAGGGACTTTAATATGCCTGACCATTTCACCGGATCAGTAACCGATATATTCATCTCTATCTTCTTGTTCTCAAGGGCCCTGTCCCAGGTGATTTTTACTTCCCTGGGCATATTAATTGATCTGACCGCTTTTTCTATCCTGCTGTTTGAGGCGCTGAGAAGGGGAAACTTTCTGAGATGAAGAAGCTGGCGGAACTGTTCTGTCTTCTCACGCGGACCGAGTGATGAATCAAATATCTCCTGGACCTCAGGTTCAGACATAAGGTCATCAACTGTCCTGTTTTCTCTCTTAAGGTAGTCATTAATGTTGGAGGCTACTTCATCAAGGGTAGAGGCTGTCAGTTGCAGCACATTCTTCCATCCTATGAGCGTCTCCAGCAGCTCTCCTGGATAGTGTGTGAAATTAACAAGCTGTTTCAGTGATATTTTTTTTTCATGACAAAACTGCTTAATCTCCTTTGGAAGATTATGTATACGTTCGCATTCACGCAGAAATTCACTGTGTGGCTTAAAATCAAAACTGAAGCAGAGAATATCAAGAATCCATGATTCAGGAGCATTTAATGATATGGCAAAACATATGGACTGGACTTTGTTGATAATGCTTGATTCTATTTCATGCCTTTTATTGCACATGATAAGAGAGATAATATCCGTTACAGGGGAAGTTTCCGGAAGTATCATGACTCTGATCGTCTTCTGCTGGGTCAGCTTGGCATGCTGCACCCTTTTTACCCCGTCAATCAGGTGGAGCTGTTTTTTACTGTCTCTGTAAACAATAACCGGATAGAGTATGCCAAGCGACTGAAAAGAGCTGATCTGGCAGGAAGGTGCAGCACTTGATTCAAGGATAAAGTCGTGCAATGAAAAGAGGCTGTCATTTACCAGCACGTCGTAAATATCTACCATCTCAACCGACATGTAGATAGTTTACACCATTCAGATTAATCAATGAGAGCTGCAATAATGCTTTTATATTCATCTGCTTCGGAATATTTACCCCTCTTCTCACAACCCTGAATAAGTATTGATAATTTTTCCCTGAGAACAGCAGCCGTTTTTTTCCTGAAATAAGGGACCTGTTCATTCTGCAGTACTCCCAGAAGTGATTTTACGCGAAACCTGTCCATTGCAGGCAGTTTTTGTGAGAGCTGGTCCTCATGTCCACCATACTTTATTACCCTCATGGTGCTGTCAAGCCCCACAGGATGGTTACGGGAGATTTTCAGCCAAAGGTCATAATCTTCACAAACAGGCAGATGTTCATCAAATCCCCCATACCTCTCAAATAACGACTTTCTCATCATCACCCCAGATGGTGAAATAAGACATCTGTGCAGAGACGGTTCCCATATCCATCCTGATTTTTTATCATGATGTCTGCAGGGATTTACCCGCTTCCCGTTTCTTATCCAGATCTCTTGAGACTGCATTATCTGATAAAAAGGATATCGCTCAATAAACTCCTTCTGGCTTTTGAGCTTGTCTTTTTCCCAGCAGTCATCAGAGTCCAGAAAGGCTATCCAATCTGATTTCGCATGTTTCACTCCTTCATTCCTTGCTGCAGACGGTCCTGAATTATTCGGCAGATTAATACCAATAATTTTGTTGCCGTAGTCTTTGATAACATCTGCAGTCCCATCAGTTGATCCGTCGTTTACTACAATAATCTCTTCCGGCTTTATCGATTGCTCAATAACAGAATCCACGGCCCTGACCACTGTTTTTTCGCGATTGTACACAGGCACGACAACAGACACTTTTTCCATGCTGTCCTGAAGAAACTTAAACATTCTTTTAACAGCATGCTCAAAGAGATCTACATTGTTATTAAAATCACTTTCTGTATGAGTATCAGAGTAATCAGTGCTGAATTTAAGGGAGTGAAAGCTGGTCTCTGTTTTATTAAATACCTTTGCCTGTGCAAAACATTCCATATCAACCACATCATGGGCTTTCCAGTTTTGAGGAATATCATCTGATGCTTCATGAACGCTGATCAGGGAAGAAACTTCCAATACATCATCCGGAATCGGGATTGGTGATCTCAGGTCAAGATTCAGTTCTTCATTCTGTTCATTTACCACCCTCCCGGGCCTTATCCACTTTCCAAGTTGAACGTTCCGGTTAATTAAACCACATGTGCCTAAATTAAGAACAAAGTACGGCGAGATATTATTATGTATCCAAAGAGCAGCCTCTTCACTGGCCCTGGGCCCGCTCCCTGTTATGACTGCGAGCATACCACTGCCATTGCCATACACCCTGGATAGAGCGCCTGATACAAGAGAGGCAATTGAACAGACCGGCACATTATGGGATTCAAGCCAGGTTTTTGGCCCCTCTTTCTTAAGGGCAAAGGTCATCACAAGCTGGATGTCAGTATTCTTTTTTAAATTCATGATTTTTTTATGATATATATTGAAAACCTCTTGTTCGATTTATTGAGAATATATTATGTAATATAATGAAAATATTTTATCCTCATTTTATCTGGAGTGTTCATGATCAAGGCAATAATTTTCGACTATGGAAATGTAATCAGCGCACTGGACAACAATCTGTTCCTGAAGGAAATTGCCGGGTGTTCAGAAAAGACCGTGTCTGAATTGCATGAATTGATATATGTACAGTCAGACCTGCCGGGGCAGTATGAAACAGGATTGATTACTTCTGATGAATTTTTTGCTCTGACAAAAAAACTTTGTGGATTGAGTATCAGTCAGACGGACTTTATAGGAGCATTTACCGGTATTTTCACTCCCATACCATCAACGCTTGCCCTGATCGAAAGATTAAAACCTGATTACATGCTGGGACTTCTTTCAAACACAAATGAGTGGGATTTTAAATATGAAATAGAGAAAATCAGGGTGTTTGATCTCTTTGATACGGTAACCGTGTCTTACCGGGTAAAGGCCATGAAGCCTGACAGAAAAATTTACCTTGATGCCCTTAATAAATTGGGATTAAAACCTGAAGAGTGCATATATATTGATGATATAAAGGAATATTCTGATGCTGCCAGCGCAATCGGAATCAGGGGCATCCATTATATTGACCATAATTCACTGCTTGAGTCACTCGCCAGCCTTGGTTGTAATATTCAGTAAACCCCGTTTAAGAAAGCCCTTTCTCCAGAAATAATATTCATAAGGTTCAGAAATATCGAAAAAAGCTCGATATATAAGTACATCCTTCGGGATTGATTACATAAAGGAGGATTCGCAATGACATACAAGGAATTACTGGAAACGTATGCAGGGGAAAAGGCCCACTTTGACCTTGGCCAGGAAGGGTTCTATCTCCTTGATTTTACCGGATCGTCATATACCAACGTACATGTACGTGAGGCCCACGAAGAGTTCGTAATTCTCTTTGATGAAGTGGAAAAATACAAGTTTGCCCTCCCCTATTCCCAGACCATCATCCGGATGTAATTACTCAGCATTTATAAAATAATTTTATCACTCCATTATTCCCTTTTAATAACGGTTTGGTTTATTGCAGAATTAATGATCTTCTGCATATTCTTTTTCATATTTTTTTAAGGTGCCGATAAAGGGGGTATTCATGGATAGAAACGAAATTATTAACGGCTGCATTAAAGTTGAAAGTGCTGCCGCATCTATATACAGCAAATTAATGCAGTTATTTCCTGAAGAACAGGACTTCTGGGAAGACTTATATAATGATGAAAAAGAACATATATCATTTTTAAATGATGTAAAATCTCTCGGATTATGCGATGACGTCCGAAAAATGAATCTGCTTCCCTCAAAACCCATGATCAGGGAGGCATTACAGCAGGCGGAAAAGATTAACAGGAAAATCAGTAACGGCCCTGTTACGTTCAAGCAAGCCCTCAGGATTACTCTGGCCCTGGAGGAATCAATGGTTGAGACATATACGAACAAACTGATAGCCTCCCTGCTCTGCTGTGACAATGAAGCCTCTTTTAACGATTTCGTAACAAACGGCAAGGACCACGAGAAAAAGATTAAAAGCAGGATCAGGAAATCAGGGTAAATCAGTAGTTATGTACAGACTTTATTTCGACCGCTATTTTTTGCTTTGTATAGTAAATCATCAGCGTGCTTGATAAGGGAAGTTCCATCAGACCCGTCATCAGGGAATGTGGCAACTCCCATACTTATGGTAATATTGCCGGTGGTCTGAAT
The DNA here is from genome assembly GCA_945787795.1 of Thermodesulfovibrionia bacterium. GTDB lineage: Bacteria > Nitrospirota > Thermodesulfovibrionia > UBA6902 > UBA6902 > CALZJD01. Next base: position 4,677 of record CALZJD010000082.1, on the reverse strand, counting down.
TTCCCGTCCCTTAAAGGGGAATTCAGCCACAGATGTACGGATGTGCTCAGCAATTTGGGTAGCATCTTCCCGCGTGGTTTCAGGCAGAATGATCACAAACTCTTCTCCACCATATCTGGCTACTATATCTGAGCCGCGCAGTTGTTCTTTTACTGTCTGTGACAGCTTGATAAGGAGCCTGTCTCCTTCGAGATGCCCGTGTGCGTCGTTATAATGTTTAAAGTTATCTACATCAATAAAGAGCAATGAAAACCTATGGCCGTAACGGAGGGACCGCACCACTTCCAATGCAAGAGATTCCTGAAAATAACGATGGTTGTACAGTCCGGTGAGGCCGTCCCGTACAGCCATTTCAACCAGTCTTTCATTTGCCTTTTTCAGATCATCGTTCTTCAGAAGGAGCTCTTTTACCAGCTGCTGGTTTTCTTTAATAAGCTGTATTTTTTCGATTGCACGGCTTGCAACTGCTGTAACGAGATCAATGTCTTCAAAAGGCTTAATCAGGTAATCATAAGCACCGTGCCTCATTGCCGTAATTACCGTATCAAGAGAAGCATAGCTCGTCATTATAATAAACTGTGTATCAGTATTTAATTTCTTGATTTCCTGCAGCAGTTCTATTCCGCTCATGCCCGACATTTTGATGTCAGAGATAACAAGAGGATAGGATCCCTTCTGGAATATTTCCAGGGCTTCTTCAGCACTTGATGCTTCTGTTACATCATGACCATCTTCACTCAGGACCTGGGTCACGATGCCGCGTAAGCTCTCCTCATCATCTACGACTAAAACCCGGGTATTTTTATTTACATTCATGTTTTTCTGTCCCTGTTCCCTATTCCTCAAATAATGCCTGAGAGATATTTTCTTTCGCTGCTTTTAGCAGCGTCATGCTGTCTCTGCCATCCTCTGGAAATGTTGCCAGGCCGAAATTAATGATAATATCATCAGTTGTTTCTGACCCGAGTGTCTCCTTTACATATTCCTTCGCTAATTCACCTAAACTCATTTCGACACAAACTGCCCCTTCCTTTAATGTTTCAGGAAGAAGTACGGAATTAATTGTCATTGTTAATCAACAGTATTCTCATATCTGTTGTTCTGTTGCAGCGTCAGATACCTGCTCTATCTGATGTTCATCAGCAACCGGCACTGTCTGATCAGTTTCCCCTGCAATGGGAAAGGTGATGACAAATGTGGTGCCTTGTCCGGGCTTACTTTCAACCCGGATATCTCCCTTATGGTCTTTAACTATGCCGTAGCTCACAGACAGTCCGAGACCGGTCCCTTTACCGGCAGGTTTGGTTGTGAAAAATGGATCGAATATTTTTGCCTGGATATCTTCGGGGATTCCCGGGCCGTTGTCCTGTATACGGAGTTCAATGCTGCTTTCATTGAACAGACGTGTTGAAAATGTAATCACCCCGGGCTCGCCGTTCATGGCCTGCTCTGCATTGAGCATGAAGTTCATCAGGATCTGCTGGATCTGGTTTCCATTGGCCATAATTTGAGACAGATCCTCTGCAAGTTCTTTTTCAACCTTTACCCCGTGAATGCCGAGCTGGTGGTCCATAATGGCAATCGACTCTTCAACTACATTATTAATATCAGTTAATTCAAAAGCGACTTTCTCCTGCCTTGCAAATTTCAGCAGGTTATCAATAATTGTTTTGCAGCGCTTTGTTTCTTTTTCAATAGTCAGCAGATTCTTATGAAGAGGGTTGTCTTTTTCAACTTTCCGCAATGACAGCTGTGCAAAACCAAGGATGCCGGCAAGAGGATTCTTGACCTCATGGGCTATGCCTGCTCCCAGCTGCCCGAATGCGGCCAGCTTTTCAGACTGGACAAGCGCACTCTGTGCGTCCTGCAGAGCTTTTGCACGGGTATCGAGCTCATAAGCCATTTTATTAAAAGAATCGGCGAGTTCTCCAATTTCATCACGTGAATTGCTGCTTTCAACGTTAATGTCGTAATCTCCTGTCCCGACTACTTTCGCTGCTTCTGAGAGCCGTTCAATCGGTTTTGTAAAACGCTTTGACCAGAATATTCCCAGGAGTGCAGAAATGATAAGCAGCACAAAAGAAACGACCATCAGGTTTTCAAGCAGCGACCGTGCAGTAAGATATGCTGCCGTCTTCTGGATCTGTACGCCAATGAGGAGCTTCCCCGGGTCTACAGGTGCAAAGCCTCCTACAACCTGCCTGCCGTCCTGAATATACTCAAGGGTCCCGCCGAGACTGCTTTTATGAATAAGATTCTCAATATCAGGGATCCAGTCAACCCGGGTTACGGGAAACACCCTTCCGGCATCTGAATGGACCAGCAGATTACCCCTTGAGTCCATGATAAAAGTTTCAAATACCTTGGACCTTGAGGCCAGGCTAAGGAGATTTTTCAGTCTAATAACCGCCTCCACTACTGTCGGATCCGGTGCATCAGCATGTTGATAAGAAATAGCAATAGTCATGATCTGCAGTTTATCTGTAAAAGTAGAGTTCTCAATAAATACTTTGTCCCGGTGGATCCGGTCTATGGGAAAGGGATGTTCATCGCGATACCGGGTGAAGTCTTCCACGTCCAGACCCGCACGTTCAAGACTTTTTGCATCATATATAGTGACAGGCTTTGCATCTTTACGATACAATGTAATTGCTATAAACTCCTGGAATTCTTCAAATAACTGTGTGAGCAGTTTGGATTTCTGCTCCTGATATAAATCCTGTTCATACATCAGGTTGACAAATACCTGAAGCCGTTCACGGTATCCTGTCATCAGGGAGCTTACCTCCTGTGACTTGTGTACAGCAATCGTTGAGGTCGTATCATATATATAGGCTGTTTTATCTGTGTGAAACATATTTGCCATGGTGAATGTAATAATGCTGACTACCACGGTAATGATGAACAGTATGGCTACCAGAATTTTAAACCGGATTGGAATATTTAATTTCTTAATCATGCATTCTCCATCATACGTTCAGAATTTACTGTTTATAAGCTGCGAAAAATACGCAACATTCCCTACGCTGTCAACGGCCTCCACCACAAGGACATTAAGACCATGCTCAAGCAGCAGTTCATATTCAAATGATCCTGTCGGAGAAATATGTACCGGAGTTCCTCCGACAAAAACATCAGCACCCTGCTCAGTAGAGCCGTGTACAGTGAATGTATCCTCATATACTGTTTGAGGCAATTCCTCTATACTGAGCCTGGGCGGGTCGATGTCACGGGTGACCACAACCTCCCTTGCATCACTGAAGATGCCATCGCCCCGGTTTTTCACAGCACTTACTCTCCAAAAATAGGAACCGTTTCTCAGGTTGCCGAGAGAAAATTTATTTTTCAACAGGCGTTCATCATACATGACATCCTCAAAATCCGGATCACGCGCAAGCATGAAGCGATATCCATCTGCATTTTTTTTATCTTTCCAGGTAAAGAGTATTGAAGGAGGAAGGTCACGGTAGTAAAAAAGCTCCCTTCTTTCCGGCTTAACAAGTTTTACCGGTTGTGGTATGGAAATCGGCAGGGAAGGGGATTTATTTAAATCAGCAGGGAAGGGGATTTATTTAAATCAACAGTGGTCATTTGATTGTGCTTTAACTCCACTGTCTTCCCTTTGGCCGTAATCTTTGCCGAACCCTTCAATATAGAGAAGGTTGATGATTTATCAGGATTGACCCGAACCCTGAACTCTGACTGTTTTCCGGATACCGGCATGGTCTTGATTTTAGCTACTGCGCTGGGCGTGGTCACCTCAACATGTTCAGTTCCACTGAATTTTCCCTGCAGCTCTCCATCCATGACAACAACAAACGAACGTTTTTCTCCAAAGATTTTATCCTGCTCGACTTTTCTGATAATGATGAGTGAATTTTCTCCCATCCGCATGGAGCTCCCTTCGTCCATATGGATCATAGCAGTAGATCCTCCAAGTGTCTGGACCGCGTCCCGGTCATATAATGGCATATCTTTTTTTGCGTCTGCCCACGCTATTGACCCGGCCCTCTTGCTTTTCACATTTCTATTCATGCGTTTAAGGACCGCAGCAGCTAAATCAGTATCAATTACACCGGCTTTCTCATCCCCGTGTGCCAACAACAGGCTGCGGTCAGCATTGTCTGCTCCGTGGTCGCGGTCTCCACTGAGATTTCTGATGTCTTTAATACCTGTTCCTGATGGAAACAGGGTGCTCATAACTGAAAGCACTAATGAAAAAAAGAACATGACCACGAGCATTATCACAACGATCTCAAGAGACCGGCCGCCTTTTGATTTCAGTAATTTTCTCATTTCTTCAAAAGTTCGCATAGCTTTCTTATATTTCGACATAAACGGTGAAAATCATGAGTTTTCCTTTCAGTTCATTCTATGTAATAAAATCTCCATTAATATTTACCCTGGACTCTCAGGAACCATCCTTCAACAGAGTAGTCATTGTCCGAGAATTCATTGTCAGTAAAGTCGGTAAAGTTATACCCGACACCCAGGCGGATATGATCATAACGTGCGGACATAAGTTCAGCCAGCCAGCCCCGCCTTCTGTCGTCTGCTTCCTGCTGGGCCAGAATCCGATATTCTGCTCCGAGTGCGATGAGCTTTGAAAAATTGAAATTAAGCCGGTTGATCAAAAGGTATGTATGGGTCGTGATCTCAGGCCTGTCACCGGTTTCT
>CALZJD010000081.1 GCA_945787795.1 Thermodesulfovibrionia bacterium | reverse complement strand
TGTGATAATGCTATTCTTGAGGGATTTCTGGTAAAGGCAACGCCTATTGGCAGGGACGTGGTAGAGTCGGTGGCACAGAATCTTGATTTACAGCCTACGGATGAAGAGGCGGAAAAGTACAGGCATTTTGGGTAGGAAGGAATTAAACATTCCTTCCTGGCCGTGTGATTAGTGTGGGCTACGGGCGTATCGCGATACGCCCTGCAAAAACAGCATTGGGGAAAAAGGGCTTGTTTACTTCAGCATATGACCAATAACTATCTGATTCTAAAATCAGCTTCAGTAAGGGACGGGTTTTTTATCAACTTTTTCAGCTTCACGCTGAATTTGAATTCATTAAGATAGAGTTCGATGATCGATTTATACCAGTACCCGTCAGTCTCCTTTGGTTCTTCGTATGTCATTACTATTAAGCCCTGTTCTGAACTGATTATCTGTTTGAGAGGCAGGAGAGTATCACGATCCAGATGAAGCTCCTTGTGGAAAGAGCGGATTATATATGTATCGTTTGTAACGGTCAATGAACCATCTTGTATATCTTCCCACCAGAATATGGCGTTATGCATCTCTCTGCCAAAGCTTTTCAGATTTAGATCTTTTTTCCCTGACAGGACATAAAGAATATTGTCCTTAATAACAAAGTCCCTGACCAGCATGCCGAGCTGGTACACTCTCATATGGACCCAGTCAGGGTTTTTAATGAGCGTTGATGCACTGAACGTAGAAAAGTGTTTATCATTCTTTTCCACAGTAATATTGCTGATTGCCTTCAGGGAATCCAGACCGGATCCGGCTTTTAAAATAATCTCTTCAAGGGAAAATGCCGTATCCTGATAAAGAGGGGGGGGCAGGAGTTTTGGCTTTGGGGCGCAGGCAATAAAAATAAAAAGGATGCTAAAAGAAAAGTATTTCAATAGCTTCTTCAACACTCTTGACCCCGATCATATCTATATCATGGTTATCAACTGTATTGGCGTTATTAACCGGGACAACCCCCTTTTTAAAACCCAGCTTTGCAGCCTCTCTTATTCTGACGCCTGCCTGACTTATGGCACGCAGTTCACCGGACAGTCCCACTTCACCGAAGGTAAAAAACTCCCTGTTGATCGCCTTGTTTTTAAAAGATGAAGCAATGGCAGCAACGATTCCCATATCAATTGCAGGCTCATCAAGCCGCAGGCCGCCTACCACATTCACATATATATCCATTCCGCCAAGCTGCATGCCGACCCGTTTTTCCAATACAGCAACAAGCAGATTGATTCTATTGTAGTCAGCACCAATGGCGGTCCTTCTGGGAACGCCGAAGCTTGAAGCAGTTACAAGGGCCTGGATCTCGACAAGAAGAGGCCGTGTGCCCTCAAGGCTTACGGTAACAATTGATCCGGGAACATTATCAGGCTTTTCTGACAGAAAAAGCTCTGAAGGGTTGTCCACTTCTTTCAGGCCTGACTCGACCATCTCAAATACCCCTATCTCGTTGGCAGGACCGAACCTGTTTTTAACGGCCCGTAATATCCTGAAAGGGCTTCCCCTGTCTCCCTCAAAATACAGTACGGTATCAACAATATGCTCCAGCACTTTTGGCCCTGCAATGGCGCCGTCCTTTGTAACATGACCTATGATGAATAAGGGAATGTTCTGCTTTTTTGCGAGGAACATAAGCTTGGTGGCGCACTCCCTGATCTGGCTCACTGAACCGGGCGCAGAGGAAAGCTCAACAGAAAAGATCGTCTGGATCGAATCAACAACAATTACATGGGGCTTTACTTTCTGAGTGATGGAGATGATGCCTTCAAGAGAGGTCTCAGGAAGAAGAATGATTTTGTCTGACTTTATATTAAGCCGTTCAGCCCTGAGCTTTACCTGTTCAGGCGATTCTTCGCCTGATACATAAAGAACATTGCCCAGTCTGGACAACCCTTTTAATGACTGAAGGATGATGGTGGATTTGCCGATGCCCGGATCACCGCCTACAAGCACGACAGATCCCATAACAACACCGCCTCCAAGAGTCCTGTCCAGCTCATTAATATCTGTGGAGTATCTGTCACCTTCCGTATGAGTAATGTCAGAAAGCGTAACAGGCTCAGCCGTCTTCTGGGTCTTCAGCTTTGATACGCGTTCTTCTTCAGTAAAGCTGTTCCATTCACTGCAGTCAGGGCATTTGCCAAGCCATTTGGGGCTAGAATATCCGCAGTTCTGGCATTGAAAAAGGATCTTTGTACGAGGCATGCGATATTTTACCAGCTTTTAAAAAATTTAAATTGTGATTCTATTGAAGTTCAACTTCGATAGAAATTTTAAACCCCTTTCATTCCAGCTTGGCCGGGATCTTTAACATATAAAGGCGTATTTATTCCTCTTACCCATAACCCATTACCTATACCCTGTCTTTAAGTAGACTTTGAAAGCTCAATTTTGTTAATATCTTAGTCCTTGGCGGTGTAGCTCAGTTGGTCAGAGCACGCGGCTCATATCCGCGGCGTCGCTGGTTCAAATCCAGCCACCGCCACCAAACTCCTCCTTGATTAATTTATATTTTCAATTGGAACGAATTGAAATAAGAGCTTAATCCCCGCCTAATTCGATGATTTTTTAATCAGACATTCGATTCTGTTCTTTGCCCATGTTTTCTGTATTTTCATGCCATTGAACTATTTTTTTCTTCAGTTATCATTTCATTTTAATTCTCCCTTATGCAGAAATATTAAAAGTTGTGATCTCGATTACTCACACGGATGGCCCTTTGCATCTATCATAGATTGATGATCACATAGAATGGCTTTTTCGATAGGGCAAACAATAGTGATCCTGAGGACAAAAAGCCACAGATCCCTATATGTTTCATGAATCAGAATAGCCAGTAAGTCTGGACAATATTCTGTATCCTGCAGTTTCCCCGTGACTGTGCCTGTTTTTCTTATCGGACATATGCTGTTTGTTATATGGAGGAATACTATGGTAAGAAATGTAACATGCGACGTTATCTTCACTAAATTAATAGTAAGCATAATTATTCTTCTGACCCCGGTCAGTCTTTATGCGGGAAATGTAACTCTTACCTGGGATCCACCCACAACAAACACAGATGAGACACCTTTAACTGACCTGGCAGGTTATAAAATTCATCATGGTATTGAAAAAGGCAATTATACTCACATCACAGATATTGGAAATGTATCTGAGTATCAAATAAATAACCTGACAGAGGGGCTCACCTATTATTTTGTTATAACTGCATATGATCTTTCAGTGCCTCCAAATGAAAGTGTATTCTCAAATGAGTTAAGTATATATATTCCCATAATAGATACAACATCTCCGGTCATCAGCAGTGTTCAATCAGCTGACATGACAAGTTCCTCAGCAAATATCAGCTGGACAACTAATGAAGCATCTGATACCCGAATTGAATATGGTTTTAATACATCTTATGGCAATACAACCGCTCTTGACTCATCAATGGTGACCAGCCATATGCAGTTGATTAATGATCTTCAATCTTCAAAACTCTACCATTACAGAGTAATCAGCCGGGATGGGTTAGGTAATGAGGCCGTCTCAGGTGATTATATGTTCACTACAGCAGCACCGCCACCGCTGATACATTATTATTGTGACAGCGATAATGACGGATATGTTGATGTATCCACAGATGAATCCTGTTCAGGCAATGGATGTGTACCTGCTGGATGTCAGACAACACCTGGAAATGACTGCAATGATAATGCATCGAATATTAATCCCGGGGCAGGTGATTCTGACTGCAATGGAATAGATAATAATTGTGATGGCACACCTGATAATAATTATTCTCCAACAAATACATCATGTGGAACAGGTGCATGTCAGTCAACAGGTCAGCTCATATGCAGCAATGGCTCTGTTACAGACACATGCACTGCCGGAACTCCAACAGGCGATGATTCTGACTGCAATGGAATAGATAATAATTGTGATGGCACACCTGATAATAATTATTCTCCAACAAACACATCATGCGGGACAGGTGCATGTCAGTCAACAGGCCAGCTCGTGTGCCAGAGCGGTTCGGAAGTCAATACATGCGATGCCGGAACTCCAGCAGGTGATGATTCTGACTGTAATGGAATAGATGATGACTGTGACGGCGGAGTAGATGAAGATTATGTGATAACGGCAACTACCTGTGGAGTGGGTGCATGCTCAGGGAATACGGGGCAGTTTGAATGTCAGAGCGGGACAGAAGTGAACACCTGTGATCCACTGGCAGGAGCATTACCTGAGGTATGTGACAGCAGTTTAGATGATGACTGTGATGGAACAGTGGATGAGGGCTGCGGTTGTATCAATGGACAAACCCGACCGACCACCTGTGGAGCAGGTGAATGCGGATCAACGGGAATAGAGACCTGCAGCGGTAGAGTCTGGGGTGATGATACGTGTATCCCGGGAACTCCTTCAGCAGAGACATGCGATAATCTTGACAATGACTGTGACGGAGCAGTTGATGAGAACCTTACCCGGACAACCACGTGCGGTGTGGGGGCCTGTGCTGGCAATACAGGACGAGATACCTGCAGCGCGGGGGTCTGGATTAATGATACGTGTGATCCATTAGCAGGGGCTGCAGCTGATGACAGTCTCTGTAACAACATAGATGATGACTGTGACGGCGGAGTGGATGAGGATTATGTGATAACAGAGACCACCTGTGGAACAGGTGTATGTCAGTCATCAGGACAACTCGTGTGTCAAGGCGGTTTAGAAGACAATACATGCGAGCCGAACTTACCCGAAGAAAACCCTGAAATCACCTGTGAAGACGGGCTTGATAATGATTGCAACGGAAAGGTCGATGAAGGGTGCTCCCCCCATATAAAGGTAGGGAGTGTTTTATTACATGAGGATTTTTCCTCAGGCATTCCGGAAACGTGGCACGTGCAGGGTGCCTGGAATACAGATAATCCATGCAGCAGGTATATTGATTATCCAATTGAAGGGTATTACGCAATTGCGGACTCTTCCTGTATGACAACAGGGATTGAAGAACTCGAAACCGGATCAATAGATACATCTTCTTGTAACAGTATAGAACTTGACTTTACTCATCAGTACTATTGGTATGCGGGAAGTATTGATGTGGATATCAGCGATGATGGAGGAATTACGTGGACAAACTCAGCAAGAATTGCTGATGATGATGGATATCCAACCCCTGCAAGGAAGAATATGGACATTAGTTCTTTGGCCCATACGCAAGATGCCAGGGTTAATTTCACATATTCCAATAATACTGCAGATGGATTCTGGGCATTAGATAATGTGTCAATTTCATGTCAATCGAGTGAAGTGGAAATTTTAAGTCAGATAGATGTTGCCGCATCAAAGACCATGATAATTACAAATACAGGGACAGCAGAACTGGGCATTAACGAGATTGACATTACGGGTAATGACTCTCAGGAATTTTATATGGGAGAGAATGACGGGTGTTCTTTTCATACGCTGCCGGCAGGTGAAACCTGCTTCTTTGATATTATCTTCACACCAGCGTCAGCTGGTACCAGGACAGCAACCCTCTCAATGCTGTCGGATGATCCTGACGCTCCCGTTACAAATATGACTCTTCTCGGGAAGGTATCTGATGTTATCAATCCTTCTCCTGAGCCAGAAATAACCATTAATGATTCTGTTGCACCTTTTGATGACCTTCACATACCATTTGGAGATATAACAGAATTTAATTCATCGGATCAAACGATAACCGTGAAGAATGATGGTAATGAAAACCTTGTGATAGAGAATATCACTCAGACTGACCAGTCATCAACACCTTTTCGTATCTCAACTGACAACTGTTCATGGCAACATGTAGCACCATCAGGCATGTGTTCCTTTACCGTCAGGTTCTCTCCAGACTCTGCGGGTCATTTTTCTGATGTCATCACTATTTCATCCAACGACTCCAATGAACGTATGGCAGAAATAACCCTTAATGGTTCCGGCCTGTCCTCTGTTACCAATAATCCGCCTTCCAGACCTAAACCCAAATCTCCAAAACACAGGGGAAAGGGCCACGGGAAAAAAGTCGAGTTTACGTGGGAAAAATCAACTGATCCTGATGGTGACCGCGTATCTTATCAGTTACATATATGTGAAGATCCCAGCTTTACCACCGGATGTGTAATGGAAACAAATATCCTGTCTGCTACAGGCCAGGATAATTATTATGCCGGGATTGGCAGTTTTAGCATAGGATTGTTATTTGCCGGGATAGTGATAATTATCCCATTTAATAGAGGAACCGGTCAGAAACTTCATGTGTTTGCTGCAGCCATGGCAGTTACTGGAATGCTTCTCCTGGTCTCTTGTGGAAAATTGAGTGATGACAGTGTCACACCATCAGGCAGTAATACCTCACAAGATGAGGTTAGCCGGGAAGTATCAGGGTTCCTTAGCGGCACCACATATTATTGGCAGATAGTTGCTGATGATGGTAAGGGAGGAGAAACATCCAGTGCTGTATGGAGCTTTGAGACTCAGCAAATAATTCAATTGGGAAGTAAATAATCAGTTATAGCTGATAGAGAGTCATCGGAAAGGGCCTGGATATTTCAGGCCCTTTTTTTCTGCGTGCTTTCAATTGTTCATAATGATTTTCAGGAGTTGTTACTTATAAGCAGGCATTTAAAAAACAGGGCGTCTTTAGTTTGTCAAACTCCATGATCCCCTGCCGAAACCGATATTTACCAGGAGTTGCTCCGTCCGGAATGACAACTATTATATTGCAACTTCCTGTTTCATTTACTCAATAATAATCGAACTTGTAGCGGCAATGCCCCCTTTGCTGAGCATACCTTTTCCCCCTGTGGTATTTATGATACTGGAACTCAATATATTAATGTTATAGTCACTTTCTATTCCTTCTGAGCTGCCATTGATAATAGATAATCTCTCCAGGGTAATTGTACATTCAGAACATTGTGGATTTGTAAATGAAAAAACAGTATCAGTGCTGCCACCGTCAAGAATAACCTCTTTTCTTTTCAGCCCATCTTTGGATTTTATAACAAGATTATGTGGTTCAATATCAATGAACATAAATGTGCCTTCTCCATCGTCTGCAGTCTTATAGATACCGGCATGTAAAATAATGGTATCATCTTTCCTGTTACCGGAAGCATCAATAAGCGCCCTTCTTAATTCCTGTGTATTAGTCACATGAAAAGTCGCGGTAAACCCATTACCCGCCATGAGTAAAAGAAATGTTATTACGAAACTGCATATATATGTAATCATATTGTCTCCCCTTTATGAAGAAATCGTATCAACTAGCATTCCTGTATCTGAAAATAAATTTAATTCTCTATGATGAGATGTATTTTCAGTATTATTGTGATGTTTCACTCATGATGTCATACACAATACCCCTTAATTCCTCTAAACCACAGGGCTTTGGTAAATAGCGTAAACAGTATTTATGGATAAAACGTTGATGAGCTTCTTTAGATGAACCGCTGCAGAAAACTATTCTTTCTGTAATATTTGGATAAATGTTCAATGCCTGATAAAAGAATTCAATTCCATCCATTACAGGCATTTCAATATCCGAAATAATAACATCGAAATACATATTGCTGACTTTGGTCAGTCCGATGCTGCCATTGTCCGCGATTTCCACATCTCCGTCATCTTCAAAAATCATTGACATGAGCTCTGCAAGATTCCTGTTATCTTCAATTATGAGAATCTGTTTTTTCCGGGCCTCTGTTAACCCCTGGAAACGGCTTATGCATTGATGATCAATAGTGACCGGATCTATTCCCTTTATGCTTTCAGTAGTCTTATGTTCAACGTGTAATGCATTCATGCCATTATCCTTTCCTCTTTAACAAATCAGGTGTATCCTGACTCTTACGGATGCCCTTCCATCCAGCCCTGATTACCCTCAGGGTCGCCAAGGTTTAGTTTATTTAC
>CALZJD010000080.1 GCA_945787795.1 Thermodesulfovibrionia bacterium | reverse complement strand
AGCCGTTCTGCCAGGGCCCTCTCTTCAAGGTTTTCACCGGCCCATTGAGAGAAATCATTTGTGTAATCAAGCATATGACCCTTAAGGAAATACTGGTGGGTATGGTGAAATATGGATTCATCTCCCACAAGAGCGATCAGCTTTCTTAATTCACGAAGGTTTTTTGCATGTTTGCCGGTAGATTTAACAATACTGACACACTGCTTGAATTCAAAGGATTTTGATGATTTAGCCAATGTTTCTCCTCTCTTACATAAACGGTTCTGTGAGAAAAGGGAATCGTTATGCCCTTGTTATTAAATGTATTGTAAATATCTTTATACAGATAAATCGAAAATCCGGACCTAACCTGATACGTTGCCTTTATCTTGAAAGGCCATTACAGGCTGAACTATTGATGCAAGCCTTGAGTCAAAGCTGTCTACAACATTCCTGAAATCCGCCATTAGTTTTTTTGGAACCGATGTGCCCCGGGGAAGCTTTATTTTCAGGGGATCGACAAATCTGCCGTTAAACTTGATCCGGTAATCAAGATGCGGCCCGGTTGACAGTCCTGTACTTCCCACATAACCGATTATATCTCCCTGGGATACTTTCACCCCTTTTCTGATTTTCTTTGGTATTTTCGAAAGATGTCCGTAATATGTTATGTAGCCTCCGCGGTGTTTTATTTTAACCATCCTGCCGTTCTGTCCTTTATAACCTGAAAACCGCACTGTTCCGCTTCCTGCTGTAGAAACCGGCGTACCTGTCGGGGCTGCATAATCTACTCCCAGGTGAGGTCTGTGTTTTCTGAGTATTGGATGATATCGTCTCTTGCTGAATCGGGAACTTATATATTTGAATTTAAGCGGAGATCTTAAAAGGGCCTTTTTCAGAGACTTGCCTTTTCTGTCATAGTAGCCAACATACCCATCAGTTTCATATCGGTAAGCCTCGTGGGTGTTACCGTTATTTACGAACTCTGCTGCCAGTATATCACCATACCCCTTAAATACCTCACCGACCCATAACTCCTCTACGATAATCCTGACAGAATCACCGCTTCTTATATCACTTGAAAAATCAATGTCCCATGCGTAAATATCTGACAGTTTTAAAGCCAGTTTGTGATACTCCCTGTGTGTGCTGGGCATGGCATTGGAGAGATTATCAGTAATGTTAATATAGAGCGATCCGGTTTTTATGGTGACCGGAAGGGTTACTTTTCTGGATGTGAAACCTTCAGAGTCTTTCGTAACATCCAGGAAGGACATATCGTCAATTTCCAGATGCATTTTCTGGACCCTGTTTTCTTCTTTATCGACCACAAAGGAATACAGGCTTCCAACGGATATCATTGAAAGATTATGAACCCCCTTTGAACTTGTGAGAATTGCTGAGAGGTCCTTCTTGTCAAGATGTAATTTATTGAAAATAACTTCGAGAGTTTCCCGGGGCTGGACAGCGCCGTTTACCGTAAAACTGGTTTCAACTATTTCAGGTACAGGTTCGTGTCTTACATTGGACTCTGTCCTGAAATCAACCAGCATGAAAATCATGACAGAGGCTGCAGCTATGCTTAACAGGGTTCGATTCATGTTGATTTCTTGGTTTGTTTTTTTGCTGTACTCCTCTTTCTTACGGTTTTTTTAGCTGTGCTTTTCTTTACGGTCTTTTTCGCTGTTTTCTTCACTGTTTTCTTCGTGTCTTTTGCATCAACCGAGGTGATCTGATTTTCCATTTTATTGATCCTGGCAATTATATCTATCAGATCGTATATTGCTCCTCCAAGCTTGGCAAAGTCCTCCTGGACTTTCATGTTCAGGTTAAATACCTTGTATTTTTTCTTGCCTTCCTCGGTAAACTTTCCCAGAGTGTCAGTTACTACAGAGCTGCCTTCCCTGAAAATCTCCAGACCTTCCTGAAAGTTCTTTTTTAAGTCTTCCTGAATTTTGTCCCAAAAGCTCATTTTACCTCCCATATAATTATTTTTAAAATATTTGTATATACAAATTCCTGTTTAAGATTATACGTATTATTTATTTTTCATGTGCTCCTCTTCACACTTAATTTAATGAAATTATTTATTATCCTCTTCAACGGCATATTTTACCATTTCCATTACCTTTGGCAAAGCTGATGAAACCCGGTCCCAACTTGATATTAAGGGAACGCCAAGAGGATCTTTCATTATGATCTCTGAAGCTACCTTTATTCCCTGTGTGAATGTTTCCACCGCAAGACTCTCTTCATGCCTGTCAAATATAAGACCGTTTACCGCTGCATCGTCCTCATATTGCTTAAGCATGTCCTGCGCTGTTTTAACATAGGTAGCAATAAGAGATCTGAAGAGGCCGCTTGAGAACACCAGCCCTTCTGATGCAAGAGTTCTGAAGACCGATTTACTTATATCAATACACATTTTCAGAAGTCCTGTTGACATATCATTGGGAGAAAGTGACTGGTGTTTATGCTCGTAATTGTCAGCTATATCTATTTGACAGACTCTCCGGTCAGAACAGTTTCTGTACACCTCTGCAAGCACCCCGACTTCCAGACCCCAGTCACCGGGGATCTTATTGACACGTGCGATATCTATATCCATGGAAAACTCTCCGGCAAGGGGATATCTGAAGCTGTCAAGAAATTCAAGAAGAGGGATATGACCATGTATTTTAATGAGTGACCTTAAAAGGGGAGTGACAAGAAGTCTCGAGACTCTTCCATACATTTTATCTGTGACCCTGCTGTAATATCCTTTGCAGAATTCATATTTAAGATTAGGATTGACAGTTGGATAGCAGAGTCTTGCCAGCATTCTGCGGTCATAGGTAAGAATGTCACAATCATGAAGGGCTATAACGCTGATATTTTTTTGAGCGATAAGATAGCCATATGCCATCCAGGCAGACTGACCTTTGCCGGCATCACCAAGCTGCAGCCCTGCAGATTCAATGGTTTTATATACTGCACTTACCCTGTCTCCGTTGTTCCAGATAATATGTGTAGTCTGGGGCAGTACAGAGAAATATCTTTTTGCATGTTCAAACTCTTCTCTGCTGCAGGGGCCGAGGGTCACTATTATTTCCTTCAAGTAATTTACGGACTTCAGCTGGCTGATTATCCCTGCAAGGGCATCGGCTTTTAATTCAGAATAAAGTGAAGGCAGAACAAGGGCGATAGGACTGCAAGGGCATCGGCTTTTAATTCAGAATAAAGTGAAGGCAGAACAAGGGCGATAGGACGTTCCTGGGAATACCATGAAAGTTCGGCTTCGATTTTCTCAAGCTCGGTTGTGCCCAGTTTGTGAAATGTTGCTATTACACCTGTTTGATGAAAATCTGCCATAATTCCAGCTCTATTCTCATTCAGCCTTAAAAAGCATGCCCGCAGGCTGAAAGGACAAAAAAATATATAAATTCTAGTAAGATAAGTATAAATGCTTATAAATAATAGGTCAAGAAAAAGAGTACAGTGAAGAACAGGGAACTTGCCAATAATATATTTCGGAGCGCCCTTGCAGCGGTGAATCCCGAAATCATTGTCAAAGAATGCGCAAGAGACATTAATTCCAGTCTGAGGCAGGAAAGCTTTAAGGACATTATAGTGGTCGGATTTGGAAAGGCAGCATATCAGATGTCTGTTGCAATAGAGGAAGTTATAGATACTGATCGCATCTCCGCAGGGATTGTGGTGACAAAGTACGGGCATGCAAAAAAACAGGGGTCAGAGCACAAATCTCAGAGCAAAGACTTAAAAAAAATAACAGTGTTTGAGGCGGCACATCCTATTCCAGATGAGAATGGGATTAA
This sequence comes from Thermodesulfovibrionia bacterium, assembly GCA_945787795.1. GTDB lineage: Bacteria > Nitrospirota > Thermodesulfovibrionia > UBA6902 > UBA6902 > CALZJD01. Next base: position 13,104 of record CALZJD010000080.1, on the reverse strand, counting down.
GGCAACTGAAAAGATTATTGAGCTCTTAAAGGCTGCTGATAAAGAAACTCTCGTACTATGCCTCATATCAGGCGGGGGATCAGCACTTCTTGTTTCTCCTATAGATGAAGTAAATTTAGGTGAAAAACAGTTGATCACAGATCTGTTGCTTAAGTCCGGTGCTGATATTGTAGAGCTGAATGCAGTTCGAAAGCATCTTTCAAAAGTAAAAGGGGGAAGGCTAGCAGAAATTGCATACCCTGCAAAAATCATAAGCATTATAATCTCTGATGTGATTGGAGATAAACTGGACGTGATTGCATCAGGTCCTACATCTGCAGATCCATCAACTTTCAGTGATGCATTAAGAGTAATTGAAAAATACAATCTTATTGAGAAAGCGCCTCAGAGTGTAATAAATATTCTTAATAGCGGTAATGCCGGCACTATACCTGATACCCCGAACGATAACAGTCAAATATTCAGGTCTGTACAGAATATTATCGTCGGTAGTAATCAAAAAGCTGTTGAGGCAGCCTTAAAAGAAGCTCAACATGAAGGACTTGAAACCGAAGTGCTGTCTTCGGATGTGACGGGAGAGGCAAGGGAAGTTGCCGGATGGCTGGCTGAAAAAGCAAAAAAGAGTTTCTCACAAGAGCATGATGGCGGGATTTGTTTGATCTCAGGCGGTGAAACAGTCGTTACGGTTAAAGGAAAAGGTAAGGGTGGGCGAAATATGGAGCTCGCTCTGAGCTTTGCCATGGAAATAGAGGGCATGGATGGTATTACCCTGCTTTCTGCCGGTACAGACGGAACAGACGGGCCAACTGACGCAGCAGGCGCCATTGTTGATGGACGTACGATTATAAAGGCAAGGGAAATGGGCCTTGATCCGCTGGACTATCTGAATAACAATGATTCATATAATTTCTTTAAGGAAATTGATTCATTGATCATAACAGGACCAACAGGAACGAACGTTATGGATCTGCAGATTATTCTAATTGACTGATTACATGTATTGAGGTAACAGATGGGCTGATGCTGATGGGGATGGTTTAATTGCTGGCTTCTATGATTTGCCCGGGTGCTACATTTTCTCTTGTTTCGGTGTCTTCTGATGTTCCCTCGATATCCTGTCTTAACTTAAACTCACTTACCAGAGTCTTAAGTTCAATTACCAGATTATTAAGCTCCTGGGTTGTCTGGGATGATTTTTCAGAATTTTCTGCTGTCTGCTGGGTCAACCCTGCAACTGATTCAACGTTGGACGCTACCGCTTCTCCTGTACTTGACTGTTCTTCGACTGCTGCGGCTATCTGCTCTACCATAGTAGTAACACTCTTTGCTGATTCAACAATCTGCCTTAAAGATTCACCCGCATGGTTAGAGAGGTCCACGCCGACCCCCACTTCGGTCGTGCCTGTCTTCATGGATTCAACAGCCTTTTGAATATCCTCCTGAAACGATTTAATCATGTCACTGATTTCGTGTGTTGCTGTAGCTGTTCTCTCTGCAAGTTTTCTTACCTCGTCCGCTACAACGGCAAATCCCCGTCCCTGCTCTCCTGCCCGGGCAGCCTCGATTGCAGCATTTAATGCCAGTAAATTGGTCTGACCGGCAATGTCATTGATAACCTTTATGATATCACCAATCTTTTCTGACCGGACCCCAAGTTCTTCTATTGTCCGGGCTGATTTATTAACTGACTGGGCAATTTTGTTCATTCCTGCTATTGTTTGGGTAACAACGTTCCCTCCCTGGTTGGCCAACTCTGCTGCTTCCCTGGATGATTTCGCTGCATTTGTAGTATTTTGGGCAACATCAAGAAATGACGCACTCAGTTGATCCATTGCTGCTGCAGCATGAGTTGTTTGTTCTGACTGTTCCTGCGCATTTCTGGCTATCTGAATAGATGAATCGTTCAGATTTTCAGAGTCTAATAAAATTATTTCTGTAACACGTCTGACATTCTGCATCATGTCATTGAGCTTGCCTGTTGCAATATTAAAGAGAGAACCGAGAATTCCGAATTCATCCTTTCTGAAATCATTCATGCTATTGCTTAAGTCGCCATTACTGAAGCCCTTTGCTATTAGTGTCAATTCATTAATAGGTGAATTGATTGATCGGTACAGATTTAAAAATACGATAGAGATAATAATTAAAATAACTCCTGCAACAGCTGAAACGAGCAGTTTTGTCCTTTCTGCTGTAACCCTGGATATCTCATGAGATTTCTGTGCAATTGCTTCCACTTCTTGTAATAATTTTTTGGCCTCTGTAGTTAATTGACCGTACTGCAGCATTGCCTTATCATCTTCAGCACTGATCCAGGGATTATCTTTCATAAAGGCCTTTGCTCCGTCCCTGACAAGAATCCATTGAGGCCCTACTTTTTCCTGCAGGTCACTTTTTAAGACAGGGTCCTTCATAATGGAGACTAACGTGTTAAATGTCTGTTCAAAACCGTCCATGTGTTCATTTGTCAACTCAACAGAAATTGGCTCTCCCTCATCTATTATGAACTCGTTTATGCCTCTGAATACGCCCTGCATATGCATGTTGACATTCTTTAACAAGTATGCATCAGTGCTTTTGCCCACGACTGAATTGCTGCCAACCCAGTTTGTTACTCCTAAAGAAATAATCAGGGAGACTAAAATAACAGATGATAGTCTTATTCTGTTCTTAATACTCATTTACTAGACTCTCAAAAAAAAAGGGGAGAGTCTTCTGCCTCCCCCATTTTATTATATTAGTTTATTCTTAATGCTCTACGGTGTAGCCTTTTTCCTGCCATGTGGAAAAGCCTTCTCTCATCCAGTAGACATTCTTGTATCCCATCTCTGCTGCTTTCTTTGAAGCATAGTAGGACTTCCAGCCATTCGGTCCGTCACTGTGAAAGAGAATCTTCTCGCTCTTATCAGCAGGGAGTTTAGCCTCATCAAATGTACCTGTACGCTGTGAAGGATGACCTTTTTTAGTCCATTTGTAAGGTACAGATGTAGCACCGGGAAGATGACCTTTACCAAAATTAAGGGCCTTCCTCATATCAAATGTTTTGATGTTGTTAATCTGGCTCTTGGCATCTGCTGCACTGATCATTTTTACGCCTGCTGGTGGATCTGTTGGTGTTGGTACACTGCCGGCCATTGAAATACCGGCCATGGCCAAAACTAAAACCAGGATGCTTAATGTTACTAAAACTTTCTTCATTACTTCCTCCTTGGTGTGGTTAATAGTGTTTATAAAACAGTTTATTTTCCCTCACCTCCTTATTCATAAAATTAGCTGCATGTTAAAATCTTTTCGGACATCACATATAAATCTTTAATGCCGTCAAGGTATCAGCTCTTAATAAGGTATCGGTATAATTTCTTATTACTTTAGATATATTGTCTGTTAAGAAGCTTTATGAGAATTATTATGCGACTGGGGAAGTCAGTAGATTGTCTGGTCTGATCAGAGCTGCCAGATAGAAAGTTCAGCAAAAAACAAAAGGATGCTGATCTCCTGAGGGGACATGGCTAAAGTTATGGTGGTTCTCGATATAGGTGAGAATACCGTAAAGCCAAAAAGATCAGCATCCCATATTATTTTAAATTTTCAGTTGTACTCATTAATATCGGATTCTTTATCAGGGATCTTTAGATAATGAAAGATTAAATGATAGTGTGACGGTTTCAGGAGAATAAAGATGCTGACCCAATTAGGGGACATGGCTGAAGTTAAAAGGTTGGGCTCTTAGCGTAGGCAGGGAAAAACCTTTTAATCAGGGGTCAGCATCTTTATTTACATTTTGATCGTACTCTCATTGTACATAAAACCCATATATTTGTAAATAGGACAAAAGACTTTTTTTAATACAAAAATAAAACTATTATTTATAAGGAGTTATCAAGGAATAATATCTATCAGATTTCTTATGTTAGATTTATTCCAGTTAATTTTGGAGATATAAACACGGGGTAATCAGACACTATAAATGTGACAGTCATTCCTAAGTAAGAATTGGTGAGAAACACGTGCAGGCATGAGAATGGTGCTCTGCGTATATCGAGTGATTGATAAAAGTAGTATATGAATAATGTGGATTTAAGTTAAACAGAAATTTCCCGATAAGATGAGTTAAGAGAGGTATAGAAATTATTATTTGAAAATAAAATACTGACCTAATAATAAATCAAACAGAATAAAAAAGTAAGTCTTTGCAGGGAGGTAACAGATGTTAAATAAGATTACCATTAAAATGAAACTCATCGGGATCGTAACTTTCAGCATCATCGTAATGGTAGTCGGGGGTTCTATTGCCTGGTATAACTTTGATCATGTAAAGAGTGAATTGACAGAACTGTCTGCAGTTGTGGACAAGGATTTCCAGATCCGCAGAGAAATGATAACCAACCGTATAAATAAGGTCACATTTATTTTGCTGATCAGTCTTCCCATTACTGCCAGTATGCTTGTGGCGATTGGATTCCTTACGGTCCGCAGCATAACAAAACCACTTGATGAAATGAAGGATGTGACGAACAGGCTGGCTGAAGGGGACCTTTCAGTTGATCTGGATGCTACCAATAAGGATGAAGTTGGCAGGATGCAGTCTGCATTGAAAGGGATGGTAACAAATCTAAGGAAGATAGTTAGTGAGATATCGAAGTTATCAGGGTACATGGCCAGTAATTCAGAAGATGTCTCATCAACATCCAGTAAAATTAATTTAAAAATATCTGAACAATCTGCCCAGGTAGAACAGTCAGCTGCAGCGGTAACAGAGGTGTCCCAGACTATACTGGACGTTGCAAGAAATGCCACTGATGCTTCTGATGCTGTCAGAGAGTCTGTGACGATTGCTGAGGAAGGAAAAATGGTTGTTGAGAAAACAGTGAACAGCATGACCAATATTTCACATACAATAGATAGCTCATCACATACTATTGAGGAGCTCGGAGAAAGCAGCAAGCAGATTGGAGACATTATAAATGTTATTAATGATATTGCGGGACAGACCAATCTGCTTGCCCTGAATGCAGCGATAGAAGCTGCCCGGGCAGGAGAGCAGGGCAGGGGATTTGCAGTTGTTGCGGATGAAGTAAGAAAACTTGCTGAAAAAACAGGAAAGGCAACAGAAGAAATTACAGACATGATCAAAAAGATACAGCAGGAGACTGATGTGTCTGTTAAGAACATGGAGAAAAGCAAAACAGAGGCAGAAGAGGGGGTTAAACTGGCAGAGCAGGCCAAAGAGTCTCTGGATAAAATTGTGGACGCTTCAGGAAGATGCCTGGATATGGTGCAGTCAATTGCCGCTGCTACTGAAGAGCAATCTGTAGCTATTGAACAGGTAACATCAAACATGGAAAATGTTGCTTATGTGTTCAATTCATCAAGGGACGCGGTTTCTCATATTGACGGTTCCATTAATGATCTGCAAAGCAAGGTGAATGATATGGCACGACTCGTGAGCTGGTTTAAATCTGAATCAGGGTCAGCCCGACCATCAGTAACTGCTGAAAGGGCAGGCAAAATAAACGTTTCTGCCGATGCCGGCAGTGATGAGACGGGATAACCAAGGTTACAGTTACATTGCCGATTATATAATAAGAGTCTGATTCATTCAGGCTCTTATTTTTTATTCCATTGTTGATCATTCCATTAAATTATGTAAACTAGTATAAATTTATACAGCAATGTGTAACCATGAAAACGATTATATTCACAGACCTTGACGGCACTCTGCTTGACTCTGATTATTTGTTCAGGGAAGCGCTTCCTGCTTTGGAATTAATAAAAAATAATTCAGTACCGCTTGTACTCTGTTCCAGTAAAACAAAAATGGAAATAGAGCATATCAGAAAGAAAATGATAAATAGCCATCCCTTTATATCTGAAAATGGCGGAGGTATATTTATTCCCAAAGGGTATTTTCAATTTCAAATTACAAACCTGCCTGCCGGCAGGCAAGGTTTCAAATTACAAATTACAGAAGATGAACAATACTCTGTTATAAAACTCGGTGCTGACTATACTGAGCTGAGAAATGAGTTGGCTGGATTACGTTATGAGGGATATAATACTAGAGGATTCGGGGATATGAGTATACGGGAAGTGAGTGAGTTAACCGGCTTGAAACATTCTGACGCGAAGAGGGCAAAAGAACGTGATTTTGATGAACCTTTTGTTTTTAATGGAAATAGTAAAGCGATTGCCGGACTTAAACGCCGCATCAGGGCAAAAGGTTTTAATTATACACAGGGTGAGTTATTCCATATTATGGGAAACAGTGACAAGGGAAGGGCTGTTAATATTCTGAAAAGACTTTATGCAAAACAGTACAGGAAGATTGTAACCATTGCGCTCGGAGACAGTCCCAATGATATTGAGATGCTGCAGAATGTGGATTATCCGGTTGCAGTTCAGAAAAAAGACGGCTCGTATAACAGAGAGCTCGTAAGAAAAGTAAATGGATGTATAAAAGCAGACGGTATAGGACCTGAGGGCTGGAGTAGGGCTGTTATTGAATTACTTGAAACTGTGGTCCTTTGAAGGAAAGATCCCTTTTTCGACTTCTTTTTTATAAGACTTGATTGCCTTTGAAGATTCAATATTTAAGTTTACATATTGTTTTGTGAACTTTGGAACAAACCTCTCAAACAGTCCTATCACATCATGCAAAACAAGGATCTGACCGTCACAGTGCGGTCCGGCACCAATGCCTATGGTAGGAATCGAGAGCTCATTTGTGATCTGTTTTGCAACTTTCATGGGGATGGCCTCCAGCAATAGAGAAAATGCCCCTGCATCTTCAACAATATGGGCTTCCTCTAAAAGTCTCTTAGCAGACTCATCTGATTTGCCCTGTACTTTGTATCCCCCCATCCGGTGAATGGACTGCGGGGTAAGGCCAATATGGGCCATGACCGGAATATCGGATTTTAACATTGCCTTGATTTGAGGCGCTACCTCAGCACCTCCTTCAAGCTTGACTCCGGCTGCACCTGCCTCTTTCAGAAACCTCCCGGCATTTTTCACAGCTTCAGATATGCTTGCCTGGTAAGACATGAAAGGCATGTCACCCAGCACCATGGCATTAGTTACGGCGCGTGTTACCATTTTTGTGTGATAGATCATCTCATCCATTGTGACAGGGAGGGTGTTATCCAGTCCCTGCACAACCATGCCAAGTGAGTCCCCGACAAGAATGGCATCTATGCCTGCCTGATCGACAATTTTTGCAAAGGGGTAATCATAAGCCGTTAGCATGGTGATCTTCCCGCCGTCTTTTTTCTTTTTGATAAAATCCTGAATTGTAAACATGGCCATGTTTTATGTATCTTTTGAATCTTTATTATCGCTCAGGATTTCAAGCAGTTCCAGATCAAAGGTGAGTTCCTTGCCGGACAATGGATGATTGGCATCCATTATATAGCCTGTCTCTGTTTTACCCAGCACAGTTACCACTACTGTCTTGCCGTCAGGCCGGTGCATCTGAATGGTACTGCCAATGCGGGGATCAAAATCTCCGGGCGCATTTTTTCTGCTGAATTCAAAAACCTTATCCTTGCTGTGCTGTCCGTACGCATCATCCGGGGGTATTTTCACTGTTTTCTTCTCATTGAGCGCCATTCCGGTAATACCTTTTTCAAAACCCGGAATTACTTTGCTCTCTCCGATAGTGAACTCTATGGGTGCTGTATCACGTGATGACTCAACAACTTCACCATTTGAATCTTTTAGCGTATAATGGACTTTAACTCTGTCGCCCTTCTTAGCTTCCATTTAAAATCTCCTTTTATTATTTAACAATGATGAAATGGTTATAAATTATAACATAGACAAATAAATGTCTTGTCTTACTTTTTCATAATATTAATCTTTGCTTTTCTTCTGTAATAAAACAGTCCGGCACCGCCCGAAATCATGCCGAGACACAGAAGCTGCCCCATAGTCACTGTATTGAAAAAGATGCCGAGATGGGGGTCAGGCTCACGAACATATTCAATAAAAAAGCGCACGGTCCCATACCCTATTATGTATACAGCCAGATAAAAACCATTGAAGAATTTCTTCCTGCGCAATGACCAGAGGATGAAGAATAAAAAAAGACCCTCAAACAATGCTTCATACAGCTGGGATGGATGTCTGAGCTGATTTGTGAAATCAAGGGGAAAATACATCCCCCACGGCATGGATGTGGTCCTGCCATAGAGCTCTCCATTAATGAAATTGCCTATTCTTCCAAACGTATAACCCAGCGGTATTGATGGTACCAGAAAATCGGTAAACTGCCAGAACTCAAATTTGTATTTACGGCAGAAAAGGGCTGTGGCCGCTATTACACCGATTAATCCCCCATGATAAGACATGCCGGACAGACCCGTGAAGTGGATGCCATTAGTAAAACTGAAAGGTAATATAATCTCCCAGGGACGCGATATGAAGTATGGAAAATCATAAAACAGAACATATCCGAATCGTGCTCCTGCCATAAGACCAATAATGGCCCAGGTAAAGTAGTTTTCGATTGCCTCTTTTGTATAAGCATAATCCTCGTTTTTTATTCTATATAGCGACAGCAGATACACAATCATAAACGCAACTATGTACATCAGGGCATAATAGCGAAGTTCAAAAGAGCCTATCCTAAATATATATGGTTTAATATGCTCGGGAATGTGCTGCCATGTAGTAATAAACTGGTCCATATTAATATTGTCTTTTGTTATTAATCTCAATCATGAAACAGGGCCTTGATAACAGTACTTCTGATGCTTTTAAATGTTCTCATCAGAAACGAAGCTGAAAGGAAAAGGATAATAACAGCAGCAACAGCTGATATAATATTTATAAAAGACAGTTGAATAAAATTTCTGTTAAGTACATGCAGGGTGCCGGTAACAAGCATGATTACAACTACCGTAAGCAGAATAAAGGTAAGAACAATTGAAACAGTAATACCCAGTTCCAGAAGAGAACGGAAACTTGATTTGGATTCTGGTGATTTCATATTTCACAATAAAAAAGAGAGTCCAGATATGCTGAACTCTCTTTTACAATAATTAATATTGAATTAAAGCAGGTCTGCTCTCTCCATAATTGCCGGGACTTTGTCTTCAGCTCCAATAGCCATTATATGTACACCATCGCAGATGTTTTCGTCCTTTAACTGTTTGATATGTCTTGCCATGATGTCAATGCCTGCGTCAAGGGCCTTTTCCTTGCCTGCTTCCTTAAGTTCATCGATTAATTCCTGGGGAACTGTTATGCCGGGTACAAACTTGTTCATGAAATTTGCCATGCCGGCGCTCTTAAGCAGTACAAGTCCGGCAAGGATCTTTACTGGAAATTTTCTGGCGCTGTTCATGAAATCCCTGAATTTATCAATATCATAAATCGCCTGCGTCTGGAAGAACTTTGCGCCAGCGTGTACCTTCTTCTCAAATTTCATCAACTGGGGCTCGATAGGGTTTGATTCAGGTGTGACAACCGCACCCTGGTAATAGTCGGTCGCTCCGAGCAGATCATTGCCCATCATGTCCTTACCTCTGTTAAGGGCATCAACAATCTGAAGCAGTTGAACCGACTCAATGTCATAAACCGGTTTTGCCTCTTTATGGTCTCCTGCGTTGGGATGGTCACCTGTCATACATAAGACATTTTTTATTCCAAGTATGCTTGCACCGAGGAGGTCTGACTGAAGACCTATGCGGTTTCTGTCACGACAGGTCATTTGTAAAATAGGCTCGTGTCCCATATCGAGAAGAAGTTTGCAGAATGACATGGAATTAATGCGCATCACTGCTGACTGATTGTCCGTAACATTAAGTGCATCAACTTTACCTTTCAGCATCTCTGCTTCATGAAGAATCTTTTTTATATCAGTCCCTTTAGGAGGGCCTACTTCTGCTGTAACGGTAAATTTTCCTGATTCAAGAGCGCTTTTAAGACTCACTTTTTCTCCTCCTTTTTCTCACGGGTGTTCAGGGTGCCCGGTTTTCTGCCGGCTGACCAGTCTTTTGGTTTAAGTACTTCTTTAAAGTCTTCAAGCTGGTCTGTCTTCTTCATCCTGTCATAAATCCTTACCCAGGCACATTCAATATCAGGGCTGACTTCACACTTGCCGTTATCAGTGCCGCCGCATGGTCCGTTCAGCAGACCCTTTGGACAGGCAGTAACAGGGCAGATACCGCCGGTCTTATCCAAAACGCATTCTCCACATAACGAACATCTTTCGTCAAACATCTGAAACCGGGTCATGTTACCGAGAAAGAGTGAATCATTTGCCGGAAAAACCGGTTTGTCAGGAAAAATCTCTACAGCGGACTGTGTACCGGCTCCGCAGGACATAACAATGATGGCATCAGCAGCAGCGCATGCCTCTTTGTCCTTTTTTAATTCGATTTTTGTTCCAAGTGTTTGGCAGCCTGTCTTAGGCAGAAGCGTACCGGTTACTGTTTTGCCTTCTGCCTCAAGGGCCTCTTTCATTGAAGCCAGTTCAGGATCTCCGCCTGTACCGCAGAGCGATGCACACTCGGAACAGCCGATGAGAAATAAACTCTTGTAATTCTTGAGATTTTCCATTAATTTTTTTACGTCTCGTTTTTTGGTGATTATCATATTGTCACTCCTTATTCATGAAATGATACATCTTATAGTTAATTCTTTTGCTTAATAAGCTCAAGAAATTCAAGTCTTGTTGTTTCCTTGGTCCTGAAAATACCTCGTACCGCTGATGTAACTGTTCTCGTTCCTGGCTTTTTTACTCCCCTCATTGACATGCATAGGTGCTCGGCATCAATTATAACCATTGCTCCCCTGGGTTTCAGTTTTTTCATGATCAGGTCAGCAAGCTGAGACGTCAGACGTTCCTGAAGCTGGGGTCTTTTAGCAAATATTTCAACTGCCCTCGCAAGTTTGCTTAGTCCCACGATTTTCCCCTTTGAAGGTACATAAGCCACATGGGCCTTGCCTATAAAGGGCAGTAAATGGTGTTCACATATTGAATAAAAGGGGATGTCCTTGATCAGTACCATCTCATCATGGCTTTCGCCCTTGATTGGCGTCAATATTTCCTCAGACGGCGTACTCAGGCCGGAAAATATCTCTTCATACAGTTCTGCAATCCTTTTCGGGGTGTCTTTAATACCCGGCCTGTCCGGATCTTCACCAATACCTTCAAGGATCAATTTAACGCCTTTTTGTATTCTTTTCTTATCCATTTTGGAACTGTTTATTATTGACGGGTTAAGTTAAAAAGTTTAACATTTGGGGGTATTTGGTGTCAAAATTATATTGTATCGAGAAGATGTGAATTGACTTAAACTAAAAAACCCCTTTCCTGCTTAAGAAAGGGGTTTTTTAGTTTAAGCTATAACTTATGCTTAAAGAAGATTTTCCTCTTCCTGTTCATCCATAAGCTGACTAGCCTGGATATTATTGATCTCGATATTTTTCAGCTTAAATTCACCAACAACTTTCTGCAGTGCATGTGCAAGACTGTCAAGATTCTGTGTTGATCCAGATGAACTTTGTGCTGATTCTGCAGTGTGTTTGATCATGTCCGATACTGTTTCCAGATGCTACTTCAGCTCCTGTTGCAGACTGTTCTTCAGCTGCAGTTGCAATCTGCTGTACCATATCTGTTACATGATTAACAGCTTCAACTATCTGCTTGAGGGAATCTCCAGCTTTATTAACAAGAATTTCCCCTTCCTCAACCTCTTTTGTTCCCTTCTGCATGGAATCAACCGCTTTGTCAGTATCTTCCTGAATACCTTTAATCATATCTCCTATTTCACTTGTTGCGCCTGTTGTTCGTTCAGCCAGCTTTCTGACTTCATCTGCCACAACTGCAAAGCCCCTTCCCTGTTCACCGGCACGGGCTGCCTCAATCGCTGCATTCAGCGCCAGTAAATTTGTCTGGCTTGCAATATCATTAATTACATTTACTATCTCACCAATTTGTATTGATCTCTTCCCTAACTCTTCAATCGTAAGGGCAGATTCCTTTACAGAATTTGATATTCTTTCCATTCCACTAACGGCCTCGGTCACTACCTGTCCGCCCTCAGTTGCAATGTCCGATGCTTTTTGGGACGATTCAGCGGATTCAGCAGTATTTCTTGCCACTTCTTCAAAAGACCTGCTCAGCTCTTCCATTGATACCACGGCTTGAACTGTTTTTTCAGACTGGTTAAAAGAATTTTCTGCAATCCCCTTTGATATTTCTGATAACTGAGCAGCTGATTCTGCAAGACCGTTGGAATGGTCTGATACCTGATAAATCATTTTATTTAACTTTTGATTTGTCTGGTTAAATGTGTTCATCAAGTCACCGATTTCATCACCGGATTTCACTTTAATTTCCTGAGTCAGGTCACCATCTGCCTGCCCTTTAAAAGCGTTCAGGAGTTCTTTGACAGGTTGAACAATATTCTTGGATGTTGTCTTCAATACAATTGTTATAACTATCAGTGCGACAAACAGAATAGTTACAGTGATCATGATCATTCTGTTGAGAAACTGATCAGATGTTGCTTTGGACTCCGTGTATGCGTGCTCAAGGTAAGATGATATTGAGTCTCCCTGAATGACTTTCACGTCAGATGCATCTGTAAGTTGAGAGATTGCATAACTGGCAACCTTTGATAACATTGGCGGTATTTGAGCTTCAAAAACAAGAAAGCCTACAGTTGTCTCGACATCAACAACAGGGGCAAAGCCAACCATTTTGCTATCATCGTACAGAACACTAACATCACCTTTTGATTTAGATGCTTTTTTCATTGCCTTTACAGCTTCATCGGGTATCCGTGCACTTTTTGGATAAAGAACTTTTCCCTGCAAATCAGTGAAATACACTGCATTTAATCCCATTGAGTCAACCTGGGTCACGATTTCCCTGGCATAAGTATCATCATCGCCTTCCAGGCCCAGAAATGCATCACCCGGCGCCTGTGTTGAAGTAACGAGTTGGAGACCTGTATGGAGTTGTTTCTTTTCACTCTGAATCAGCTTTGTCAGCTCATTTTTCAGCGTGTCATCGGCATTTGACGCCTGCATCTTTGTAAACAGAAGACCTATAGCAATGTAAGTTAACACAAGGATAGCAACCGGAATCCA
>CALZJD010000079.1 GCA_945787795.1 Thermodesulfovibrionia bacterium | reverse complement strand
TGACTTCTATAACAGGGTATCAAAGGCCGGATTAAAGCCGATTATAGGGTGTGAGGTGTATATAGCCCCTCAATCACGCTTTAATAAAGGGTCAAACGGGGCCCATGAAGCCTCTTTCCATTTGATATTATTGTGCAGAGACCTCGACGGGTACAGAAATCTATGCCGTCTGGTCAGCAGCGCATATATCGAAGGGTTCTACTACAAACCAAGAATTGACAAGGATATTCTGGAGCAGTGCAGCGGCGGGCTCATAGGGCTTTCTTCCTGCATGAAGGGCGAGGTCCCTTATTATCTGGCTTCTGGAAACATAGACAAAGCCAGAGAGGCAGCCCTCGAGTACAGGCGCATACTGGGCGCAGAGAATTTTTACCTTGAAATCCAGGCCAATGAAATGCCTGAACAGGAGGTGCTCAACCGCCAGATAATCGAGTTGAGTAAAGACCTGCATATACCTGTGGTAGCGACCAACGATACTCACTATCTGTTAAAGGACGATTCCAGGGCCCATGATGTTCTTTTGTGCATACAGACCGGCAAGACCCTCAATGACTCTGACAGGATGAAGCTTTCAACGCAGGCATTTTATTTTAAGAGTCCCGAGGAAATGAAAGAGGACTTCAAGGACTTCCCTGAAGCAATAGAAAATACAAGGGCTATTGCAGAACGATGCAACCTTGATTTCAAATTCGATGAGTTCAGGCTCCCCAAATATCAACTGCCGGAGGGAAGCAGTGTAGACACGTATGTAAAGAAGATTGCAGAAAAGGGACTTTCTGAAAAACTCAAAGGGGACGTCTCTGAAGAATATTCCGACAGATTAACTCTGGAACTGGAGATGATAAAAAAGATGGGTTTTTCTTCCTATTTCCTGATCGTCTGGGACTTCATCCATTTTGCCAAGGGAAAGGGCATCCCTGTAGGGCCGGGAAGGGGCTCTGCAGCAGGCAGCCTGGTTGCCTATGGACTTGATATAACAGACATAGACCCGATCAAATACGGCCTGCTCTTTGAAAGGTTTCTCAACCCTGAAAGGGTAAGCATGCCTGATATTGATGTTGATTTCTGTATGGACCGTCGCTCTGAAGTAATAGAGTATGTTACGGAAAAATATGGGAAAGACCATGTTGCGCAGATCATTACATTTGGGACGATGCAGGCCCGTGCCGTGATAAGAGATGTGGGCAGGGCCATGAACATACCTTATGCAGAAGTGGACAAGGTGGCCAAGCTTATTCCCATGGTCATAAAAATTACACTTAAGTCTGCACTGGAGATGGAGCCCAGGCTCAGGGAGCTGTATGAAACAAGACCGGAAATAAAAGAGCTGATTGATGTTGCCCAGCGTCTTGAAGGTATCTCAAGACATGCCTCTACACATGCTGCGGGTATCGTGATTTCGCCCGATCCTCTTACAGACTTTCTTCCTTTATACAAGGCGCCCAATGACGACGCCATTGTCACCCAGTTTGACATGGACGCAATAAAAAAGCTTGGTCTGCTGAAGTTTGATTTCCTGGGTCTCAAGACTCTTACGGTCATAGACAAGGCGGAAAAAATAATCAATGAGTTCAGCAATGAAAAAGAGCATCTTAACACACAGCCATTCTCCATAACTGACATACCCCTTGATGATAAAGAGACGTTTAATCTTCTTTGCGATGCAAGAACAGCAGGGGTGTTTCAGCTTGAAAGTTCAGGGATGAAAGAGCTCTTAAAGAGGATGAAGCCTGGTGTGTTTGAGGACATGATAGCGCTCGTTGCCCTATACAGGCCCGGACCACTTGGAAGTGGAATGGTGGATGAATTTATTAAGGGAAAGCATGCAGAAGAAGCAGGCGAGGCAAAGGCAAAGGGTTCACTGGCCAAACTGAAACTGCCTCTGCTGAATGAGATTCTTAGAGAAACGCACGGTATCATCCTTTACCAGGAGCAGGTCATGTCCATTGCCCATAAGATGGCAAACTTCAGTCTGGCTCAGGCTGATATTCTGCGTAAGGCAATGGGGGGAAAGAATCCTGATGAGATGGAAAAAATGAAGAACATTTTCATTCAGGGTTTAAAGGCAAATAATGTGTCTGAGAAAAAAGCAGAGACACTGTATAATCTCATACTTCAGTTTGCCCAGTATGGATTTAACAAGTCTCACTCTGCAGCGTATGCGTTAATCGCCTACCAGACTGCATTTCTTAAAGCCCATTATCCTGTGGAGTTCATGGCTGCTTCATTAAGCGCTGACATGGACAACACGCCCAAGGTGGTCACGTTTATAAATGAGTGCAAGGACATGGGGATCGAAGTGCTGCCTCCGGATATTAATAAAAGCAGCAGGGAATTTAACGTATCAGGAAACTCGATCCGTTTCGGACTTGAAGCGGTGAAGGGTGTTGGCAGTTCAGCGATTGACGCTATTTTGGAGGCAAGAGAGGAAGAAGACGTTCATGCATTCTCGGATGTCTGTTCAAGGGCTGACTCCCGCAGGGTAAATAAAAAAGTCATAGAAAGCCTGATCAAGTCAGGTGCACTGGACTCCCTGGGAAAGAGGGCGCAACTCATGACCGTGCTGCCTGAAGTTATGGAGACTGCAGCACGTATCCAGAAGGACAGAAGCTCCGGTCAGGAGAGCATGTTCGGAGACATACTTGAACCTGAATCAGAGAAACTTCCGGATGTCCCGGAATGGAGCGACAAGATCCGTCTTGCCATGGAAAAAGAGGCGCTTGGTTTTTATATCACGGGCCATCCCCTTAATGCATATAAAGACAAACTGCAGAAACTCTCTGTAACTGACACAAAGGACCTGGAGGAGCTGCAGGACAGACAGAACATTGTGCTTGGCGGAATGGTAATGGACACCAAGAAAATACAGACAAAACGAACAGGCGATCTTATGGCATATGTGACTATTGAAGACCTTTATGGAATGGTGGAGGTCATTGCATTTCCTGATGTATATAAAGAGTGTCAGGAGATACTGACACATGATGAGCCTGTTGTTATATCCGGGACCATTGATAAGACTGACAAGGGCATGAAAATAATAGCCAATAAAATAGTATCAATTGATAATACAGAAGACATCAGGAATTATACACCTCCGAGCAGGTCCGGAAAATTTAGTTATGGAAAGAAGCCGCGCGAAGAACAGGACAGCAGGCCTGAGAGAAAGAGGATCGTTACCCTTACCGTGTACCATGATAAGCGCAATACCCTGCCCCTGCTTAATGAGGTGCTTTCAAGACATACAGGGGACTGCCCGGTTTTTTTAAGAATTGTATCTCCGAAAAACTGGGAAACACTTCTCAAGACAAACAGGGAGGTCATGCCCACTCCTGAGATGCTGTCCGAAGCTGAGTCGCTCCTGGGTGAGGGAAGGGCGTCGCTCAGTTAGAGTATATATAATTCAATATGTGTGACTGTCATTCCGGCAGTCCTTAAGCCGGAATCTCGTCTTTTTAAACGTAGAAAATATGAGATCCTGAAACAAGTTCAGGATGACAACTGCGACACAGCTTCTATGCCCGGCTCGATGCATAATGATCTACTGTTATAACAAACATGTAAATAATAGATGCAGCATAGTATATAGACTTATCATCTGTTAAATTATAAAATGACATTTATTTGAAAATTGCATAAAATATAATCTTTAATTTTATACAAAAGGAATATCCGTGCACTATTACCTCGATTTTGAAAAGCCCGTAGCTGAGCTTGAGAATAAAATAGAAGAGCTTAAACGCCTTGCAGACGGCAAGGACATGAACATTACGTCTGAGATCAAAAAGCTGAGCAAAAAGGCGCAGGATCTGAGGGCCGACATTTTTTCCAAAATAACTCCCTGGCAGAAGACACTTATAGCAAGACATCCTGAGCGGCCGTACACCCTGGACTACATCAGGCTTCTTATGGAAGATTTTATAGAACTCCATGGGGACAGAAGGTTTGCAGACGATCCTTCCATAGTCTGCGGCTTTGCGAAATTTCAGGATACATCGGTTGCGGTTATAGGCCACCAGAAGGGCAGAAGCACCAAGGAGAGAATCGAGAGGAATTTCGGTCAGCCCCATCCTGAAGGGTATCGCAAGGCCTTAAGGATAATGAAGCTCGCAGAACGGTTCAGTATGCCCATATTGACCTTTATAGATACTCCCGGTGCGTATCCGGGAATAGGAGCAGAAGAGAGGGGGCAGGCAGAAGCGATTGCATTTAACCTGCACGAAATGTTTGAACTCAGAACACCAATTATTGCTGTTGTCATTGGTGAGGGCGGAAGCGGCGGGGCATTGGCCCTTTCAGTGGGAGACAGGATCCTCATGCTTGAGCATTCAGTTTATTCAGTTATATCTCCGGAAGGCTGCGCTGCAATTTTATGGAAGAAGAACGAGACGTCCGTTGGTCAGAGTGAGTATGAAAAGGCCGCAGCCGCCCTTAAGATGACTCCTGATGACCTGAAAGGCTTCGGGATCATAGATGAAATTATTCAGGAACCTCTTGGCGGCGCTCACAGGGATACGGACGCAACAGGCGGAGCTCTCGGGAACAGGTTACGCTATCACCTTGATGAGCTGATGGGCATGGCCCATGATGAGCTGATTGAAGCACGGTACAATAAATTCCGGCTCATAGGGGCTTTGGAAGAGAAGGCTTAGGCCACTTTATTTATCATCCTGGTCAGTTGAAACCTTTATTACGGTCTTTACATTTCCCCTTGGATTAAAATCACCGGATACTTCCATGTGTCTTGGTTTAAGAAGTTTTTTCAGATCATCAAAAATCTGGTTTGTTGACATCTCGTGTGATATGGATGCGTCTCTGTAATTGTTGAGGTACAGTTTCAGGGATTTGAGCTCTACGATATATTTCTCCGGAACATAACTGATGTGAATCGTAGCAAAGTCAGGGTAACCGGACCTGGGGCACAAACAGGTAAACTCAGCAAAACGTATATCTATTGTGTAATCCCTGTCCTGTGAAGGATTGGGCCACCTTTTGAGTTTAGATGCAGTAATAGCCCTGTTACCGTACTTAACCTGTTTCATTTTTAAATGTTCTCCTGTGGTTTTTCCATAAACAGTGTTTGTGTGGGATAGGCAAATTCTATTCCGCGTTTTTCAAATTCTTCCTTGATCTGAAAATTTATTTTCTGCTGAATGTCCATGAATTTATTGTAATCACCGCTTAACACATAGTAGACAATTTCAAAGTTAAGGCTGAAATCTCCATATGAGGAGAAATGGGCACGGTCAAAAACAGTTTCATCAACATTTTCAATTGTCTGTTTTATAATTCCGGGGATCTCTTTTACCAGTTCTGTTGAAGTCTGGTATACAACACCGATACTGAACAGGACGCGACGTTTCTCCATCCTCTTATAGTTTCGTATCCTTGAATCGGTGAGATCAGTGTTGGAAAAAACAAGCTGCTCTCCCCCAAGACTTCTCAACCGGGTAGTTTTAATGCCGATGTGTTCAATGCTGCCCATGTAATCCCCAACAATAATAAAATCACCCACTTCAAAGGGGCGGTCAAAAAATATCACAAAGTAACTGAAAAGATCTCCCAGTATTGTCTGAGCAGCAAGGGCCACGGCAATACCTCCAATACCCAGACCTGCAATAACAGCCGAAATTTTAAATCCCAGGTTGTCCAGCAGAAATGTGATGCCGGCGCCCCATATAATCACTTTGACTATGGTCAGAATGCCCCTGAAATTATAATGTCTGCTTTCATCAAGTGATTTCTTTTTTAAGTAACTTTCAAAAATATAATTAATAATGACAATAATAAGTTGGACAATAAGAAAGGTGAGCACAACAATAACAGCCACATCCAGGGCCTTTGCTACCGATTCAGTCATCGAAAGACTCTTAAATGACAGATAGAAAACACCGAAGTAAAGCAGGGGAACAAGTTTTTTCCGGATAATGCCAATCAGTAAATCATCAATGGAAGTGGCGGTTTTTTCCGACCATGCCTTAAGACGTTTTATGAGGATGCGTTTCAGGATTTGAATGACAAAAACACCTGATACAAAAGAGACGGAAAATATAATGTAATCGAGAACGCTGTTCTGTAAAAAAGTTTTATCAAGCAGCTCTGAAAACAAGCAAAACCTCCATGGAAAAAGCAAACGGTTATGAACATAGTATATGAGAATTGAAGTTCATGTCAATCAACATCGAGCAAGTTGACATCCAGGTGAATATGTGATAAACAATAGAAAATAATTTTCACGTTTGCACTAATTTTCCGGATTTATTGTGAGAATTAAGGCCTGGAAGCAAAATATAAAATCATTCACTTTACTAAATCTGTTAATTGAGAAAGGGGTACACAATGAAACATAATCACCTGTTCATTTCTGTTTTATTCATGTCGCTGTTTTGTCTGATAGTAAGCTTTTCTTTTGGTCTGCATACGATTGAGGCGGCAGAAATGACCTCATCAGGGCCTCCTGTATGGAAGGGGAATGTTACTGTTGGATCAAATCTGCAGACAGGAAATACAGATCGTTTTAATGCTACGGTCGGGGCTGATGCAGTGAGGAAGTCTGAACAGGACCGGTACAGTCTGAATTTCCTTTTTAACTATTCGGAGGAGGACAGCACAAACACAGCTGAAAGTTACTATGGTGCAGGTAAATATGATTATTTTTTTACAAGCAGGATCTATGGATATCTCGGGATTGAGCTGCTTAAGGACAAATTCAAAGACATCAGCCTGCGTACTGTTATCGGGCCTGGAGCCGGCTATCAGGTATGGGATGAAGAAAAACGGTCTCTTATGGTAGAAGGAGGCCTTGCATACTTCTCTGATAATTACATAGACGCAGACGACGATGACTGGATAACAGCCCGTTTGGCAGGATTGCTGAGATATGAACTTCTGGCTTCAATGACATTTACCGATCATCTGATCATATATCCCAGTTTAGAAGACGTTGGTGACTTTCAGCTCAGAAATGAAGCAGCAGTTACCACACCTCTGGCTTCGGGCTGGGCCATACGATTTGCCAATATACTTGAATATAACAGTGAGCCCCCCGGAGATATTAAAGATACGGATATGAACTGGATATTGACAATGCAATACAGTTTCTGAGATTCTTTCGTCTTATGAAAAGTTCTCCTTTAAAGTCTCCCCTAACCCTGCCTACCGGCAGGCAGGCCCTCCCGAGTCGGGTCTCACGAGGGTCGATTCGACTTTGCCAAAGAGGGGAACAGAGGCTGACTTTCCTGTGTAGCGGGTAATCATGACTTGCGACCACAGGACACATCCCGTATACTCTTTATAAGCAGATTTTTAATATGCAACTGCTGTTCTGATCCTGCATTTTTTATTTACAGGTATTACCATTTGCTGTGTAACGATTGATAAACATTTGATAAAGCCTGCCTTATTGCTGGCGGCTTGTAAGAATAACGATGAGAATTGGCGCCAATTATGGAAATAATCATGCATGTGAATTCAGCGTCTGGGCTCCTCTTGTCAAAAATCTTTCTTTAAAACTCCTTACGCCTTCAGAAAAGCTTGTTCCCATGGACAGTGATGATCAGGGATACTGGAAGGTCAGCGTGAATAACTGTCCTCCGGGAACGTTATATTGGTATCATCTTGATAATGAAAGGGACAGACCTGATCCGGCATCATTTTATCAACCTGACGGCGTACACAGGGCTTCACAGGTTATTGACCATCAATCCTTTGCATGGCAGGACACTGACTGGAATGGCATTGATAAAGAGGAGATGATCATTTATGAGATTCATGTCGGAACATTCACCTGGGGCTATGACGGTGTCTACCCCTTTGCCGTTCAAAACTCCTATGGCGGTCCTGACGGGCTGAAGGGATTTGTTAATGCCTGTCATATGCGGGGAATGGCAGTTATTCTGGATGTGGTGTATAACCACCTGGGGCCTGAGGGAAACTATATCTGGGATTTCGGTCCTTACTTTACTGAAAAATATAAGTCTCCCTGGGGGCAGGCCATTAATTTTGACGGTGAATATAATCAGGGTGTAAGAAATTATTTTATAGAAAATGCAATCTACTGGTTTGACTATTTTCATTGTGATGCCCTGCGCCTTGATGCCATACATGGAATTTATGATACGAGCAAGAGACCATTTCTTCAGGAACTTGCCGATCGTGTTCAGAAGTTTTCGGCCCGGCAGAAAAGAAAATATTATCTTATGGCTGAATCAGATCTTAATGATGCATCTGCTGCCAGGCCTGCAAAAAAAGGAGGATTGGGGCTTGATGTTCTCTGGTGTGATGATTTTCACCACGCAATGCACACATTGATAGCAGGTGAAGATAGCGGTTATTACATTGATTACGGCAGTGTGGACCATCTGGTAAAATCGCTCCAGGAGGGATTTGTTTACTCAGGGGAGTACTCACAATTCAGAAAGAGAAATCACGGTAACTCATCCAGAGAATTAAGTGCCGACAGCTTTATCGTGTTTTCCCAGAACCATGACCAGATAGGCAACAGGGTAAAGGGTGACAGGATTGCCCGTCTGGTATCGTTTGAAGCTCAAAAACTGGCAGCCGGGATTATTTTATTGTCGCCTTTTATTCCGCTTCTGGGTTTAATCGAAGGAATAAGACAGGGACGAAAAAAAGAGTTTGAGAAATTCAGATGGAAGGCGGACCCGGCTGACCCGCAAAGAGAAGAAACGTATGCATTGTCAAAAATAGACTGGAACAAGAGAGTATCCGGTGATCATCACATACTTCTTAATTTTTACAGAGAGCTGATTCGCCTGAGAAAAAAAATTGCTGCTCTTTCGCACCTGGACAAGGAATCCATGACAGTATGGGGAGATGACAAAAGTAAAGTGATTATGGTCGAGAGATGGCACAGGGAAAGCCGGGTTTTGAGTATTATAAATACACACAGCAGAGATGTGTCTTTTATGCCTGTTACTGATGATCATGAATGGAAAAAGATTATGGATTCATCAGAGAGCAAATGGCACGGTCCCGGAACACTCCTGAAGGAAAATATTAAAGGCAGACATGAACTTGAAATGCGGGCGCACAGTCTGGCACTGTATGAGACAGTTAAGCATCAAATGGTATAACAGATAATGGACAATGAATATATAAAAATCCCTTTGGCTACATACAGGCTCCAGTTTAATCCTGAGTTCGGGTTTCAAAACGCAAGAGAAATATTGTCCTATCTGGATGAACTGGGTATTTCAGATATCTATGCTTCTCCTGTTTTCAAGGCAAAGGCGGGAAGTCCTCATGGGTATGATGTCGTTGACCTTAATCAGCTCAATCCTGATCTTGGCACTTCTGATGATTTCGACAAACTCACTGATGATATAAAAAGGCTGGACATGGGCTGGCTTCAGGACATAGTCCCGAACCACATGGCATTTGACGGGGAAAACCAGATGTTAATGGATGTGCTTGAAAACGGAAGACACTCGGAGTACGTTGATTATTTTGACATTGAATGGGAACACTTTTACGAAAGCCTCAGGGAAAGAGTTCTGGCCCCGTTCCTTGGCAGGCACTACAGTGAATGTCTTGATGCCGGCGAAATTATTCTTCAATATGACAGTAATGGTTTTTCCATTAACTATTACATGTTAAAACTGCCGCTTAAGATAGAGTCATATGTCAGGGTGATAACACACAGGCTGCCGTCGCTGAGAAAAACACTCGGAGAGGAACATCCTGACCTGATAAAGTTCCTGGGTATTCTGTATTCACTCAAAAACCTGCCTGAGACAGAAAAGGAGAGGCTGGGACGTTACAGTCAGATACAGTTTGTCAAAAAAATGTTGTGGGAACTGTATACCAGCAATAGCGACATTAAGGATTTTATTAACAGAAATGTTCAGTCGTTTAATGCTGACCATAAGAACAAAGACAATATGTCTCATCTTGAAAGCCTGCTTTCTGAGCAGCTGTTCAGGCTCTCTTTCTGGAAGGTGGCCACTGAAGAGCTGAACTATAGAAGGTTCTTTAATATTAATGGTCTTATATCACTCAGGATGGAGGAAAAACGGGTCTTTAACAATACACACAGGCTCCTGCTTAAACTTGTGAAGCGTAAAGTGGTTACCGGACTGCGCATAGACCACATTGACGGTCTCTATGATCCGACTGCATACCTGCGCAGACTGAGGGAGAAGACCGGGGATATCTATCTTACCGTTGAAAAGATCATGGAACCGGGCGAGGAACTGCCGTCACTTTGGGCGGTCCAGGGGACATCCGGCTATGACTTTCTGAATTATATAAATGGCATATTCTGTGATGAAGAGAATGGAAGGGCATTTAATAAACTGTATTACAGTTATACAGGATTTAAGACTTCATACGAAGCCATCCTGTATGAAAAGAAGAGACTGGTCATTGAAAAAGATATGACAGGTGATGTGGACAACCTGGCACACCTTTTAAAAAGAATCTCAAGTAATGACAGATACGGCGGTGACATAACCCTGTATGGTTTAAAAAGGGCGATCAAGGAAATACTTGCTCTGTTCCCGGTATACAGGACATACATTACTCAGGAGCATTATAGCGAGACAGACCGTGCATATATTATCAATACCATACTTACGGCCCGGGAAATGAACCCTGCATTGCTGTATGAATTTAATTTCATAGAGAGGTTTCTGCTGCTTGATTTTGGTGACGACACTTCTGAGGAGGACCAGAAAGAATGGATTCACTTTGTCATGAGATTCCAGCAATTCACAGGACCCTTAATGGCAAAAGGCTTTGAGGACACGACCCTGTATGTGTATAACAGGCTGCTTTCTTTAAATGATGTCGGCGGCAGTCCTGACAGGTTTGGCATACCTTTGGAGGAGTTCCATGACTTCAATGAAAAGCGGGCGCGCAACCAGCCCCATTCCATGAACGCTACAGCTACCCATGATACGAAAAGAGGTGCAGATGTAAGGGCCAGGATAAATGTTCTTTCAGAAATACCCGAGTTGTGGGAGGTCGGCCTGAGGAAGTGGAGCAAACTGAACAGGAGAAGGACACAGGCGGTAAGAGGGGCTGCCGTTCCGGACAAAAACGATGAATATTTTCTGTACCAGACCATGATAGGTGCAATGTCTTTCTTCGGTGATGATATTGATTCATTCAGGGGACGGTTAAAGAACTATATTATAAAGGCGGTAAGGGAGGCAAAGGTCTATACAGCCTGGTTAAAGCCTGATTCTGACTATGAAGATAACGGAGGCAAAGGTCTATACAGCCTGGTTAAAGCCTGATTCTGACTATGAAGATAACTTCATGACATTCATTGATAAAATTCTTGCACCTTCTGATAAGAATCGTTTCTTACAGGAGTTTCTTCCGTTTCAGAAGATGGTTTCGGAGTATGGAATATATAATTCTCTCTCCCAGACGCTTATTAAAATTACTTCTCCCGGTTTCCCTGATTTTTACCAGGGGTCTGAATTCTGGGACCTCAATCTTGTGGACCCGGACAACAGGAGACCTGTAGATTTTGAATTGAGGACATGGCTGTTCAGGGAATTAAAGGCAAAAGAAGAAGAGAACAGGTTGAAACTGATCAGTGAGCTGTTCTCTACCAGGGAAGATGGCAGAATAAAAATGTTTCTTATATATAAAACGCTGTCTGCAAGGAAGGAATATAAATCGCTTTTTGAAAAGGGTTCCTATATTCCTGTCGAGACAACAGGCAAGTACAAAAAAAATATCGTGGCCTTTGCCAGGGAACACAGACCTTATTATGCCATAACGGTCGCACCCAGATTCCTTACAGGTGTTGTTGAGTATGGAACTATACCATTAGGCAGAGATGTGTGGAAAGACACACAGATTATTCTTCCTAAAGACGCTCCGTCTTTATGGAAGGAAGCCATTTCAGGAACAGAGCATAAGGGGAAGAAAAAACTGTTTGTCGGGGACATTATCAAGCACTTTCCCGCGGGATTGCTTGTCAATGTGGTGAAGAAGTAGAACGTCCCATGTTACTTTGATATTCCGGTTGACCATGTCATTCCGGTCTTCCCGCCATCATTCCGGCGAATCTCTTGTCATTCCTGGCAAGCCCTGTTAGTTCACATCTCTGATGTGAACTGGTCTGACCTTAAGACAACTCAGTTGTCGCCCAATGTCATCATGGTTCAAGTCAGAGACAATAAACCAACAGCGTTTTATGTACTGTCTGTTTGCTTCATTTTCCTTCATTCTGACCTGTCCAGAATCTAATCCGTTTGATTCCCGTCGTGTTTCGCTTGCGGGAATGACAGCTCCTCGTCATTCCGGCTTGACCGGAATCTGACCCGTTTGATTCCCGTCTCACATCGCTTGCGGGAATGACAACACATATGATTTCATAGACGAACCTGAAGAACGTTCATGGATTGCTCAGTTCACAGGATAAAACAGAGGGGGCAAAGCTAAGTGATCTCCAGCATCCGGTCAAGGGATCTTTTTGCCGGGACCCTGATTTCTTCAGGGACCTTTATCACATGAGTCATTGTTTCCAGAGCATTGAGCACACTCTTTAGATTTGTCTTTTTCATATTGGGACAGACCATGTCCTGTCTGAGGGGATAAAAGGTCTTGCCTGGATTTTCTTTTCTCAGATTGTAAAGCAGGCCTGTTTCCGTACCTATGATAAATTCCCTGGCATCGGATGATTTGGCATACCGGATCATGCCAGAGGTGCTCGTCACATGGTCTGACTTTTCAAGCACTTCCATTCTGCACTCGGGATGGGCAATCACTATTGCTTCAGAGTGGTCCTCTCTGGCCCTGCTCACATCATCAGCAGTCACTCTGTCATGGACATGGCAGAATCCGTCCCAGGCTATCACTTTTTTTGAACTGTTTTTCGCTATCCAGGCAGACAGGTTTCTGTCGGGTATGCATATCAC
>CALZJD010000078.1 GCA_945787795.1 Thermodesulfovibrionia bacterium | reverse complement strand
CCGGGAACTCTTACTGCGACATTCCTGCTTTCACCGGTTATTAATACAGGCACGTCTTTTCGCGCTTTAAATATAATGGTAAGCGGGCCCGGCCAGAATTTATTTATCAGCATGGTTGCATGGTCAGGAATTTCTTCTGCCGCAATGAGCAGTGATTGCGTGTCATGTATAATCAGGGGCAGAGGCTTTCCATAAGGCCGGTTCTTAATATCGAAAATCTTTTTTACGGCCTTTTCATTCATGGCCAGTGCTCCGAGGGCATAAAAGCTTTCTGTAGGATATGAGATAATACCTCCGGCTTTAAGTATTTTGACGGCTTCTTTAACTGCATGTTCCGTATTTTTTTTCGTAAGAGTGATAACAGGCATATCCAATATTAACATATTAAATTGCGATCAGGACCTGTAAGAAGCACATGGAAAAATCATGTAAATACTTTTTGTTACTTGTATTTTCTCAGAGTTTCTGGTATTTCTTTATAGTGATATGGTCAGGAGGAATAATGAGGGCGATTAAGAAAATACTGATTTTGCTCTGTTCTTTATCAGTTTTATACGGGTGTGCTGCTGCCTGGTTTACTGTAGGGGGGCTTGCAGCTCTGGGCGGGTATAGATGGGTCGAAGGACGTTTATCAAGAGATTACCCCATAGCGTATTCAAAGGCCTGGGATGTTGCGAACAGGGCCCTTATGAATCTTGACATAAGCATCTCAAACAGCCTGGATGAGGGGAGAAAAGGAAGGATAGAAGCGGTTCGCAGGGACGGAAAAAAAATCACCCTGATTTTGAAAGATAAAGGGATGGGGATAACAAATATTATCGTAGTAGTGGGCCTGTTCAGCGACAGGGAATCAGCAGAAAAGGTCCATGATGAAATACTCTCGATATCAGATACGTAGCCCATATTATTTGCAAAAATTTGGGCGTGTGAATAATGTGAGGTAGTAGAGCACTTAATCAGTTTCTTTTGCCAGATAGTTTGATATTTCTCCGGCAACTTCATCAAAACCTTTTTCCCTGAGAAGGGAAAGATTTTTCTCAGATGCCAGAAAATTGAGAAACTTTTTTCTCTTTCCTGTATCTGTTATATCGGTCAGGGCTTTCTGTCTCACAGTTTCCACAAATTTCAGATAACGGCCATATTCCTTTCCATAGAGGCCCTGTATCTCTTTTCTGATCGCCTTGGATATTGCGGGGCTCGCTCCTTTGGTCGATATGGCAATGGACAATGCTCCCTGCCTGACGAGAGACGGGACAATAAAGTTACCCTCAGACGGGACATTAATGACATTAATCAGGCATTCAGCTTCTTCAGCTATTTTTTTATTAACCCGGGGAGACGATGTCCCTGCAATCACAATAAACGCCCTTTTTAAATCACCTTTTCTGTAAGTCCTCTTCGTATGTTTCAATACTCCCATGTCCCTGAGTTTTGTGAGGCCTTTTGTAATATCAGGACTTATCACCCTGACATCTGCTCCAGATTCAATCAATGACCGTACCTTTCTCTCGGCAACACTGCCCCCTCCGATGACAACAGCAGGTTTATTTCTCAGATCAATAAAGGCAGGATAATATTTCAATTGCGTGCAGGAATGGAGGCAAGGACCTCTTTTGCCTTGCCGGATATTTTCATGGCAGGGTATTTCTCGATAAGAGAATGTAACGCAGCTGCTGCTTTGTCCTGCTCTCCCAAATTTTTATAAGAAATTCCCATGTAGTAAAGTGCATCCGGTTCTCTGTCAGAGTCAGGGTAGGACTGCAGAATATTATTCATGCGCTGAACCGCAGCATTAAATGAACCTTTCTTAAAGTAAAACCTTCCTACATACAGTTCGAAATCAGCAAGGATGCGTTTGCAGGCCTTCACCCTTTCATCTACCGTGTCCAGGTAAGGATTGCGGGGATAATTTTGCTGCAGTTTCTCAAATTCATGAAGGGCCTGTTTCGCCCACGAATAACTTACATCAACTGACTTTATCCTTTTGAAATAACACATGGCCAGTTTGAACTGGGCATAAGAAGCATATCTATGGCGGGCATTCAGATTCAGGAACGACCCATACTCAACACCAGCTTCTTCATATGCTTCATCTTCAAAAAAAGTGTCTGCAATGCGCAACCTCGCTATAGTGGCGTACTTCCGGGAGGCGTCTTTAACGCTTATATCTTCAAGAATGGCTCTTGCCTCCTCATATTTTTCATTACTGATCAATTGATCTGCCTCTTTTAACATCTCGGACGGTTCAAAAAAAGACATATCTTTTTTTGTCCTGGAGCATGAAAATAAAAGGATTATCAATATGAACAGAAAACCTGCTTTGCATATGGAATTACATGTGTTGTTCTTGATTAGCAATGTGCGGTCCATTTCCAGATAATTTTATCTTACTGGATAAATTTAAATCAAACGGCATGGACAGGCTTTAAATTTTCATATCCCATTTGTTATAGTATTCAGTCTAAAGCAAAAGACTCGGGCGGATAGCTCAGTTGGGAGAGCACAGCCCTTACAAGGCTGGGGTCACAGGTTCGAGCCCTGTTCCGCCTACCATTATAAATAAGAAGTAAAAAGTTGGAACTAAGAAGAGTAATCCTTACTTCTCACTTATTACTTTTCACCTATTTCGGGGTGGTAGTTCAGATTGGTTAGAACGCTGGCCTGTCAAGCCAGAGGTCGCGGGTTCAAGTCCCGTCCACCCCGCCATATAATTCCCGAATAATAAACAATTTTGCTTAAACAAAGCGGGAATGGGTCTTGCGGTTGATCATTCTTAGCATTACTTTATATCTATCCCTGAAAATCTTCAGCTTATTTCCATGGTAATATTATTTAATATATTTTTAATATCTTTTTCAAACAATATATGATCATTCCACTTTGCTTCATACGTATTCCAATCGTTCTCATACCCACTATTTTTATAAATAATGAGAGCATTTAAAGCGTTTTGAACAGCATCATTACTTTCATCTCTTAATGTGTTCAGCTTAAGTACCTCATCTGTGAAATTGCTGTTATTTCTGCTCTTGCTTATTTTTTCCAGAAAGACAAAGTATTTATTGGAAATGGCATATTTTCTGGTCATAAATTTCAAATAAGCGCCAATTAAATCTATGTTCTGGTCAATGTCTGATTTTGATGAGGGTTTATCAATAAGAGCCCCATATATTTCTGTCTCTTCTTCTTCCAGTTCCGTAACATATTGTTGATAATTTGTATTCAGGAAAAACTTTTTTACCTCAGCTTTTTCATGCATTTTACCAACGAGGCTTAATGATGTGGCTGCCAGCAGAGAAATAACCAGGAAAGAAACTATGCCGGACACGGCAGAGGCCAGCCATGTCTTTTCAGCAAACTTACCTGTTTTGTTCAATCGATGCCGAAACCAGAAATGAGATATTAATAACAGGATTAATCCCAACAAGGGTATAACACTTGAAGCTAATGATGGAGAATGATAATAAGGAAATTTCTGCACACCATATCCATACATGCCACATAAAATGACCCATCCCCATCCCCATCGACCCGGCGGGTTGAGCACTGTGCCTGATCTGTCATTATTATGCATGCCGTCCTCACCCATATCCTGCTTTTCCGGCTTCTGTTTAATTATCCCGGCGGTATCCCTGTTAATAATTGAATCATTAGGAAATTTCTCTTCAGGTTTTTTTATCGGGCAGAACTCACCAATGGTAAGAACATTGTTGACGGAGTCTGACTGAAGAGGAGTATCAGCGCCTGATATGGGGGAGTCCTCTTTTTTTAGCCACTCACCGCAATGTTTACATTTGATAGCTTTAACCTGAATGCTTTCAGCGCAATACGGGCATTTTTTCATAATGATCTCTGAGACATGACTATATCCAGGTTCTGGAATTTATTACGTTAAAATTGATTTTTACAACAGATTATATCCTATGCTAAATGAATTGGGCAAGATATTAACATACACATACATTATATTTAATTTTTGATTAATAATTGAAATCGTATGAAAAAAAAGAAAAGCCTGAAATTAAAGATTACGGGATGAAATAAATATACTGTCCTCTTGCGCAATGCCTGAAAAATCAAGGTTTCGGGACGCTACATGATCTCCGGGCAAGGGGGAATAAAGAGTTCCTGTCCTGATGTTACAAACCCTCGTAATATCCGCCATGGGCGCAGGCTTTGCATAACTCTTTCCCATCAACGCTGACGTCCCTGCTGTCCTGCACATATTCTCCGCATTTCTCACAGGCAACTCTTCTTCTGGGTCTTCCGGGCATATCTTTCTCAGGGACGGTGACTTTCACCTCTTTCCAGTCGAATAAGGCCTCATCAGGCATTATTTTGTATGCTTCAAGCTGGCACTTATATTTGTCCTCTATGTCAGGGAAATAGCTCTTTGCCTTGTGCTTTGAATCCTCTTTTGCCAGTATGCGAACAGACCTGTCTGTATCAAGATTCACAAATGTAGCGGCCATTTTCCCGTAATCCTTCAATTTTAGGGATCTCTTTCCCGGGGAGCATCCTGTAACTGACTGGATAGCGTCGGTAGCACATCGGTCTATCTCAACATAGACGATCAGCTTTTTCCTGTCTGCCCCTTTTGGGTCGTATATACCGATTTTATCAAGCCCCAGCATGCTCAGTCTTACCCCCAGTACCTGGCCGGGACAGAGATGTCCGTGTATCTTCACTGATTCATCAAGCAGGTCACTAAAGCTGAGATCAGAAATTAATAGATCTTTCAATATAAGAACCCTTTCGTATTCATTTATTAGCTCGTTCAATGTTTAAAGCTAATTTTATCAGAATCAGAAATATTTTTTGATCTGCAAGGCAGTCATTCTGTATGGTATAAGCCTGAGGATTCAATTGTAACTTGTTATAATCATGAGATAATTTATTTCTAAAAAGATGTCGTGGGTTTGCATTTAAATCAGTTTTTTGGCATGCTATTTGTATAGAAATTCCTAACGTCTTGATACGAGACCAGCTCCTGTTAAAAGTCACCGCATAAGAACACGTAGCATCTGTTGCAGCTGGTTGTCATAGCTCAAACAGAAGTCAAGTGAGAGCCTGTTTTGGCCGTTAAGTTGATAGAAGGCACAATATTATGAAGAAAGTATCTTTTGGTTTTATCGAAACCGTTTCCATATGCATCGGGATTACTGTTCTGATCGGTCTGCTCATGTTTAATTATATGGTGACACCTGTTTCGTATGAAGAAAAATGGAGAGATGTAGAAATCCCTGAGGGCTCTACATTTACAGACAGCATTAATATTTTAAAAGAAAAGGGACTTATCAAGTCCGGTCTGGGCATGCTGCTTATGGGAAGGATAACCAGGTCTGACAGGGACATCAAGGCAGGGTATTATAATCTTAGCGAGTCAATGACTCCTCTTCAGATCTTTAATAATCTTATTGAGGGCAGGACTATCCAGTATACAATTACCATTCCGGAAGGGTCTGAACTACGGAAAATACGAAAGCAATTTCTGAGTACAGGCCTGATGGACGATGAATCCTGGCAGCTGGTTTATGACGGGGAATTTCTCCGTTCTCTTGAAGTGGATGCCCCGAGTCTGGAAGGCTATTTATATCCTGATACATACAATTTTTCCAAGGGGACCAAACCAGAGACCATTTTTAAAAGAATGGTGCAGCGGTTAAAGGATCATTTTGATGCATCCCTGAGAAAAAGATCAGAGGAGCTGGGCATGAGT
The DNA here is from genome assembly GCA_945787795.1 of Thermodesulfovibrionia bacterium. Lineage (GTDB taxonomy): Bacteria > Nitrospirota > Thermodesulfovibrionia > UBA6902 > UBA6902 > CALZJD01. The sequence continues at coordinate 13,903 of CALZJD010000078.1, read as the reverse complement.
GAGAATAATGTTCTTACCCTTGCATCTATTATTGAGAGAGAGGCAATATACGACAATGAGAGGCCGAAAATATCAGCTGTGTTTCATAACCGGTTGAAGAAAAATATGAGGCTTCAGGCAGATCCGACAGTGCTGTACGGGGTGAAGAAGAGATGGAAGCGGATCCGCTACAGGGACCTTAAAAGAGAGACCCCTTATAATACCTACAGGTTTAAAGGGCTGCCTCCCGGACCGATTGCATCTCCGGGGATAAAATCGATCATGGCGGCCCTGTATCCGTCTGATGATGACTATCTGTATTTTGTTGCAAAAAATAATGGCCGGCATTATTTCTCGAAAACAAATAAAGAGCATTCAAAAGCAGTTGTGCAGTACCAGTTAAATGGCGTCAACAAATTCAAGAAAGACAAAAAAAGCATTAACTAAACAGATTGTCCTTGGAGGGATCAGGATAGGAGGAAATGCGCCTGTCGTGGTCCAGTCCATGACCAAGACCGATACCTGTGACGTTCCTGCAACAGTGTCGCAGATAAAGAAACTGCAGTCCGCAGGATGTGAAGCAATAAGGGTAGCAGTTCTGAACAATGATGCAGCGCTTGCCATTAAAGCAATAAAGAAAAAGATCAACATTCCCCTTATTGCTGATATTCACTTTGACCATAAGCTTGCCCTTCGATCCATGGCAAGCGGTGCGGATGGACTCAGGATAAATCCGGGCAATATCGGCAGTAAACTCAAGCTGAAGGAGGTTGTTGCTGCAGCCAGTGACAGTAACATTCCTATCAGAATAGGGGTCAACGCCGGTTCGCTTGAAAAAGACCTGCTGAGAAAGTACAAACATCCAACAGCAAAAGCACTTGTTGCCAGTGCCGGCCGTCATATCAGAATTCTTGAAGATTTAAAATTTAATTCCATAAAGGTTTCAATGAAGGCATCAGACGTCATGAAGACGGTTGATGCCTACCGGCTTTTTTCTGAAAAATACAGATATCCCACACACATAGGGATTTCCGAGGCAGGCCCGGCCTTCTCAGGAACAGTGAAAAGTGCTGTAGGTTTGGGCATACTGCTTGCAGAAGGAATAGGAAACACGATCAGAGTGTCCCTGACTGCAGACCCGGTTGAAGAAGTGAAGGTGGCCTATGAGATATTGAAATCACTCCATCTTAGACAAGCCGGACCTGAACTGATCTCATGTCCGACCTGCGGGAGGTGCCAGGTAGATTTACGGGGAATTGTGAACAAAGTAGAAGCTAAACTGAACCGCATGGATAAGCCTCTTAAGGTTGCAGTTATGGGATGTGTTGTCAACGGTCCGGGTGAAGCCAGGGAAGCTGATATAGGGATTGCAGGAGGCAAGGGCATGGGCATTCTCTTCAAAAACGGCAAGGTTGTGAAGACGATTAAAGAGCGGGAATTGTTCAGCACGCTGATGAGGGAAATAAAGAAGATGTAAGGATAGGTAATGGGTGATAGGTCATGGGTCATAGGGATAAGATTGGTCCCGTGACCCGTGACCTGTAAACCATGACCTGTCGTTTTAGCACTTTCTATATAATCATCAAAGTAAGACAGACTTTTTTAAAGTTGACTGATACGTGTACACTTGTACAAATCTGTCAGTGATGAAAGATAAAAAGAAAACAAAGCACACGCCAGACGCCTCCTCACTTGACGAATCCATGTTCAGAATAATGGCAGAGAAATCTCCGAACATGATATTTGTTAACAAAGGGGGCAGGGTCATATATGCAAATGAAAAATGCGAAGAAATTATGGGGTATAGCAGGGAGGAGTTTTATTCTCCTGGCTTTTCCTTTCTCAGCATTATTGCTCCTGAATCGCTAAAACTGGTTAAGGATAATTTTCTTAAACATATGAAGGGAGATGAGGTCCCCCCCTCCACATACAGCCTCATTACAAAAGATGGCAGGAAAATAGACGTGATCAATTCAACATCACTTATATCTCTTGATAATGAAAAGGCGATCCTTGGCATACTTACAGACATTACCGAGCAAAAAAAAGTTGAAGATGAGTTACGAAAAAGCAGGGAACATTATCAATTACTGCTTGATATCTCTCCTGACGCTATTGTTGAAACAGGAACCGATGGAAAGATCCTTTTTTGTAATCAGCGCTGATAGTCTTCAATTTATGCCACCTGAAGATATCGTCATAGCCCGGAACAATGCAGAAGAACTCCTTGAAAAAGGATTTATGAATAATGTTCAGTATACCATGCTCAGGAAGGATGGAAGTCAAATGCAGGTAGAAGTTAATGCCAGATTAGTCAGGGACAAGGATGGAGTACCGACTTCTTTTCTCGGATCTATCAGGGACATTACCGAGAGAAGAGAGGCTGAAGCGGTGATGCAACAGATGAACCTCGAATTGAATCAAAAGAATAAGGAACTTGAACAGATTTTATATGTAACATCTCATGATCTCCGCTCTCCTCTTGTTAATATTGAGGGATTTAGCAAAGAACTTGAATACTCTCTGGAGGAATTGACATCTCATTTAAACAAATATAAAAATGCACCTGGAATACCTGACAGAATAGATACAATTGTTCATCAGGATATTCCCGAGTCAATGAAGTTTATTCTGGAAAGTGCAAAAAAAATGAATGGATTGATATCCGGTATATTGAAGCTTTCCCGGACCGGAAAGGTTGAGTTGAAATTCGAAGAAATAAACATGGACCAAATGGTACGGGATGTTCTTATAAACTTTGAATTCATAATAGATAAAAAAGGAATAAATACTAATCTCTCATCATTGCCGGTGTGCAGGGGGGATGTAAATCAGTTAGGTCAACTTTTTGCTAATCTGATTGACAATGCAATAAAGTATCTTGATCCTGAACGATCAGGTCTCATTCAAATATCTGGTTATAAAGATAATGATCAGTCTGTGTACTGTATTGAAGATAACGGAATCGGAATTGCACCTGATTATCAGAGCAGGATATTCGAAATTTTTCATCAGCTTGATCCTGGAACATACAAGGGAGAGGGTCTGGGACTTACCATTGCACATAGAATTGTCGAAATGCACAAGGGGAAAATATGGATAGAGTCAGAGCCGGAAAAAGGGAGCAGGTTTTATATATCGATTCCTGCTTAAGTAAAATTAATTGCCTGCATGACGTATCACCTATAACCCATAACCTATAACCCATAACCTATAACCTATAACCTATTACCTATAACTTATTACCTGTAGTTCTATGCAAACAGTCAAAACCATTAAAGAAATGCAGGCCCTTTGCAGGAGATTCAGGTCTGCACGGCCTGGTGCCTACCATGGGGGCATTGCATGAAGGTCATTTAAGCCTGGTAAGGCAGTCAATACATGATAACGATAGAACTGTAGCCAGTATATTTGTCAATCCCCTGCAGTTCGGGCCAGAAGAGGACTTTCATACATACCCGCGTAATATTGATATGGACTTTCACATGTTATCAGAACTCGGCGTTTATGCTGTATTCCTTCCTGATCATAAAGAGATGTATCCCGAAGGTTTTTCCATATCGGTACATGTCGGTGATATTGGAGACAGGTTGTGCGGCAAGTCCAGACCGGGACATTTTGATGGCGTCGCAACTGTGGTCACCAAGCTGTTTAATATTGTTTGTCCTGACAGGGCCTACTTTGGACAGAAAGACCTGCAGCAGACAGTGGTGATAAAAAAACTGGTCAGGGAAATGAACTCTGACATTGACATTATTGTGTGTCCTGTCGTTAGAGAACATGATGGACTTGCTATGAGTTCGCGAAACAGTTATTTGAATAATAACGAAAGAAAGGCTGCTGCTGTATTAAACAGGGCGCTGAAACATGCCCGGGAACTGATACTGATAAAAGATATGACCGATGCCGGACTGATAAAAAAAGAACTGGAAGAAATAATTAAATCAGAAGACAGTGCTGAAAAAGATTATGTTGAAATAGTTGATATAGAAAATCTTTTGCATGTGGAAAGGATAGAAAAATCTGTTGCCATATGTATTGCAGTTTATATTGGAAATACAAGGCTGATTGATAATATAATAGTGAAGTAAATTTTCTTGCAGGGTTTTCTTCCTTCGTAAATGGGCAGGTCCTGGTCCGGCTATGGGCTTTCAGAATGTAATACAACACATTTAATGAAAAACATGGACAATATTATTATGGATAAATCAAAGGACACGAATCTTAGAGAGCGCAGAGAGGAGATAATCCCTTTAGCCAAGGGTTTTATAAAACTGGCTGAAGATCAGGTCGGCACAGGCCCCAGAGAGCTGTCCCGGGAAGCAGAGGATTACCTGCTGTCTTATGAATGGCCCGGTAATGAGAAAGAGCTGGAGACTGCAGTGAAAAGGGCGTGTATCTTATCGGACGGTCCCATTCTTCAGACTGAGGATTTTGATCTGAAACAGAGACAGTCAAAGTCTGTAGGCAAGTTTGTGGAAGCCAGGCTTAAGGGATTTATGCGTAATATAAAACAGTTTGAAAGTTTCAACCTCTACGGCATGGTCATTCCTGAGGTGGAAAAATCTCTAATTGAAATGGTGCTGAAAGAGACAAAGGGCAACCAGATAAGGGCATCAAAAATTCTCGGCATTAACCGTAATACCCTCCGTAGTAAAATCAAAAAACTGGGCATTAAATTGTAACAGCGTTATGTGCAGATCCTGCCTGCATTTCAGTAATAAAATTCCCTGGATAATAAATATCGAATTATATATAATCATTTTACGTTTCAAGACATAGCTGATACACTGAATTGATTCAAGGCAGAGTGAGGACAAAAACCCCGGGTCCGGATAATTTGATACGTAATAAGATCAGGAAAATATTTTCTCTGGCAGCTATATTCCTCTTAATAGTATTTGTAATCAGCTGTGCACAAAAAAGCCATATACATAATGGTTCCTCTTTTACCCCTGAGGGATGGAAGAAAATTGTGGTCTTTCCCTTCACCGGCACGCGCGGTTCTACCTATCTTGCTACAGAGGCATTTACCTTTCACATTAAAGCCAAAGAACACTTTGAGGTTATCGAGCCAAAGACCTCTTATGCCACAATACATACATTAGGTATTCAATTTGAAGATAATGTCATAACAATTGAAGATGCAAAAAAAGTTGCAGAGCACCTTAATGCTCAGGCCTTGATAATGGGAAATATAGATGTCCTTAAAAAAGACAGGTCCTTTGATGCGGTTTCAACTGTTAAGGTCATAGATGTTCATACCGGCAGGACGATAACCGAAAGTATCCGTGCCAGCGGTCTTAAAGTCAAAAACAGCGAAGAGCAGTGTGTAATAATTTCAGTTGGTAACACATCTGTTGACATCAATGAATTTCTGGTTGGGGCAGCCGGCAGGAACATAACTGCTAAAGAAGTACAGCCGGCAGATAAAAAAGAAAAAGCCGCCGGGGATCTGAAATAGAACAAATAATTATCACATCTCCTGTATGTCATCACAGTAGGGGCGGTTCATGTCGGAGCGACCCTGCGCGGAGACCTGCTGTGAATTCCGCCCCTACATTCCAGTCAAACGACGTTCAACACAAGACGAATATTTAAATTTTTAGGAGCGGCAACCCGATTGCCGGATCAATTTCCCTGACAGCATGAATGCCCTGCATCTCTATGATAATGGCCTCGAGAACGAGAAAGGTCTCTGCTTTTTCCCGCAGGCAGCCGATCTTTACCATGTCCTTTTTACCAAAGGCCCCGTGAAAATGAATCTTTGGTTCATTTTCGAGCCAGAAGATCGTTCCTACTCCAAGGATCTCATGACTTTCACCAAGCTCCTTCCAGACAGGCTTTGGCGGCAGCTCATCTGTCTCAGGTCCGACCACCATCTTTCCTTCACGCATTCCGCCAACCAGATAAAATACACCTGCCCTGATATCTTCTTTTTTAGCTATATCTGAAAGATTTCCCAATACATCATCATGATCATCAAATTTGGCAACGATCATCCTTCCCGGTTTTCCCACCTGATATTTCATAGTGCCTCCTGATTATAGATTTGAATAGATTTAACTTTAATCTAATATCAATGCGGGATACAAGTCTCCTCTCCTTTTAAGGGTTTGTTCTTAATGTCATCCTGAACTTGATTCAGGATCTCATGTTTGCAGCTTGCATAAAAGACGGGATTCTGAAATAAATTCAGAATGACAGATTGCGCATATTCAGGATTTGGATAGAATTAAATTGGGATGTGACCCTTTAGACTCTTCAGGTATCCATTAATTTTAATTATTTATCTATTGTTATTGATTTATCGGGACAGTTTATTTAAAATAATCATCCACTTTGAAATTCATTAAGTTGAATGAAACACCCGGATGTAAGCTGTATCGTATAAATTTTCTAAAAGGTGGTAGTGATAAATGGAAAAAGAGTGTCAAAAGATTGTTGACAGATATAACACGGAAAGCGGTAGTGTAGTTTCACTTCTCCAGGACATCCAGGAAACCTTTGGATATATACGTGAAGATGTGGTTGAGTGGTTTTCGGATGAACTTAATATACCGGCAAGCAATTTCTTTGGGGTGGCCACTTTTTATGCACAGTTTTACCTCAAACCACGTGGGGAAAACATTATCACTGCCTGCTGCGGTACGGCTTGCCATGTCAAAGGCTCAGCCCCGATTATCGAAAAACTGAGAAATGACCTGAAAATACCTGAAGGCGAAGTCACGAGCAGGAATGGTAAATATACCCTTGAGAGCGTTGCATGTGTTGGCGCATGCAGTATTGCACCGGTTTTTATCGCCAATAAAAAAGTATTCGGCAAATTAAATGCTGAGATGGCGGATAACATGATCAAGGGTCTGGACAATAAATAACAGGAGCAGCAATGCCAGTAAAGACAAAATCAATCAAATCTGATCTTAAAAGCCTGACTATAAGAGTATGCGTGGGAACAGGCGGTCTTGCCGCAGGCAGTCAGGATGTGATTGATGAATTTAAAAAGCAGCTCAAGGCCAGAAAAATCAAGGCCACTATCGCAAAGAAATGCGTTAACAAGACAGGCTGCAGGGGGTTTTGTGCAAAGGACGTTCTTGTAGACGTAATCCGCAATAAAAAGACAGAGACGTACCAGTTGATCACACCTGAAATGGTGAGCACCATTGTGAAGGACCATATTATTAATGGTGAGCCGGTTGAGAAATGGCTTGTCGGGCCTGAGTATCACGATTTTCATAACAGACAGACCAAGATACTGCTTGATCAGTGCGGACAGATCGACCCTGAAGATATCGAGGCGTACATTGCGATTGACGGTTACAAGGGCGCAAAGAAATCACTCTCTTTTGATCCCCTTGAAGTCATAGAGGAAGTCCGGAATTCCGGATTACGGGGAAGGGGAGGCGCAGGTTTTTCGTGCGGCATGAAATGGGATTTCTGCAGAAGGACACCGGCCACACCGCGATATATCATATGTAATGCTGATGAGGGAGACCCCGGCGCATTTATGGACCGCTCGATAATTGAGGGGAACCCGCATTCTGTTATTGAGGGGATGATCATAGGCGGATATGCAATTGGTGCTGAACTGGGCTATGTATATATCCGTGCTGAATATCCCCTTGCAGTGGAAAGACTGAGGATAGCCCTTGATCAGGCAAGAGAGAAGAATTATCTAGGAAAGAATATATTCAAATCCAAATACAATTTTGATATAAAGATCAAACTCGGCGCCGGAGCATTTGTCTGCGGCGAGAGCACTGCGCTTATGCGTTCCATTGAAGGAAAGCGCGGTATGCCGAGACCGACTCCGCCCAGGTCAGTGACAAAGGGCCTGTATGACAAACCCACTGCACTTAATAACGTAGAGACCCTTGCAAATGTTCCCCTGATCATGCTGAAGGGTGCGGACTGGTTTGCCTCCTTTGGTACAAAGAAGAATACAGGAACCAAGGTATTCGCGCTTACAGGCAAATGCAAGAATACAGGGCTGATCGAAGTGCCGCTCGGCATCTCCCTTAAGGAGATTATTTATGACATTGGCGGCGGTGTAGAAAAGAACCGTGAATTAAAGGCGGTGCAGACCGGCGGTCCTTCAGGCGGCTGTATTCCTGCAGAGCACATTGACATGCCGGTGGATTTCGACTCCCTTACCAAAATAGGTTCCATGATGGGCTCGGGCGGTATGGTGGTTATGGATGACACCACCTGCATGGTTGATATGGCCAAGTTTTTCCTGTCTTTTACAGAAGACGAGTCATGCGGCAAGTGCGTTCCCTGCAGGGTCGGTACCAAGAGGATGCTTGAGATGCTGACCAGGATAACTGAAGGGAAGGGAAAGAAGGGCGACATAGAGCTTTTACTTGAATTGTCTGATACGATCAGGCTTGGGTCTTTATGTGGTCTTGGACGATCAGCGCCATATCCGGTTATGTCGACTATTAATTTTTTCAGACATGAGTACGAATCCCATATACATGACGGAATCTGTCCGGCAGGGGCATGCAAGTCCCTGCGCCAGTATCTTATCAGCGAGGAATTCTGTAAAAAGTGCGGTAAATGTTTCAGGGTCTGTCCGTCTGAAGCTATTGTTTGGGAGAAGAAACAGTTTGCACAGCTGGATAAATTAAAATGCATAAAATGCGGGTCATGCTATGATGCATGCCCGTTTGGAGCTATATTATAAATGCCGTAACGCGTAACGGGTGACGCGTGACAGGTTGTGATTTTTTATTTGTTACCCGTCACTCATCACGCGTTACGCGTCACGGTTTTTAAGGAGGAACTATGCCGACATTAGCCCGATTAAAAAAGGTTTCATTATTCAAGGACCTCACAAACGACGAACTGAAAAAAGTCTCAAAGATTATCAAGGAGGCCACGTTCAGAAAGGGTGCGGTCATATGGGAAGAGGGCAGTCCTGAGCAGGGGCTCCATATTATTGATTCAGGAAAAGTCGGTATCAGCCGGAGGACCAAAGACGGCAATAAACAGGGCCTTGCAGTGCTTAAGAAAGACAGTTTTCTCGGAGAACTGTCCTGCCTTGACGGCCGTTCTCACTCAGCCTCTGCCGAGGCATTGATGAAGACGACCCTCTTTATTATCCGTAAGGCAGACATGGATAAGCTTCTTAACAAGAATCCGAAGATTGCGTATAAGATAGTCCGTGACATGGCAATAGAGATAAGCCATATTTTACGTAACATGAATGACAAGTTTATCAATATGGTTGACTTTCTCTGGGATTAATTTTGCAGGAGGAATACATTGTCAGACAAAACATTAAAAATAAAAATAAACAATAAAGAGATCGAGTGCAGCCCGCACGAGACCATATTAACGGTCGCAAAGAGAGGGAATATATATATACCGACCCTCTGTGATGACGATCGGCTTGAACCATACGGCGGATGCCGTCTCTGTCTTGTAAAGATTGACCGTGTTCCAAGGCCTGTTACGGCATGTACAACACTGGTGGCAGACAATATGGAAATCCAGACAGAGACAGAAGAAATCAGAAAGATCAGGGCAAATATTATTGATCTCCTGCTGTCCAACCATCCCAATGACTGCATGCGCTGCGAAGCAACCGGTAATTGTACACTTCAGGATCTCTCTTATGAATACGGGGTAAAAGGCGCTCGTTTTTACGGTGAAAAATGGAACCTGCCCATTCGGGAAGACAATCCCTTTATAACCTTTGAACCCAACAAGTGTATTCTTTGCGGCAGGTGCACAAGGATCTGCAATGAAGTGGTAATGGCAGGAACAATAGAGCTGACCGGGCGGGGGTTCAAGGCGCTTCCTGATACCTCATTCAGCAAGCCCCGTACGTTAAAAAACTGCGAGTTCTGCGGCCAGTGCGTGTCTACCTGTCCAACAGGAGCGCTGACCGATAAAAAGGGCAGGGGAAAGGGACGTTCTTTTGAACTTAAAAAGGTAAGGACCACCTGCAGTTACTGCGGTACAGGCTGTAACTTTGATCTCAATGTCAAAGACAACAAGGTCGTTAAAGTCACATCAGCATATGATGCACCTGTGAACCATGGAAACCTCTGCATAAAGGGCAGGTACGGATATGATTTCATTCACAGCTTTGAGAGAATATCACATCCCCTGATCAGAAAGGGCGACAGGATGCATACGGTGTCCTGGGACGAGGCCCTCGATTATGTGGCTGACAATTTCAAGGCAATTATTAAAAAGCATGGGAATAACTCCGTAGGCGGCTTTTCTTCATCACGCTGTACCAATGAAGAGAATTATCTATTAGCGAAATTTGTACGCACAGTTTTCAAGAGCAACAACGTTGATAACTGTGCCCGTGTCTGACACGCTCCAACTGTGGCCGGTCTGGCCACCAGCCTGGGAGCAGGAGCTGCTACCAATTCTTTAGAACAGATGCCTGATATAGACACGATCTTTCTCTTTGGTTCAAACCCGACAGAGGCCCATCCGATTGTTTCCTTATATCTGAAGAAAGCACTTCGTAAGGGGGCAAAGCTTATTGTTGGTGATCCGCGAAAGACCTGGATGGCCAAGCGTGCTGATGTCTGGCTTAATCTCAAGCCCGGCAGCAACATTGCCATGATGAACGGTCTTGCCCATGTTATCCTGAAAAACGGTTGGGAGAACAAGGAATTTATAAAAACAAGAACAGAGAGTTTTGATGAATTTATAACACAGGTAAAGAAATATGATCTGAAAAAGGTCGAAAAACTCACCGGTGTAAAAGCTGAAGACATCATAGAAGCTGCACGCCTTTACTCACACGCTGACAAGGCAATGATAGTCTATGGTCTTGGTGTTACCGAGCACCAGACAGGTACTGAAAACTCGATGGCTATTGCTAACCTTGCCCTGCTCTGCGGACATATCGGTCGTCCTTCAACAGGCATTATGGCCTTACGGGGACAGAACAATGTTCAGGGAGCATCTGATCTTGGACCTCTTCCTGCGACGTTACCTGGTTATCAGCCTGTTTCCAATCCGGCAGTGCGTGAGAAGTTTGAAAAGGCCTGGAAGGTTCCGATTAATCCCAATCCGGGATTCAAGTCAGTGGAGATGCTGGACATGGCATGCCAGGGCAAGTTCAGGGGAATATTTATCCTTGGAGAAGATCCGGCACAAACAGACCCTAATGTTCATGAAGTAAGAAAAGCCCTCAGTTCCCTTGATTTCCTTGTAGTACAGGATATCTTTCATACAGAGACCACAAAATATGCTGACGCCGGGCGCAAGCTTTGCCGAAAAGGACGGGACATTCACCAATGGCGAAAGAAGGGTACAGAGGGTGAGAAAAGCTATTGAACCGATTGCCGGTATGGCAGAGTGGGAAGTCTTATGCATGCTTGCCAATAAAATGGGTTATCCCATGACATATAATCATCCTTCAGAAATCATGGATGAGATTGCGAGCCTTACCCCCCAGTATGGCGGTATAAGCTATGAACGTCTTGAGACAGAGAGTCTGCAGTGGCCCTGTCCGACAAAGGATCATCCCGGAACAAAGACGATGTATACAGACCTTTTTTCCAGACCGGGCGGACTTGCAAAATTCATGGCCCTTGATCATAAGGGTTCAGGTGAAGTTCCTGATAAAGAATATCCCTACACTCTTATCACAGGAAGGATCAGGGAGCATTACAACAACGGCTCCATGACCAGAAGGGTAAAGGGAATCATGAAGCTTGTCTCTGAAGAGATGGTTGAGCTTAGCCCTGCTGATGCAAAGAAGCTCAAGATCGAGGACGGTGATTATGTCAGGGTTTCGTCAAGAAGAGGCAAGGTCCATGTGAAGGCCAAAGTAACCACCCGTTCACAAAAGGGTAATGTGTTTATGACCTTTCATCATGCTGATGCATTGACGAATATCCTTACCTCAGAGCATAAGGACCCGATTACCGGTACGCCTGAGTATAAGGCCTGTGCGGTAAAGATCGAGAAATAACCCGGTGTCATTCCGCACCTGCCTGCAGGCTTGATGCGGAATCCCTTGTTTAGCTTGTTGTCATCCTGCATTTAATTCAGGATCCCTCCTAAATAGAATCCTAATTCCCCTATATTAATAATACGAAATACGCAGAATATCTGTTATAAAGATCTAAAGACAAAAAGACATAAAGGCAAAAAAAGCATTAACGACAAAAAAGAACACGGCATAAAAAAATAATAAAGAAATAGAGGAAAAAAGACTTTATAACCAGGCACTGGTCTGAATGCGTACCGCAAGAGGCCTTTGAGACAGAGAAGTTGTGAGATTATCAAATTGTTAAATTGGCATGTTCATGTACCACAGGGCACGCATCAGACAGCTTCATCGTTAATACGTTCAATCACAAATGCTCAATTTCAGCAGCTCATCACTTTGTTGACTTGTCGGTAGAAACATCGAATTTCAGACTGATTCATAAGTATTTATGAGAGAGGAAAAGAGAGAGTATTTGGTCAGTTATGCTGGTGATATCATCCAATAACTGGTCATTTTTAATATGTACAACGACCAGTAACAATTCCTCAAACTTCTCTTTTTCTCCTAACATGGGAATATGAGCCGAGTATTCAAAATAAATTACAAATTACTAATTACGAATTGAGAGTGAAAAAGAATGGATTGAGTCCCTGGATTTGTTCAGTGAATACATCAATCGAGCATTTAGCGACTAGTCATTTATGACTTATATCATAGAAATATGATTTTAATAAGCATAATTTAATGTTAAGAAAAGGTGTAAAAAAAAGAAAGGAGTCTGACCTCCTCTCACATATGCTGGTAGCTGTTTAATTTCTATGCCCTACGAACGAGTACCTGGTATCAAAGGACTTATCTACGTTCCTCCAAAAGCGGATAATGAATCCAAAAAATATCCGTGCGAAGATTGCTTTGTCTGCCAATGGTGCGGTGATTCACGTTGTGCGTCCTGTCGTGGATTGTGCAGCGGTGGAAAGAAGAAGGGAAAGAAATTGACGAATAACGAATGACGATTTACGAAGTAAAAAAAATAGCTGTTCTCCACTTAAATTGCATTATAAATGGATATATCGGAAAATAAGCACATACAATCGAAAGCCGGAAGTGTAAAAGAATATTTAAAAGAAGTTCCGGATAACAGGAAAAAATACTTCAATCAGCTTCGGGATACAATCCGGGCAAATTTGCCGGAAGGTTTTCAGGAAGAAATGAGCTATGGGATGATCGGATATGTCGTTCCGCATAGCATTTATCCGGGTGGTTACCATAGCTCACCGGATCTTCCTCTGCCATTTGTGAATATCGGCTCCCAGAAAAAGCATATCGCGGTCTATCATATGGGTTTGTATGCAAGTCCAGAAATTCTGGACTGGTTTGTAAAAGAATATCCAAAGCATAGCAGATTACAACTGGATATGGGAAAAAGCTGCATACGCTTTAAAAAACCGGAGCACATACCTTTTGAACTGATCGGCCAGTTAATGAAAAAAATGACGGTTAAAGAGTGGATTACCATTTACGAGGAAAAGATAAAGAAGTAGTTATTCAGTGATAAAACAGCTTGAGTCGTTCAATTGTTCAATCGATTCTTTAAATGGGTGACCCACCCACTAAAAAATAAACGTGACCTCACACAAAAGAAGATAAACTGTCACAGATAAAGATGCTACGTCATTGGCAAGCAGGGGCGTACTGCAATACGCCCCTGCTTTTAGAAACAGAAAAAATATTCGCAGCTAAGCGTTTTTTCTGCTAAGATTGAATCAAGCCCAAAAAAGCAAAATCTGACTAATAATAAAGGAGGTGATATCTATGAAGGTCTTAAAAATTGCAACACTGTCATTAATGACTATTGGACTCGTTGTCTTGTTTGCATGTACACCATCCGCGGTTACAACAGGCGAAACAGGAAAAGGAAAGATTGTTTTTAATGATGTCAATTTTGGCGCCGGT
>CALZJD010000077.1 GCA_945787795.1 Thermodesulfovibrionia bacterium | reverse complement strand
ACGTCTCTCTATCTTTGCCTTGTTCAATGGAGAAGTCTGCAATGCATACGTTGTTACAGCTGCAAGTGCAATAACGGTAATTGCACCGACTATCATTCTAAAAGCCAGTCGATTTGAATCACGGCTCGACCACAGGATGGTATGATTCATATCGGATAGAGGATCAGCAGGTGAATAAACATAATGAAGTGTCATTGCGGATAACGCCAGACCAATTAATATTTCTGCTACTTCAGCTTCGTTAAAATTAAAAAAACCTAATTCCAAAAATGAAGCAGTGATAAAGAAGGGCCACAGGTATAAAGGCGGTGCTGCAAGTCCCTTTTTATCCAGCCACTCTGCAGCTCTCCACTGTAGCTTCAATACTGCAGGGTAAAGGACCCCATAGCAGAGCAGTCCACCGGACACAATATATTCCAGAGCGGCCTTAAGTGTTGTGCTGTATGGCCCTGTTATCATATTATGGAGATTTGTCTCACCCTGAAGATTGCGGGCCCTGAAAAACTCGGGCGATTTCCATCCGAATATGCGCTGCCCCCAGGATATTTCCTCCATGATCACGTAAAAACATGCAATCCCCAGTAGAATGAAAAACCATTTGTAACGGGATTTGGAAAAGGCCAGTTTCACAGAAAATATAAGCGTTAACAGGAAAAAGTAAAACTGTGCCCATTCACCGATGAGGTCTTCATACGTTGCGTAGATATAGGCAAAGGGATATTTCAATGCCATGAGTACATATGTACCTATGACAATGATGAATAATACGAAGGCTGTTAACTGATGGGCTTTTATTTTTAACATACGAATATAACAGAAAAAGAAAGGGGTCCGGAAATCCGGACCCCTTTTATTATCTCAAAAAAGAGAATGGGAATGCAACTTCTGTCACACGCTATTAGCGCCGCCAGTTTTGCGTCTTATAGTGCATGTGCCTGTTTTTGTGCTTGTCATATCTCCATTTTCTTTTCTTACGCCATTTACTCCACTTATCGGAATCTCCGTGTGAATCGCTGTCTGAGTGAGAGACATTGCTGTCGGCGCTGTCTGAGTTGCAGATACCGTCACTGTCACTATCAGCAGTATCATCATCACTTCCACTGTCACCGCTGTCTGCACTGTCTTCTGTGCAGGGGGCCGGGGGTTCAGGCTCATATGAGACTGTTACGGTTGCCGTGTCCTCTGCCTCACATATTGTTCCGTCTGATACAAGGCTACCCACAACATCAACCTGGTTTTCGATTGTCTCAAAAATACAGGCTTCTTTAGTTATCGTAACCGTAGCACCTGCGTCAAATGTCGGATACTCAGCAAGCGTTCCGAGCTTATTATCCACAACAGAAACGTCAGTCATGGCGCCGCCGTTGTTTGTGATCACATATGTGTAGGTTACAATCTGGTTTGCAGGACATATGGGAGTGCCACCATTTACATCGGTGTCAGAGTCACTGTCATAGTCCCCATCACCGGAGTCAGTATCACCGTCATTATTGGAGTCACTGCCGCTGTCGCCGCCGTCTGTAGCAGACGAATCACTGTCACTGTCAGCATCAGTTAAGATTAGTCCAGAACATTGACAGTCGCCTCCGCCGGTAATGCTGGAATCACTGTCTGAATCATGATCTCCGTCACCGGAGTCGGTATCACCATCATTATTGGAGTCACTGCCGCTGTCGGTGTCATCGTCGCTGTCATCAGAGTCAGAGTCACTGTCATCCTGCTTATTGCAGGTACAACTAATATTATCAGGAGTAACAGTCTTGTCGACTGACACACCACAATTAGGGGCTATAGCTCCCTCGATTATTCCGAGAGCATTAAAGATTCCGCCTCCGCAAAGGGACGCACCGGGAAAGGGTGTCAGCACCATGGTCATACCCGCTTTCCGGTCAGCTGCCAGCGATGCTTCGAGTTCAGTGATAAACCGGGATTCATTACCCGGTCCTGTATTTGTCGGATTATGTATCGTCAGGTTCAGGGTCAATGGATCATTCGGATCAAGAATAACGCCGGGGGGATGCAGACTCCAGGTAGACCCAATTTTATAAAATGTCACCGGCAGGTCTGCAGTAAGATAATTAAATAATGGGCTTGGGTTTGTAATCTCGGTAGTGCCACTTGGGTCAAATGTAACCGAAGGTTGTCCTGCTGGCGTTGTCTCATCACAGGCGGTCTGAAGAATAGATGCACTATTGAGAAGCACATTATTAACTATATTGATAATGGTCTCAGATCCAGCAGTGTTAGCATTTGCTGTAGTACTGTCAGCATACTGCACCGAGGTTATTTTACCATTTACTAATGATAGCGTAACATTTCCACCAGCAACGGTTGACTGGACAAAACCGCTGTAGTTTGCCTGTGGAGGTAATGTTTGAGCTACAGCGCTGCCAGCAAAAAGACCGACCATTAGCAATACTGCTAACGCAATAATATTGAGTTTCTTCATATTTAAACCCTCCCTCTATTATTTATTAAAAAAGAATAATTATAATCCCTTAAAGCAACTGTACTTTTTTCTTACCAAATATTTTCTGCAAAATCAAATAAAAAATGATTATTTCTTTATGAGGAAGATGTGGAATGTGAATTCCTAAAATATCGTCTTCCAGCAAGTAAGGCGCCGCCAGTAAGAAAGAGGACTGTACTCACCGGTTCGGGAATCACGGCTATTTTTCCGTTAAACAAGCCAGAAGAATCTTGATCCCATGAAATTGCTCCACCACCTTGTTGAAAAAAATCAAGCCGGAATGTCGAGCCCATATCAGAACTGCCTGATCCCCCGTATACTACCTGATCCAGCTGATTTACGTACTCCGAATACCCCGAACCTCCATTTGGATCACTATCCAAGGTGGTGAAATTATATATTCCTGAGATAAAATAATCGTAGTCCGGATTTACACATCCACCAGCTCCACCGCAAGTGTCATCCACCATGGTAACACCGATCAGTGATGCCTCGATATATTCGAAGCCGGTTGGTCCGATGGAAAAAGACACCGGAGTTGTTGAACCTCCCGGCAGATCACCAAAGATGTTTGGGTTAGCATCTGAGTTATATAGGTCGCCGATCAGTATCTGGTTACCGACAATTGGATCAGAACCAGCAGCGATAAGTTCGGTTATGTCGACAGTGCCATCCCCATTGGTATCGTAGGCAACCTGACTAACGGTTACAGATGACAGCAAGAGTTCATGATCCAAAATTGGTCCCATACCATCAGGATCAGTATAATAATAATCATAGCTTCCACTTAAATCCAGAAAGGGTAGTAGTTGTGCAGGTGACTGAGATGGAAGGATCAGAAAGAGAACTGCTATGATAATAAGTACTGATAAATGTTTCATTATTTTTTTCATTAGCAGATTGTCCGATAAAATTATTTAATAAAAGTTATTCAAACAAGAGCAACTTTAATAGATTTATATGAAATTTAATTTATCTTAATATTTATTATATGTCAAATTAATAATACTTATTAAAGTTATTAATATTCAATATAAGTATAGATGCGCACATAGTTTATGATTCAAATAAAAAATAATTCCGTGTTTGATCAGAATATAATAATTCTTATCTAATGTCAAATTTAAAATTTTAATAATAGTTATAAGCAATAAATATAAGAATAGATGCGCAAATAGTTTTTTTGTTAATATCGAATTCATAAATTTTAAAGCAAATGTCTTGCCTGGGTGAAACTGCCTGATTTTATGGAATAGTCTGAATTTAATATTCAATCTGCACTGTGCAGTTGTCACAGGTTTGTCCAGTTATAAATTGCATATCTTGCAAGATCAACATATAAAAACTACAATATCGTTGAGAGAATATTAATAAATGAAGAAAAAAATCGAAAATTTCATGATCTATTTAAAGAATGAACAGGGAGTTTCCTCTCATACATTGCGTGCATATGAAAGAGATTTGCAGGAATTCTCAGAATTTATTGAGAAAAAGCCAAAAGAAGTTGACAATCTTGATGTCAGAAGCTTTCTTGCATCGCTGCATCATAAAAAATTAATGAAATCCTCGATCTCAAGAAAACTTGCGAGTGTACGGTCATTTTTTAAATTTTTACACAGGGAGGGATATATAAAGAAGAATCCCGCAAAGCTTGTATCGAGCCCCAAAGTCCCCAAGTCGCTACCTAAATTTCTGACTATTGATGAGGTCTTTACTCTTATGGACTCTCCTGACGGAGATACGTTTGGACCGACCCGGGACAAGGCCATACTTGAACTCCTCTATTCATCAGGTCTCAGAGTTTCTGAATTGACATCGCTGGATATCGGCGACCTTGACATGAAGGAGTCACTCATACGGGTAAAGGGAAAAGGCAGGAAGGAACGGATTGTCCCTATTGGTTCAAAGGCAATGACAGCCATCCAGGAATATCTTCCTGAAAGAATTTCATTAAGGAAAAAGTCCTCGGCGCTTATTCTGAATTGCCGGGGCGGAAGGTTGACACAGAGGAGTGTAAGGCGTATATTATTATTCTACAGCAGGATGATTAATCTTAAAGGGGATTACAGCCCTCATACGTTAAGGCATACATTTGCAACTCATCTGCTGCATGAAGGTGCGGACCTGAGGGCCATCCAGGAACTTCTTGGACATTCATCCCTTTCCACTACCCAGAAATATACTCATGTGGATATAAGTCACCTGGCAGATGTCTATGATAAGGCCCATCCCATGGCAAAGAAGGGGCGGAAGTCATAATTTCTGATGCTATAATAACTTGCGTTGTTAATAATTGTGGAAAGAAATAAAGCATGACGAAAAAAGTTTTGAAATCGATGAGATTAATTAAAAATAGATTGTGCTGCTCAGGATCATATCAGTACTGATTTTCAATACATTAAACAAAGGAATCGATCAAAACGTTTTTTCACCATACTTTATTTCTGTATTGACCATTGCTGAATAATATAACAAAGCAAATTCATTAACATTACGGATAACATTTTAAAACAGGTAAACAGTACTCGAAATAAATTGCAGAATACGCATACCCATGTTTAAAGGAACAACAATACTGTGTGTACGGAAAAACGGTAAAGTGGCCATTGCCGGAGACGGGCAGGTCACTCTTGGAAATACCGTGATGAAGCACAATGCAAAAAAAATACGGAAGATGTACGACAATAAAATATTGTCCGGATTTGCCGGAGCTACTGCCGATGCCTTTACCCTGTTTGAGAAGTTTGAGGCAAAGGTTGAGTCCTACAGCGGTAATATAACAAGGGCTGCAGTAGAACTGGCAAAAGACTGGAGAACAGACAAAATACTGAGGAGGCTTGAGGCATTACTTGTGGTAGCAGACAGAGATCATTCTTTTATCATTTCCGGCACAGGTGATGTGCTGGAGCCTGAAGACGGGATTGCCGCCATCGGATCAGGCGGGCCCTATGCCCAGTCTGCAGCTAAAGCCCTGGTAGATAATACACAAATGGACCCCAGGGAAATTGTTGAAAAAGCCATGAAAATATCATCAAAGATATGTATCTATACCAATGAAGAGATTCATGTTGAGGAGCTTGATGGATAACCTAACACCCAGAAAAATCGTTGAAGAGCTTGATAAATTCATCATAGGCCAGCACAACGCAAAAAAAGCGGTTGCAATTGCATTGAGAAATCGCTGGAGAAGACAGTTAATATCTGATGACCTGAAGGACGAGATCCTTCCAAAAAATATCCTGATGATAGGCCCCACAGGTGTGGGAAAGACAGAAATTGCGAGAAGGCTGGCCAAACTGGCCCAAGCGCCGTTTGTAAAGGTGGAAGCTTCAAAATTCACTGAAGTCGGATATGTGGGAAGGGACGTGGAGTCCATGATCAGGGACCTCACTAATCTGGCTCTCAACATGGTAAAGATCGAGCAGATGGAAAAGGTCCAGGAAAAAGCCGCTGCCCTTGCTGAAGAAAAGGTGCTTAATCTGTTATTGCCTTCTCCGCGAGCCCGGAAAGATACTTCTCCTGAAGAGGCAGGAGAACCTTCAGATGCAGAGCAGAGGCACGCAGAAACACGTGAAAAGCTGAGGACCCGGTTGAAGGAGGGCAAACTGGATGACAGATATGTAGATATCGAGGTACGTGAAAAGGTAGTGCCCTTTGGGGTTGTATCAAATGTCGGAATGGATGATCTGGAAATTAATCTGAAGGACATGCTTGGAAACTTCCTGCCTGACAAGGCCAAGAGAAAGAAGGTCAAAGTCCCTGAGGCCTTAAGGATTATCCATCAGGAAGAGGCAGGCAAACTTATTGACATGGACAAAGTGATGAAAGAGGCCATAGAAAGAACAGAGCAGAGCGGGATTATATTCATAGATGAAATTGACAAGATTGCATCCAGGGGTTCAAGCCAGGGGCCTGATGTCTCACGGGAAGGAGTGCAAAGGGATCTGCTGCCCATAGTTGAGGGATCAACAGTTTCTACCAAGCATGGAACGGTCAGGACAGATCACATTCTCTTTCTGACTGCAGGGGCTTTCAGTGTATCAAAGCCTTCAGATCTTATTCCCGAGCTTCAGGGAAGGTTTCCCATAAGGGCTGAGCTTAATGCCCTTGGAAAAGACGAGTTTCTCAGAATATTACAGGAGCCGAGAAACGCCCTCATTAAACAATATGTTGCACTTATTGAAACAGAGGGCGTGAAAATAACATTTACTGAAGATGCCATAGAAGAGATTGCGTCAACTGCTGCAATCGTGAATGAAAAAACTGAGAATATAGGAGCCAGAAGGCTTCACACCATTCTGGAAAAAGTTATTGAAGATATATCCTTTGATGCATCTGACAGGCAAGACGGGGACCTTACCATTGATGCATCGTATGTTAAGGACAAACTTGGCAGCATTGTCAGGGATGAGGACCTTAGCAGATATATTCTGTAATAGTTCATTTTCTAATTATCCCTTTGTGTTCTTACCTATGCAATTTTGATATTGTGAGGTTACGCAAATCAATCTGCTCAATTGTGCAAGTTGCGGAAGCTGTTATCTGTCACCCTGAATTTATTTCAGGGTTTCACAACTCGTTATAAACATGAGATTCTGAAACAAGTTCAGAATGACAACAATCCCGACTTTTATTATCCTCAACAGAAACTATTGAGCTATATTTTGTTGTATTATTTTTAACAATATAAAATATTTGATTGTTAAAATAAATTATATTGTTTAAAATAATAAAATATTCTGATACGTAGTACTGATGGCCTTCCATATACAATATGAGCAGCAAATCCAAGACCATAGAAGAACTTCACAATAATTTCGAAGACTATTGTGATCTCATTGAATTTTCACCGATAGCAATGGGGGCCCAGTGTGAAGACAAAATTATTTTTATGAACTCAGCTGCTGCCGAACTTCTGAATGCAGCCTCGCCATATGCCCTGTTCGGGAAATCTCTCATTGATTTTATACATCCTGATTATAAAGAGCTGGTGCACGAAAGCTTTACCAGCATCGAAAAGAAAAAGAAAACAGTCAATCATCTGGAAGTTAAAATTACAGGTAAAAACGGGGCAAACAGATATCTTGAACTCGCTTCATCAGCATTCAGCTATAAAAATAAAAATGCAATACAGTTTACCCTGCATGAAATTACACAACGCAAGGAAATGGAAGATCTCATTATACAGTCAAAGCATGACTGGGAAGAAACATTTCATGCTATTACGGATATGGTCACTGTTCATGATAAGGATTTTAATATTATCTATGCGAACAAGGCAGCTGAACAGATTCTCCAGCTCCCGACATTAAGAGCTAATATGACCAGAAAATGTTTTGAGTATTATCATGGAACAGACTGTCCTCCGACCGGATGCCCAAGTTGTGACTGCCTGAAAACAGGCGTTCCTGCAAATTTTGAAATTTTTGAACCTCATCTGAATATGTATATTGAAATCAGGGCTATGCCCCGGTTTGATCAGGACAGGAACCGGTTTGATTCATATAGCCAGGGATGTTACAAACCGAAAAAAAGCAGAAGATGAGATTAAAAGAGCAAAGAATGATCTGGAACTGAGAGTGGATGAAAGGACTGCAGAACTGCGATCTGCTAATGAGGCCCTTAAGAAAAATGAAAACAAATACCGTATTCTTTCACAGCAGTTCAATACATTGCTTGACGGCATTCCCTACAATCTTCTCCTGCTGTCGCCTGATCTTAAGATATTGTGGGCAAATAAGTCGGTAGCATCTTTGTTTAAGAAAAATGTTTCCGAGCTTGCCGGAGACTATTGTTATAGTCAGTGCTGCAGTATCATTTCGCCCTGTGAGAACTGTCCTACCATGCGAAGCTTTAAAACAGGAAAGGAAGAGTCATCTGAGATAACAACAGATGAGGGCAAAATATGGGATATCATGTCATTTCCGATTAAAGACGACTCAGGAAATATAAAAACAGTTATTGAATTTGCAAGGGACATCACGGAAAAAGCCAATCTGCAGGCCAGTGCAACCAGAACCAGACACCTGGCATCGATCGGCGAACTGGCTGCCGGAGTTGCCCATGAAATTAACAATCCCATTAACAACATCATGAATTATGCGCAAATACTCATTGATGAATTCAAGGATGAGGGAAGAGATGACAGTGTGACCCGTCGTATCATAAAAGACGGAGACAGGATTGCTACGATTGTCAGAAGTCTGCTTTCTTTTGCAAGAATCAGAAAAGAGGAAAAGAACTTAATTTTTCTTCATGATATATTCTCTGATACCATGTCTCTTACCTCGGCCCAGCTCAGAAAAGACGGGATCCATTTACATGTGGACATTCCGGATAAAGTGATACGAATACCTGTTCATCCCCAACAGATACAGCAGGTTTTTCTGAATATAATAAGTAATGCCCGTTTCAGCCTGAATCAAAAATTTCCCGCTACCCATGATAATAAAATGCTTAGTATCACCTGTGAAGAAATTACTATAAATGATAATCCGTATGTAAGGATAGTATTTCGTGACCTGGGCATGGGAATACCTGAAAGAATTATTGATAAAGTAATAAATCCCTTTTTCTCGACCAAGCCAAATAATGTGGGAACAGGATTAGGTTTGAGCATCAGTCATGGAATTATCAGTGAACATAATGGCAAACTGTCTATTGAGAGTCAGGAGGGAGAATTCACGCGCATAGTGGTTGTGTTACCTGTTGTATATGGAGAAGAAAATGAAAGCTAGGATCCTTATTATCGATGATGAAGAAGGCATCAGGTTTACCTTTAAGAAGTTTTTATCAAAAGAAGGGTATGAAGTGGCTGTTGCCGAAAATTTCAATGAGGCGGTAGATCTTATATCCGAATCGGACTTTGATGTCATATTTGCTGATATTATTTTGAAGGGTAAAACCGGTCTGGATGTGCTGCGGGAAATAAAAGAACGGAATTTGCAATGCCCGGTCGTGATGATTACCGGGTACCCGAATATAGAAACTGCTTCAGAGGCGATCCGTCTCGGGGCGTTTGATTATATTTCCAAACCTATTCAAAAGGATATTTTATTTCATGCAATTGATGTGGCCCTGCAACACAAAAAGGTCATAGATGAAAAAGAGAAGTACCGGTCAAACCTTGAAGCAATTTTCAGAAATGTAAAAGATGCAATCATTTCAGTTGACAGGGACCTTAACGTACTTGAAGTTAATCAGTCTGCAAAAGGAATTTGCGGCCTGGGGCGGGACTCGGTGGGGAAACAATTCAGTGCGTTATCTTCAAACTGTGAAAAGAAATGCATCGAATCACTCACCGAAACGATCAGAACAAAAAAACCTTCTGAAATAAACGGACTGGAATGCCACCTGAAAAGGCGCAAAGGACAAATGGTTTCAATTTCCACATCACCGCTTCTTGACCGCCTCAAGACGTTTTCCGGGGCCATTATGGTAATCAGAGATGAGACAAGACTAATCGATCTGGAGAGGGAGCTGGGTGAGCGTAAGCAGTTCCATAAGATAATCGGCAAAAGCAGCAGTATGCAGGAAGTCTATTCCCGGATTGAATTGTTAAACGACGTTGAAACGACTGTTCTCATTGATGGAGAAAGCGGGACAGGAAAGGAACTCGTTGCTGAGGCCTTACATTATAAAGGAAATCGCAGTAGTAAGCCTATGGTAAAAGTAAACTGTTCTGCCCTGTCAGAAAACCTTCTTGAAAGCGAACTGTTCGGACATGTACGAGGTTCCTTTACCGGTGCTATCAAGGACAAGGAAGGCCGCTTTCAGCTGGCTGACGGAGGCACCATGTTTCTGGATGAAATAGCTGATATTTCCCCAAAGATACAAATAGAACTATTGAGGGTCCTTCAGGAAAAAGAATTTGAAAGAGTTGGGGACTCCACAACGATGAAAGTGGATGTCAGGGTTATAGCTGCATCAAACCAGAGCCTTTCGGACAAGGTGAAACTGGGTGAATTCCGGGAAGACCTTTATTACCGTCTCAACGTTATGAAGATAAGCCTTCCGCCCCTCAGGGAGCGTCGGGAAGACATTCCGCTTCTTGTTGATTTTTTTATAAAGAAATTCAATGACAAATTTAACAAGGACATTACCGGGGTTTCTACAGATGTTCAGAAAAGCTTTATGGACTATACATGGCCCGGTAATGTGAGGGAACTTGAGCATACACTTGAGCACGCATTTATTCTCTGTCAGCAGCCAATTATTTCACTTGACCATCTCCCCCCTGAAATAGAGACTTTTACTATGGATGACGTTGAGCTTCAGGGAAATGGCAATATTGATGATCCTCAGGTTATCATTCAAGCCCTTGAAAAAGCAGCATGGAACAAAACCCGGGCAGCTTCCCTGCTGGGGATAAGCCGCCGCTCCATATATCGGAAAATAAAGGAATATAATATTGTTGAAAGTGAAGTATAGCTTTGAGTTGCGACATGACACATTTGTGTGCCATCGTGCCCCGGTGTATTTGTTAAAAGTCGTTATAGGATAGTACGGTTTTTCTCCCTGGATTTTTCAAACCCCCTGATTTATTGATAAATAAATTAATCTCTGTATAATCTCTTTCTCTGGCATATCTCTTGCATTTTAACTGTCTAATATGCAAATACAAACACATACGCTGGAAATAACAAAAGATAAGCGTCTCTGTCCCGTTCTCAAAGAGCCTTTTGATGACTGTTACTGTCTCAAAATGAGCAGCCAGGACATCGAAAGGACCGTATTCCTCTGCAGTAAAAATTACGAATTATGTGATATTTATAAAAAAAGTAACGGAAAAAAGAAGGGGAATTGTGGCAATCAGGGAGCAGGGTTACATTAAGCAAGAGATATGCTGTATCTGTCACTCTCACTTTAATACCCCATTAGTTTCATTTTCTCATGGGGTATTATTTATTCTGCAATAACGAAGTACTTCTGTCCTGTATGTATTATCATAGTAATGATTCTCCTTTCATGTCAGATGAGGTCATTCCAAAGCATGACAGAACTGTTGGAGCAAGATCCATTAGGCTTGGTTGAGCTTTTCCGGGTTTAAAATTGGTAAGAAGAATTCCCGGTACAAGTGAGGGGTCTACAATATGATCACCGCTCCATTTTTTCAGGTTATCTTCCATAAGGACTGCAGGTGCCCCCCCGATTGCTGTCTGCCATGAAGCCCTGTATCCATTTTCAAAACCTACAACCAGGTCAGGCGCTTCAGATGACTGGCTTCCTGAGTATATATCATCCCGTTTATATACATTCATAACAGCTGGCTGATCATTTTCAGGGTCTTTTAAATTTTTAAGATCAGCGATGATGTTATCTGATACCTCTTCAGCTTCGTTGCCTGTTTTTACAATGCCCTGCTTTTCTCTTCCTTCAAGGTTAAGATATATGCTGCCAAAGCCAAGAGAATAAGCTTTTGTATTCTTCCAGTCTACATATTGAAAAAGTGCTCCGCCTTCCTTGTCAGTCTCAGGAATCTCCTTTGTCAATTTCATGAAACCATTCTGAACAAGCCATGAATTTAAATGGACACTTCTTCTAAATGTAGTAAAGCCATGATCTGAAAAAACAATTAAAGCGGTTTTGTCATCCAGTTTTTCCAGCAATTTACCGAGAATTACATCCATTTTTCTGTAATAATCATCTATGACATGACCATATTTATCAGCGTAGCCCTTTTCATAAAGAGGATGCTCAGGGTCTCTTGTTGCCCAGAACATATGCTGTGCTCCTGTTCATCTACTATTTCATTACACATGCTTATAAATGTATCATCATCAATCCTTCCTTCTTCCAGGGCCTTGGTGTCTTCAGACATGCCGAGCGTATAGAAAAGGCCCAGATCATTTGACAACTCTTTTATATAGGAATCAGGACTGGTGATGATAAATGCAGGGTCTTTTGGATTTATCTGGACTGCTGTCATATACAGTTCAAACTCGGGCTCAACTGCGTTTAAAAAGAACTTTACTATACCGCTTACTGTTTTCATCATTCCAAGTTTAAATCTGATCTCTATCCATTCGCTCCATTCACCACAGGACAAAATCAGTTTTTTGCCCTCAATAGTCATTTTAATTCTTGCACGGTCAGATACATCGATCGTAAGGTCTACTTTTGCCTCTTCCCGTGACATAACTTTTGTTATATTAGGGCCTGAAATATGAGACGTGATATTATTTCCATCACGTTTGACTTTAATAACTTTATCATGGCCTTCTTCATTTTTTTGAATGTCTCGGGTTGTATAGAATGCATATTTACCAAGCCCGCCTTTGATATCAGGAACCCCAAGACCTGCGTAAAGTTTTGCATCATTCTGTTTTGGCTGGAACGTCATAGGCCATTTCAGAACAGTTGATGGTACAGCATTGCCTGACGTATGGTCCCAGAATGCATCTCCCTGCATGACAGGCAGAAACATGGCCTCTCTTTTTGCGAAAATATTTTTAGGATTTGGTTTTGTAATGCCCAGCACAGGCATGTAATCGGCAATCCTGCGGCCAAGAAAATCAAAAATACCGTGGTAACCAGGATTGTTTCCTGTTGCTATTGAGGCCCATGCAACAGGGCTCTGCGCAGGATTGCTTGTTGCCAGGGTTGAATAGCTGCCGGTTTCACTGAGTTTAGAGAAATTCGGCAACTCTCCCTTTTCCATGAGAGAAGATAATATTTTAGGGTCTAAGCCATCCATGCCGAGAAGGATCACTTTTTTATATTCTGTTTTATTGGCATTACTTACGGAAGTTTCAGTTGACATGTGTTTCACCTTTCCAATTCAATATATCTTCGGGATTAATACCCCGTGGCTTGCCACGTTCCTCATACCCGTGAAAGCGGGTATCCAGAAATGTTAAATGCTACGAGGTTTCTGGATTCCCGTTTAAAATACCTCGGGAATGACCGATGTTGATACCCTTAACTTGCTGAGGGGTAGTGTATTAGTTATTAATAAAGTTTAAATTTATTGGGTAAACCGTGTCAATTCACTCGTTCTGAATGGGTTCTGCAGAATATGATTTTATGCATATCATGGATTAAAGAAACGATATTATTTTTACTGCTAGAATAGGAGATATAAATTCCAACATATTCATTAATTAATGTAGAGAGAACCATGGAAACCAGGGTGATAATTAACATTAAAGGTGTTGTGCAGGGAGTTGGATTCCGACCCTATATATATGCACTTGCCAGGGAACACAATCTTTCCGGATTTGTACTGAACAATACAGAGGGAGTTTATATTGAAGCTGAGGGGAGCAATGATGATATAAATGATTTCTTAATTGCTGTTAAGGATAAAAAACTTCCTCAGGCTGTGATATTTGACATTCAGTATGATCAGACTGATCCGGCTGGTTATAAACAGTTTGATATAAGAAAATCTGAACACAGGGATGTCAAGTCTGTACCTATATCAAGAGATCTGGCCACGTGTACAGACTGTCTTTCAGAACTGTTTGATCCTGCTGACCGCAGGTATGGCTATCCATTTATAAACTGTACCAACTGCGGCCCACGATTTACCATTGTAAAGGATGTCCCCTATGATCGGAGAAATACAACGATGTCAGAATTTGTTATGTGCGATCAATGTTCGGGGGAGTATGAAGATCCTTCTGATAGAAGGTTTCACGCCCAGCCCAATGCATGTGATATATGCGGCCCGAAACTCTCATTGCTTGACAAAGAGGGGGAAGCAATGCCTGTTGATGATGTCATTACTGGTGCTGCCCGACTTTTAACAGAGGGATATATTGTAGCGCTCAAAGGTCTTGGTGGATTTCACCTTGCATGTGATGCGACCAACCAGGAAGCTGTATCTAATCTTAGAGCAAGGAAATACAGAGAATATAAACCCTTTGCAATTATGGTCAACAATGCAGAAGCGGCAGGACAATTATGTGAAATGAACCAGGAAGAAGAGGATGTTTTAACGGGTATACAGCGCCCAATTGTTTTATTAAAGAAAAGGGCTGTCAATGTCATTGTCGAAGATATAGCTCCCAATCAGCAGTACCTGGGCGTCTTGCTGCCTTATTCACCTTTACACCATCTTCTCCTGGAGAAGTCAGGCCTTGTGCTGGTAATGACAAGCGCCAATATCAGTGCTGAACCTATTGTGTATAAAGATGCAGATGCAGTTGACAGATTAAGGAATATTGCTGACTTTTTTATCGTGCATAACAGGGAGATACATATCAGAACTGATGATTCTGTATGCCGCATATGGCAGGGAAAGGAAATGCTGCTTCGCAGATCAAGAGGCCTTACACCTCATCCATTATTAATGAAAAAGGAATGCAGTGCTCACATTCTTGCTTGCGGAGCTGACCTGAAGAATGTCTTTTGTCTGACCAGGGGAAATCAGGTTTATATGAGTCACCATATAGGAGATCTGGATAACGTCGAGACGTTGACCTCCTTTGAAAAAAGTATTAGTCATTTTAAAGGGAAGTTCGATATTAAACCTGATCTTGTGGCATATGACCTGCATCCGAAGTATGTATCTTCAAAATATGCCCGTGCGCTTGACAATGTAAGAAAGATAGGCATCCAGCATCATTTTGCTCATATTGTAAGCTGCATGGCTGATAATGAAATTGAAGAAAAGGTCATTGGTATAGCATTTGACGGAACCGGCTTCGGAGCTGATGGAAATATCTGGGGTGGCGAATTCCTCTTATGTGATTACAATCACTTTGAGAGACTTGCCCATCTTGAATACTTTCCCATTCCGGGAGGGGACCACGCGGTTGTTGAGCCATGGAGAATTGCTCTATCTCTCTTGTTTCGCATATATGGTAATCACATGATGAAGCTGAATATTGATTTTATTAATCAGCTTGATACAGATAAGGTGATGATCATTAAGCATATGACAGAAAAGAATATTAACCTCTCTTGGACATCCAGCATGGGACGCTTATTTGATATTGTCTCTGCGTTGACAGGAGTCAGAAGGGAAATTTATTATGAAGGGCAGGCAGCCATTGAGCTTGAAATGATCGCAGACCCTGATGAATCAGGGGTATATAACTATAATCTGAAAGATTCTGAAGGCAGGAAGGAAATTATGATTGCCGATTTGATTAAAGATATCATTGCGGATATCAAATCAGGGACAGATAGAAAAACGATTTCGGCAAAGTTTCATAACACGGTAGCAGGAATGGTGCTGGACATGAGCATATTCATAAGGGAATCAAAAGGGATAAACAGCGTAGCCTTAAGTGGAGGGGTATTTCAGAATATGTTTCTTCTTGACAGAGTGCACAGACTGCTTACAGATAATGGATTCAACTTTTATACTCATCACAGGGTTCCCACTAATGACGGAGGTATAGCGCTTGGACAGGCGGTCATAGCTGATGCCCTGGTCGAACTTCTTATGAAATGAAATGGCGTGTTCAGATTCTCTTAATCTTGCTTAATAATAAATATAGAAAATTTTCAGATATCATCTACTTGATTATAATTATAGTAGTGTTCAGGACTCATCTAATTCAAGTTCATAATAAGGCTTAACATTAGGCTATTACCACTTGTTATTATGTCTAACTTTATAAAATCAAATTTACTTTAATATGTTATTGACCTTCTTACCACGAACTCAAAGCTGCTCTTTTCCAACCAGTAGGTGTTCTTATGTACAAGTAATTGTTATCCCACGTAATTGATCCTACCAGTCCTAGTACGTCATTAGAACTAGTTGGAGTGTAACTAGTCCTTAATCTCAATTGCTCATAGCCATTAGACGAACTAATGTCTAGTTTAACAGTTGCTGGATAAACACCAAAGCCAATTGTGTCTGCAAGGAACGATAAATTACTTGTCTTAATTGTCAATAGATCATCCGAAGTCTCTTCAATATATGTATAACCTAGATCACCAAATGACAGCCTTGCACCTGAATAATTGTCAAATTCATTTGTTCCCTCTAAATGCAGTGAATCATTAATTCCCGCTATATGCAACCCATGATCAGGGTTTAATATTCCCATGCCGATATTACCATTGGCGTCTAAAACCATGTCCTGGGCAAATACATTCAGACTAAAAGTCAAAAGACAAACAGTAACTGCTAAAACTAATTTCTTCATATTAATCTCCTATTGGTTGTTTTTAATTAAATAAAATATCTCTATTTGCAGTACGTTGTTCCAATGCAATAGAAAGCAAGAAAAATGCCATGTGTATTATCCTTGTTTTATATGGTGATACATTGTATCCATTATTTTTTTGGCAGATTATCAGTGCCAAAATGACATGGTTTTGTCATAATTGCATATATTAAATAATAATGATTACTCATTGGCTATTTATGTCAAATTCATAATTCAGAGTTTGATATTGATATGAAAACAGTGAAACAGGTGAGCTATTTTTTTGATGAAGGGATATCATAAAAAAACTTATGATATAACAGCCTTGTAACAGATTATTTGTAATTATGTAATGTCAACATTTATACTTTAAAGACATGATTTCGATCGTAATCCCCACATATAATGCAGAAAAATACATGCCTTCCCTCCTTGATTCTATTTTTCATAATAAAGTTGATGACATGGAAGTGGTGATAGTTGATGACTGTTCAACAGATGACACGGTGAGAATATCCAAGAGTTTCCCCGTCCGTGTCATAAAAATGGAGAAAAATGCCGGCCCTGCCAAGGCACGTAATATAGGGGTGGAGGCGGCAAAAGGCGATATCATTTTTTTTCTCGATTCTGATGTGTTAGTGCTGGATGGCGCGATTAAGGAGGTTGAGGATTATTTTGCTCGTAATCCTTCGGCCAAATGTGTAATCGGCATATGCTCGACAGAGCCGCTGAATAAAGGGTTTGTTTCAAAGTATATGGCCATGTTTGAGTACATTCACCTGATTGGACAGGAGAACAAGAAAGTAAGTGTATTTGCACCAAGATGCGGGGCAGTGAAAAGAGACTTTTTTCTTGAGATCGGCAGTTACGATGAAAACTATAAAGGGGCTGATGTAGAAGATTTTGAACTGGCAAGGAGGATTAATAAGCATGCAAGCATCATCCTCAACCCTAAGATTATGGTTAAACATCAGTTTGCCAATTTCAGGCAGGCCTTAAAAATATATTTCAGGCGCACAGTTATGTGGATCCATCTTTTTTTTAAGGAAAAGCAGCTTGATAATGCAGGACCTACTTCACCAAGTAATGGCCTGTCAGCCATGTGTGCTTTTTTCAGTTTTTTGTCGCTTTTTTTTATTCCCGTTGCCAGTCTTGCAAAGCCTGTTTTTATGGGCCTGATAATTTTATATTTATTTTTTAATCTGAAGTGGTGGAATTTTATGAGGAATGAAGCAGGTCTTGGATTTGCAATGAAGGCATTGTTCCTCAACTATTTTTTAGGTATAGAAATAATGGTCTCTGCCATCTATGGAATCCTGTCATACCCCTTCTCAGACAAGGAGATTCTTCCCGGATAACATATGAATAAAAACCTGGTTGTACTCAGTTATGCCAATGCCAGTCCCTTTCCTTACCATGCATGGACGCCGCTTGCGATTCTTTCGCTTGGATCTTACCTTGAGCAGCATAACATAGAAGTAGAATATTTTGATGAGAGAATTCATAAAAAGGAACGGTTCAAAGAGCTGGTAAGCAGAAAACCCCTGCTGGTGGGTCTTTCAACAATGACCTGCTTTCAGATAAAAAACACACTGAGGCTTGCCAAACTTGCCCGTTCAATCGACCCTGATATTCCGCTTGTGTGGGGCGGAACACACCCTTCAATGATGGCTGAACAGACCCTTGAATCCGAATATGTTGACTATGTTGTCAAAGGTGAGGGCGAGCAGACACTACTGGAATTGGTAAGGGCGATGCAGGAGGGAAAAACAGATCTTGGCGATATTAAAGGTCTCGGATGGAAAAATAGCGGTAAGGATATTTTAAATGAAGACAGGGATTTTCTCGATATCAATGACCTGCCCTTTCCCTATGATGGCAAGGGTCAGGAGATCTTACTTGAGTACATCAGACGATCCGGTGATACACTGGAAAACATCGGGTATGAATCATCCAGGGGATGTCCGCATAAATGCGGTTTCTGCTATAACGTATATTTCCATAAGAACGTCTGCAGGGTGAAAACCGTTGAAAAGGTAAGATCAGAGCTTCAAAAGTTGAAGGCCCTCGGTGTTAACAAGATGACATTTTATGATGATACCTTTCTTGCCGGGAAGAAGGAGATGATGCAGAACATCCTGCCCTTACTGAAAGAGATGGACTTCAAATGGATCGCCAATGTAAGGATCAATACCTTTAATAATGAACTGCTCGGACAGTTTAAGGAGAGCGGCTGTGTATATCTGTTCTTTGGTGTTGAGTCACCGGATGATGATGTACTTAAGTTTATTCGCAAAGGGCAGAACAGGCGAATGATCGATGAAGGGATAGAGACAGTATCAAAAGGTGATATCCCGACATTGTACTCTCTGATAATAGGGCTGCCCGGGGAGACCGAAGAGCAGATGAACAGGACACTGGATTTTGCAGATGAAATCCGGAGACGCCATCCCGGGGCTGAAGTTCCAATCCAGCCTTATGTCCCGCTGCCCGGGACGTTGTTATATCAGGAGGCCCTTAAGTTAGGATTTAAAGCACCGACACATCTGGAAGGCTGGAAGAACTTTACGAATGACGAGGTGAGAAATCCCTGGATAAAGAACCCTCGGCTTCTCCATGCCATTTACATCAACTCATTTATGGCCTTTCGCTACGAGAGGTTTCTCAAGAATTTCTGGAGCAGTCTGGTGTTCGGTCCGTTACAC
>CALZJD010000076.1 GCA_945787795.1 Thermodesulfovibrionia bacterium | reverse complement strand
CATAACACGAAGGTCTCCATCTTCACCATTGTGCTCGGACTGACATGGGGAGTTGGTACGGTCCTGATGCTCTTTTATAATGGCGTCATCCTTGGCGCCATTGCTGTGGACTATATTCTTGCCGGAGAATCCACCTTTCTCATTGCCTGGCTTTCACCTCACGGTGTTATCGAAATTCCGGCAATACTGCTCGCCGGGCAGGCAGGGCTGGTACTTGCAGGTGCATTGATTGGCTGGGGAAACTCGATGACCCTGAGCATGAGGTTAAGGAAAATATCCGGTGATCTCGTAACGTTATCCTGC
This sequence comes from Thermodesulfovibrionia bacterium, assembly GCA_945787795.1. Classification (GTDB taxonomy): domain Bacteria; phylum Nitrospirota; class Thermodesulfovibrionia; order UBA6902; family UBA6902; genus CALZJD01. Next base: position 9,783 of record CALZJD010000076.1, on the reverse strand, counting down.
GGCGTTGCAATAATGCTCGTATGGGCAGGTTTTATTGAGTCATTTATCTCCCAGTACCACGAACCGGTTTTACCCTATTCATTAAAAACAGGATTTGGAATTGTTGAACTTGTATTATTAGTCCTGTTTCTTGCCAGATCAGGTATGAAATCTGACAGAAAATCAGAAATTTCGTATGAGCGATAAAACATGAAGATTCAGAAAAATTTTGCGTGCAGGAAATAAAATTATAAAAAATCAAAATCAGGAACGGAGAACACGGAAAGAATGATAAGGGAGAAGGAAAACACCGTAACAATACATACCCCTGAAGGGATCGTTTTCCAAATGTTCCTGGCCGGGCCTGTTACAAGATTTCTTGCCTGGTTAATTGACATTGCATGCATCGTCGCTGCTGCCTCTTTTACAGGCTCCTTATTGAAGGTCGCGGGCGTGATAAGTCTTGACCTTTCCCGCGCTTTTTCGATGGTATCATATTTTGCTATTTCGATTGGGTACGGTATTGCAGCTGAATGGCTCTGGCGGGGGCAGACAATAGGAAAGAGGCTCCTGCGGTTGAGGGTTATGGATGTTCAGGGATTAAAACTGCAGTTCAGTCAGATTGTGATCAGAAACCTTGCCCGTTTTGTGGACTCGTTACCGGTGTTTTATTTTGTCGGAGGATTGTCATGCCTCTTAAGCAGACGGGCTCAGCGCCTCGGTGATCTTGCTGCAAATACCATAGTAATCAGAACCCCAAAAATTAAGGACCCTGATCTTGACCAGCTTCTATCCGGGAAGTATAACTCTCTCCGGAAATACCCCTATCTGGCAGCACGTGTGCGATATCATATTTCTCCCTCTGAGGCAGAAATTGCCCTGCAGGCACTGTTAAGGCGTGACGAACTTAATCCTGAAGCACGAGTAAAACTTTTTGAAAAAATATCCTCTCACTTTCGCTCTATCGTAAAATTCCCGGAAGAAGCAGTACTTGGAAATACCGATGAACAATATGTAAGGAATGTAGTAGATATCGTCTATCGCACAGAAATGGTTCAGAAAGAACAGCTACGGGGTCAGGCCTGAGAATTGTGTTTCTTTAATTAATCACCTTCTTTATGTCCTCTTCTCATCAACTCCCAGGCCTGAGCCCGCTTAATCTGCCATTACCATTCACTGCCATGACAGTGATAGCAGGACATGGGATTACTTTTATCAGACGAACTCGTAATATGACACGCCAGGCATTCATCGATACTGTTTTCTTTAGACCAATTCTGGTGGGACTTTTTGACATTAGACCAGCCATGATGTCCAGAACTTCTGTCATTTGCATCCCACAGATTACCATGACACTTATAACAGCTTAAGAAGGGCGTATTTCTGTCTTCAATATTATGACATTCCGTACATTCGGAAATGTTGGTCAGATTAACATAGTCTATATGCTGTTTTTCAGCATCAGTCCATCCATAATCAGTGTGCGTGACGTTGCCTCCGTCAGCCGCAGCATCTCCTTCAGCAGCATCAGCTTTATCTTCCTTTATATCATTATCCACGTCCAGTTCAACTTTCTTTGCATCAAAGGTAAGGCCATTCCAGCTTCCATCAATTTCCACTTTCATTCCTTTCTCTAAATCGTCGAATGATGAAAATTGACATACCTCAACGTTATCATCTTCATCACAGGAATATTGTGTCGATGTATCTACTGATACTGTGACGACATTTCTGTCAGGCATAAAATGCCTGGCCCTTTTAAGGATAAGCTCAAAGCTGTCGGCATTTATGTTCTTTAATATTCCCTTGAGTTCATAATCATCTTCTTTCATTTCTGCGTAGTCAAGGTATTTGGATCCACCGGCATCTACTACTACTTTTGCTGTCACACGATTAGTATCAGGATCATATTTAAACTGTTTCAGGTCGAAATCCACGATAACTTTCTGCCTGACAGCAACATTAACAGCTCCTGGAATTTCAATGGTGCATTTTTTATCGCTGCAGGTCGTAAAGGTATTGACGGAAAACTCCGGATTTGGAGTTATGGGCTCGTCATTATCATCAACAAGCATCAATGTATTACCAACGGTAATGATTACCCTGTTATAATTGCCAACAGGGATAAATGCTTCGTGTAATTTAACCAGAATACCGCTAAGATTCCTCAGGTCATAGGTAACTCCATCGTCTTCTTTAAATACCTCCAGTCTTTTTCCATCCGATGATTTTTCTACCTCCACTTTATAAATGCGCACGATTACCTGATGGTAGTCAGTGTTCAGGTCATCTGTGATGTATAACGTTCCGTTGTTTGAGGCCTCAGAAATTCCATTTTCGTCATTGCTCCCACCGCAGGCATAGAACATAACAGTAATAACCAATAGAAGCATTAACGGAATATTTAGTTTCTTCCTTATTCCTTGTTTTTTATTACATGATAGATTCATAGTCTCAGCCTCCTGTTTTTATCAGTGATATTAACTAACCTTTCAGAAACGATAATGTGATTCATGTCACTAATAAATATTCTCAAAAGAAAAAGCGGCCTGTATAATTGATCATCGACATTTTAGTTCTTTATCCTGAATCCTCATTACTTCATATCGTGGTTCAAGCTTTTTATCAGGGAAACCTGTCTTCTCCACGCAATCGATGTAATGTATTTTGCGTATACCCGGGCATGTTTCATTATCCGGGACATGATATTGCAATTGTGATACCAGACACTTCATGAGATGTAAACGGATTGATTTAAAAGAATAGAATCGGCATGGGTACATTGAAATATTTTATATAGAGGTTTTGAATTGTATGGTTCTTCATTCAGGCAATTTGTTTGTGACTAAGAACGCTGAATTGTCCAAAGCATGCCCTTGAGAATGACAACATGTATCAGGATGGTTTGAATAAAATTTTGGATATTAAAACGCTGACTCTATATTCGATTGTGTTGACAGGTAAGGTCTTTCATGTACATATCAAAGACTGTTATACCACTTAGCCAGTTCTGATCCAATAAGATGTGGATTGTCTTCCTGAAGATAGTGAATCCCCTCACCAATATCAACGGTCTTCAGATTTTTGAGATTTTGTTGGCACCACTCTACCATGGCCGACGTTATAAGACCTCCGGGATGTGCATAAAAAAGAAGCTTTGGAAGATCAGACGCCTGAAGTTTCTTATTGTAGTTCTGGACTATTTCTGCTGTATCTGCCGGATGACCGTCAATAGGTATCTCATTTGGCCAGCGCCACAATGGTTTTCGATATGAAATTCGCTTAAACGGCTCTCTATAATAATTTCTTTCTTTTTCAGTCAAACTCCGTACTATTGCTTTAGGCAGGATTTGCTCTACGAATATATTCATCCCGGCAATCATGAGCCAGCCTATAAGAGGCGTCCTGAAGAGTTTGAAACCCATCTTGAAGTCTTTTGGAAATTCATCCCATGTTGCAGGTTTTATTATCGCTTCCATAAAGGCAATCCCCTTGATATTGTTTTCATGACGCGTGGCATAATGGAAACCAATTGCAGAACCCCAATCGTGTATAACAAGAGTAATATGTTTGAGTCCCATTTTATTAATGAAGCCTTCTATATATTTTGAATGGTCAACAAACCGGTATTCGATATCGGGTTTATCTGACTTACCCATTCCGATAAGATCAGGAGCGATACATCGTCCACTGGAGGTCACGTGGGGAATAATATTGCGCCATAAATATGAAGACGTGGGATTGCCGTGGAGAAAAAGAACAGGATCGCCTTCCCCTTCATCAATATAATGTATCCTGGAACCATGAATCTCTATATAATTTGACTTAAACGGAAAGTCTGATGATATGATATGATTCTCCATGTACGATTCTCCTTATTCATTTATCCGGACTTAACACAAAATTCTCTAATGCCCGCCATGTAAGACAGAACCAGGCATAAAAGACAATGTGCAAATCACAAATTAAAAAAATCATGCCATCTCTGCTTACAGGCATTCAGGGCAATGTCAGGCTAGATGGTTTCTTAAAACTGGTCTGCCACCGCTTTATTCAGCACCGTTTGTGCTTCTATCAGTTTTTTATATTTCGATTCTATTTTATCCATATTCCTGGACTGGATTGCTTTTAATAAATCGCCTTCCATTTCAGCAACATCGATTCTTTCATAATAGTCCATCGTCTCTTTGAGATGTGCGATTACGATCTTACCTGTTAAGATCGGGTGGTTGTTCGTTACGTTTGCGTCCTCAAATCTTGTTCCATGTTCAAGCTCAACTTCCAGACCTTTCCGGAATGCCTCAAGCGGTATGTTCATTCCTTCAGTATTCACAATCCTGAGAATCGTGGATGCTTCCTCCCCTGAAACAGATGGGTCCGTGATTGCGGACCAGTCACGCAGGCCAATTTCGTTGCAGACTCTCTTTACTTCATCAGCAGTTATATACTCCGGCAGTTTCATTTTTTTCTCCTTTTGTTATTGAGTAACCGAGACATTCATTTAATTTCCTGATGTATTGTAATGTAATCCTTATCATTTTTAAAGATTAAGATACGATCCAACTCTTTTTTCTCTTAATCCATAAGAGATTTATGAGCTTCAGGATAGCATCGCACTTCCTGCCCGATGCCGTGCCCATTCAGGACGTCTTTGTGAGAGTTCATCTTTGCCAGGCTGTTCATCATAGGGATTTCTCAGCACCTCGAGCAATTCATTGACCATAGAGTTATCTCCCTGTTCCGCTTTGTCGATAGCAAGCTGTGCAATATAGTTTCTAAACACATATTTGGGATTGACCTTATTCATCTTTTCCCTTCGCAGATCATCCGGGGTCCTGTCATTATTTACACGTACCCTGTATTGCTCTATCCATGTATCGAGCCTGACCTTATATTCATCATTTAACTGCTCTGATACATAATAGGCATCTGAGAAATGCTCTATAAGATCATGAACTGATGGTGAATGCGCAGCATGACTGTGCACATCAAGAGCTGCCAGTCTGCGAAAGAATATGGTCATGTCTGTTTCAACATGCTGAAGCAGAACCTGCATATCTGTGATCAGTGTATGGTCACTCTCTTTATTGAAACCAACAAGACCCAATTTATCTGCCATCATTCTTTGCCATGTATCGCGCAGATGATGTACATAGGTCTGTATAGACTCCTCCAGGGGCTTCACCTCACCAATTAAGGGATGAATTGCGTTTGCAAGCTGGATAAGATTCCATTTTGAAATCTCGTGCTGATTGTCAAACCGGTATCTGCGGCCCTGTGCATCCGTTGTGTTGGGTGTCCAGTCCGGATCATAGTCCTCGAGCCATCCATAGGGACCATAATCGATAGTGAGTCCCAGAATAGACATATTATCTGTGTTCATTACTCCATGAACAAAACCTGTACGCTGCCAGTGTACAATCATCTCTGCTGTTGTCTTGCAAATCTCATCGAACCATGCACAATACACTTCTTTTGATGGCTCACCCAGATGCGGGAAGTCGGTACGAATCGTGTAATCAGTAAAACGACACAGCAGATCCAGTTCTCCTCTCCAGGCAAGAATCTCGAAATTACCGAATCGTGTAAATGATGGCGCTGTTCGACAGACAATCGCTCCAGGCTCCAACTGAGGGTTACCATCATAAAACATGTCCCTGATCACCTGATCTCCGGTGGTGATAAGACTTAATGCTCTGGTCGTTGGGATCCCGAGGTGATACATGGCCTCGCTGCATAAAAACTCACGGATCGATGATCGTAATACGGCGAAACCATCGCCCATTCGTGAGTATGGCGTAGGACCGGCACCCTTAAGCTGAAGCACCCATCGTCTTCCCTCTTTATTTACTATCTCTCCCAGGTTAATAACACGACCATCCCCGAGCTGGCCGGCCCAGCGGCCAAACTGGTGCCCGCCATAACAGGTGGCATAGGGGTCCATCCCGGATAAAACGTTATTGCCTGAGAAAACCTGCACAAACTCCCCGGACTCACAAAGCTCAGAGGAAAGGCCGACCTCTTCTGCCATCTCCCTGGAGTAGGCAACCAATTTCGGGGCTCCTGCCTTTACCGGCTGGACTCTTGAATAACAGGCATTGGTAACCTGACGAATCTCATTTGTGTTTTCAGGGTCTGCCGGAAGCTCCCGGGTATATGTATTGTCAAAATGTAATGCATTCTCCAGCTGTGTGATGTCTTGCGAGTTCATTATATATATATTCTTTCCTGATTAGATAGTTAAGTGTAAGTGACAGGTGGTGTCATTTATTTCTTGTTTGTACTTTTTCACCAATTATGAGTTATTGATCTGTCATTGCAAGCTTAACACCAAGAGCAGCAAATGTGGCTGCACATGATCGTTGCAGCCAGACAATGAGCCTTGGAGAGTTCACAACGCAATTCCGAGCTCCATGTGCCGAAATTCCATACAAAATAAAAATGATTAACGTCATAGCCATGAACACGACACTCAGAATAAACATCTCAAACATTGGGGATGAAGAGTTTGGCAAGACAAAGAGCGGCAGGAAGGCCAGGAAGAATAAGGACAGTTTATGGTTCAGAATATTGATCAAAAACCCTCTCTTTCCGATTTGCCATAAACCATTTTCTGATAAATTTGCAGCTTATCGCCAATGATTTCTATCCACCACCATACGCATGCAGTCCTGAGAGTATAAGGTTAACCCCAAGGTATGTGAATATAACAGCAATAAATCCAACGACGGAAAGGATCGCAACCCGTTTGCCTCTCCAGCCTCCGACAAATCTCGCGTGCAGGTAGAGGGCATAGACAAACCATGTAATGAGTGACCATGTTTCTTTGGGGTCCCAGGTCCAGTATTTACCCCATGCACTGTTTGCCCAGATGGCTCCCATGATCAAACCGCCTATCGTAAACAGGGGAAAACCTATTGCGATACTTTTATAAGCTATCTCATCAAGCATGACCGGTGTCAGGTTAAGGCTTGCAAAAACTTTCTTAAGGCCCAAACCAAAATGCCAGATCCCAACAATGACTATGAAAGAGACGATCCAGCTTGCAATTACTGAAGCTTGTGATGAACTCCTGATAGTGGACTTGAGGAAGTGGTTCTGTACATATTCTCCCCGCTGTGGTGAGCTGAGGCCGAGATAATCAATGCACATACCCACAAGGACCAGCAGGAAAATGCCTGAAATAATACTCCAGAAGATATAGGTCTTTTCCGTTTTCGATTCAGTGACTGTCACAATATAAGCAGAAGCAGCCCCGAAAGATACGGCAAAGGCCGCGTATCCGATAAAGCTGAGGAACACGTGAAAGAGCAGCCAGTTGGACTGAAGCGCAGGAATGAGCGGCTCAATCTCCTTTGATACGCCTGATACATCTATAAACAGCAGGGCAAGCGCTGCAATCGGGGTTACAAATGCTCCAAGTGAACGGTTTTTGTATTTGAACTCAATAATTAAATGGATCATGATGGTGCACCAGACAAAGAATATTAAAGACTCATACAGGTTTCTTAACGGCGCGCCCCTTAAAATTCCTTCAACAACTCCCGATGTTGTTTGGGCCTCCATCCAGAAATAATATGAATTGACCCATCTGATAATAAGTGCGATAGTCTGGCTTACAAATCCAATGACCGTTACCGAGGTGGCAGCTATGCCTACCTTTCTGTTTCTGGTAACAAGAAAAATAATATAGGGCTATATTAAATAAGCTGGCGCTTGTCATTTCTTACTCCTTCCTTCAATTGCATTTGATGCATGAGATAATAACTTATCAATTTCTTTTTCAAAATTAAGTTTGTTCCTGTTGGTTGATCCACCAACAGTTATTTTAACAGGGCCTTTTTTCCCGGGTGATTCGTGAGCTATATGGACCCACAATTTCCTATTGCTGATAAAAAAGCATAGATAAAGACTTATACTCATTATGATGGATGCGATATAAATAAACCAGACGCCGGGGTCTTTGGCGACCTGAAGTCCTGTATACTCAACTCCCCGCAAATCTACAAACTCCAGCTCAGGACCACCTTCAGGGACGATCCAGGTCGGATCATCTCTGAGAAACCATCCCACAAAGGATTTTCTTCCGGGAGATTCAACCTCTATGGCAACTGCAGGGTTCAACATCTGTTCCTTATAATATTCACTTGTTCCCAGTGCGCCGGTCATCCTGTCGCGGTCCAGCGTGGGACTGAAGCCGACTACGGTCCCTTTTATTTCTGAGCCCGGGATATCAAAGGTGTCTCCCCGTCTGAGCCAGAGAGTGTTTTCCTCACCATTGACCGGCTTTACCTTAATAATAAAACTGCCGACCTGATTTGGAAACTTTGTGAACTTTGGCTGAAGAGTTGTCTGGCGTTTGTCTGCTGCATCTTCGATCACAAAATCATCCATGACGCCTGACAACATCCCGTAGCTGGATTGAAAAAAAGTAATCCCTTTATATTTCAGGGGCTTATTCACTTCGATGATTTTTCGCATGACTTCACGTCCCATATCAATGACCACCAGTTCACTCATGAACTCCCGCGGGGTGGATGTAGAGTCGTAATACTCGGTCTGATACCAGAGGCATTTTACATCAAATCCAAGTGGATATGGTTCACTTGGAGAAAGATATGCCATCTTTGTAGCCCTGCCCTCGATTATGTTTACATAGCCCTTAAATCCGTATTTAGCGCCGATAACAGCGCCTATAAAAATAAGAATAATGCTGAGATGGACAACGTACACCGTTAACTTGGCATACCTGTTTTTCTGCGTATATAGCTGGACCGAACCCTCTTCAGTCGCCTCAGAAACCTTGTACCGCGAGGAGGCAAGGAGGTTCATAAATTCATCCCTGACAACATTGAGACTGGTCTTAAACTTCAGCTCTCTTTTAATCGCAAGGGATTTTATGGAATTCTCCGGAAGTGGTCTCTGGGGCTTGCGTATTACTTTCCATGTCCTGGGAAACCTGTCGAGCGAACAGACTATGAGATTGATGCTGAAAATAATGAGAAAACTGACAAACCACCATGAACTGTACATATCCATAAAGCCCATTTTTGCAAATATATTGTAGACAGTGGGCGCTGCGTTGTCACCATTTATATAAGGTAACATGTCTAAGAGACCGGCCAGCAGGGCGATGTTCTTGGATGGCTCTGCCGTCTGTTCAACAACTGTACCTACAATAGATGATAGGGCTATTATTATTAATGTATAAATAGCGAGTTTGACTGATGCCAGAAATTTCCAGATCGCCTCAAATATATCTGTCTTTTCCTTTTTTTCCAAAAAAACCTCCGACAATAAATATAGCTTTTAATTAATTATGAAGTCAATGCACAGAATGTATTTTACAGTTTAATATGAAGAACTTATGAACTGATGGGGTGCTAAATCCTTACCCGCATTAATCGCATGGCATTGAATATAACTGCCAGACTCAGGCCCATATCACCTATTCCGACAGCGACCCAGAGATTTATCCATCCCAAAAGGGCCATGACAGTGAAACTCCCCTTAATAATAAGAGAGACTGTCACATTCTGCTTCACAATGTTCATGGTCTTTCTGCTTAACATTATTATATAGTCAATTCGTGACAGGTCATCATGCATCAGGGCTATATCAGCTGTTTCGATTGCTACGTCTGATCCGATAGTGCCCATGGCAATACCAACATCTGCTGTGGCCAATGACGGCGCATCATTGACGCCATCACCTACCATGGCAATATGGCCGTGCCTGCGGGATATTTCTTCTACCACCCGTACCTTGTCTTCCGGTAACAGGCCTGCATAGTATGTATCCAAC
>CALZJD010000075.1:23388-27284 GCA_945787795.1 Thermodesulfovibrionia bacterium | reverse complement strand
GACGCGTTAAAAATTAAAAAGTGTCTGAGCGGAGCGAGTTTTTTTTAATTTAGCGGCCAGACCGGAATAGCACGGAAATTAAGCAATCATGTGGGGCGCCTTTTCTTGGTTCCGTTCTTTTTGGCGTAAAAAAGAATGAACCGGGGTTTGGGGCAGAGCCCCATTATAATATATGAGTTTTCTGGATTCCCGCTCAAAGGATCGCGGGAATGACGAATACTTTCTTCACATAATTCAGTCAACATTGGTGTTCACAAATGCTGTAAACACCAATGTTGACGTCTACAATTTAATCCAGCCTATATTTTACTGATGCAGTTTCTTAAACTTCTTCAATCTGAAATACGTTTCCCTCTCTCTTTCATTAATATATTGTGCAATCGTCTTGATTTGATATGTAAGTTCAGGTAACATCCTTTCCTCCAGCACCTTCATTTTCCTTGTAATATTCAGGATTTCATCACTCAGCCTCTTTAATTTATTCTCATAGGCCGCAAGCTCGATCATTAATTCCAGTATTCGTTCAAAAAGGTAGGTGCTTTCCTCAAGGTGCGGAGTTGTTGCCAGGAAATCGTACCCTCTTTTATCCGGGTCTCTCACCGGATCATTGTGTACAATAATGTCCTTGTATTTAAGACCCCAGATACTCTTTTCAACAATGTCTACATTAACATCCCTCTCTGTTGCAACAGATATAGATTTTATGACAGTTTTTCCTTCATGTCCCAGGCTTAAAGCAAGTTCATCGAGAGCCTTTCCGTATGTCGTTCTTATATCTTCCCTTGATTTCATAAAAGGGACCGTTGTGTTGAGGAACTCTCTGATAAGAGCCTGTCTCCTTGCCTTGAGGATTGCGACGCTGTTGATGACGGACTTTGATTTTTCTTTCAGTGTCAGTAAATTTGTTCTTGTAGGGTGGATTATCATTTTATATAACAGGATTCAAGGATCCAAGTGATAAAATAATAACTCCTTCACTCGAATCCTTGCCCCTTGGATCCTGGAATCCTATCCTTTTTATGTTTCAAGTTTAAAGCGTTTCAAGAGATTCAACCCTATTTCAAGTGTTTCAAAAATACTCCGCCTTTCTGCTCGCTGCTGAAGAAATTCACCTTCAAATGAATCTGCAAAGTTAAGCATCTCTTTATCATTTTCTGTCATTCCTTCCCTCCCTACTATTGCCTCGAGTCTTCTCAGGTCTCTTATTGCCTCGAGTCTTCTCAGGTCTCTCCCTTTTGCATAATACTTATAGAGAAGGTTCGATATATGCCTGTGGTCTTCTCTTGTATGTCCCTTGCCTATGCCTCTCTGCATCAATCTTGACAGGCTCGGAAGCACATCCACTGGCGGGAATATGCCTTTCTGGTGAAGTTCCCGGCTCAACACAATTTGTCCCTCAGTAATGTACCCGGTGAGGTCAGGGATGGGGTGTGTGATGTCATCTTCAGGCATGGTCACAACAGGGAGCATGGTAACAGACCCCTGCTGTTCCCGGATCCGGCCCGCCCGCTCGTACAGCGATGCAAGGTCTGAATACATGTATCCGGGATAGCCCCTCCTGCCGGGCAGTTCTTCTCTTGCCGTGGAAACCTCACGCAATGCATCACAGTAGTTTGTCATGTCGGTTATGATCACCAGGACATCCATCCCTTTATCAAAGGCGAGATACTCGGCAACACTGAGCGCAAACCTTGGAGCAAGGAGCCTTTCCATGACCGGTTCATCCGCCATGTTTACAAAGGCGACAAATCCCGACTGCATCTCATCGATCACCCTCTTATAAAAAGAGTATTCGTAAAAGGTCAGTCCAAGTGCTGCAAACACAACTATAAAGTCACTGCCATGCCGTGTTATACGCTCATCCCGGGCACCCTCTTCACCGCCGATAAGTCTGGCATTTTTCAGCACTGCTGCAACAACCTCCTTTGACGGCAGTCCCGAACAGGAAAACACCGGGAGCTTCTGACCTTTTACAAGGGTGTTGAGGCCGTCAATAACAGAAACACCTGTCTCGATAAACTCCACTGGCCTCGCCCTTGCCGAAGGATTCATGGGGAAGCCTGTGATGGGCGACCACTTCTCCGGCAAAAACATGGGGAAACCATCCTTTGGCTGAAAGGAACCGTTAAAAACCCTTCCGATCATATCGGGCGAAAGAGGAGCCCTCTTTACAGAGTCCGTAAATATGACTGATGTACCTTTAATATCAAGCCCGTGGGTTTCCGCATATACTTCGATCAGAACGGTATCGCCATGTATTTCCAGGACCTCGGCGTCCAGCTGCCTGTTGTCAGGGGTTTGTACCTTTACCACCTCTCCAATTCTTGCACTCATTACATCATGCACAAACAGGAGGGGCCCTGCTATGGAAGTAATGGTGCCGTATTTGTGTTCAGAAAGTCGCATAATTTTTTAAAACCAAAAAGGTAGTCGATAGTTAGTAGTCAGTAGTTAGTAGTTAAGGGAAAAAGGCTTTACCTGGAAGTTCCCTTACTACTAACTACTTTTTTTCTTCTCCTTTAAAATTTCATCCAATTGAATACCCTGCTTTAATTTCTTATCTGCGATTTTATAAAAGTCCAGTATCTCCCTGATTATTGAGAGGGTATGGTCGGGTGGTGAAAAGGCATCATCAGTATAGGCGTTCTGGCAGAGAAACTTCATCCTGATCATCTCCGCTGTATGCATCAACAGCCTGTCGGCGTCCTGCAGGCCTTCAACTCCCACAATCTCTGCAACTTCTCTCAGGGCCTCTTCTTTCTGCAGTATCCCGGTGCACGTTGATACGGCCTCCTCCCATTCAGGTGAAATTTTTGCTGTCTGGTGTTCCTGCAGTTCGGCCCCATACAGGGAATAACTCTGGAACCAGTTGATAGCAGGAAAGTGTCTTCTGTGGGCAAGTGATGTATCAAGCATGAGAAATGCCCCGGAGGTTCTCAGGCATGACTGCGTGACAGGCTCTGTGAAGTCCCCGCCCGGAGGGGAAACAGAAAGTATCATACTCAGCGAACCGGTCTTACCGCTGTTCGTTTCAACAACGCCTGCCCTTTCAAGAAATCCTGACAATCGGGAAGCAAGGTAGGTGGGGTATCCTTCCTCGCCCGGAAGCTCCTCAAGGGATGATGATATCTCCCTCAGCGCTTCAGCCCATCTTGATATACTGTCAGCAAGAAAAAGTACATGAAGTCCCATATCCCTGTAATATTCAGCCATAGTTACCGCAGTATAGATAGATGCCTCTCTTGCAGCAACCGGCATATTTGAAGTATTTACGCAGAGTATCGTTCTTTCCATCAACGTCCTTTTTGTCCACGGGTCTTTCAGCAGTTCAAACTCTTCAATGAGTTCCGCCATCTCATTCCCCCGCTCACCGCAGCCGGCATATACGACAATATCAATATCTGCAAACTTTGCAATAGATTGCTCAAGAATGGTCTTGCCTGTTCCGAATCCACCCGGCATGATTGCAGTGCCTCCCTTTGCAATAGTGAAAAGGAAGTCTATGATCCGCTGCCCCGTCACTAATGGTTCTGAAGGAGAATTCTTCATTTTATAAGGGAGGGGGACCCGTACAGGCCAGTCATAAAACCCGGGGATCTCCGATCCGTCTTCCAGAACTCCTATCGGCCGGTCAAGACGTATCTCACTTTCTGCAATCCATGTAATCCTTCCCCTTACATCTGCCGGACAGGAGATGTAATGTTCAAACGGGCCTTCCTTGACGTGTCCGATGATTTCTCCTGCGGTGACCTCGTCTCCTTTTTGCCTTACAGAATGAAACGTCCACGTTCCGGACGTATCCAGTGCGCTCATCTCTTTTACCCCTTTAATAAAAGGTCCGGATTCTTCCTTCAGTCTTTGAAGCGGCCGCTGAAGACCGTCGAATATTCCGGAAA
>CALZJD010000075.1:0-23374 GCA_945787795.1 Thermodesulfovibrionia bacterium | reverse complement strand
CGGGTATCTTCATATACCTGGACCACTGACCTGTCTTTCTCGATCCTTACCACCTCACCCGTAAGCATGGCATTCCCGACAAATACCCTTTCATATAGTTTTAGTCCCTCTACATCAGTACTTACCGTCGGCCCTGATATAGCTGTTATTTTGCCTGTCATATTCTGAGCCTCACATGGTATCCTATTGCCCGTCTGATCAACCTCACCGCGTAGTCCTCAATCCCGGCCTCAGGTCTCTCCGGTGACGGCAGGACAACCAGAACCCCTCGCCATGATTTTTCGATCTCTTTCAGTTTATCTTCAGGAAGTGCCTTTATGAGCTGTTCATCTATGACCAGCAGTCCTGTGTCCGGTTCCTGTACAATTTTCCGGATCATGCTCTCTGCATCTTCTTCTCCCGCTACATAGTGACTTACTCCAGTGAGTTTAAAACCGAATTCTGCATCAGCAGGAGTCATAATGACAATCCTTTTCATAAGATCACAAGTTCCTTATGAAAACTTGTTTTATCAACATCCCTGCGGTACAGAAGGATACTGAAATTCCGTGCCTCGATAGAGATTTTCCAGAGATAGTCCAGAATCAAACCGGCTTCAGAGCCTTCTCTCGCATGTATTCTCAAATATTTTGTCAGACCCGCAAACAGAGTGTTTTCGATTTCAGTAGCACCCGGCTCCTGCACGCTGATTCCGGTACGTTGATGAACAAGCCGGATGATACGGGAGATTCCCCCCTCCTGAACCGTCTTCCTCAGGATTGACTCGCTGATGCTGCCGCCCTGAATAAACACAGGATCTGTCTTCACATCCCATCGATCATATTTGTACAGGGTCATGATGTTCTTTATGTCTATGAGAAAAACAAAAAAACCATGTAATACGGGGTGAAGCTTTGATGCAATGATCTGATCAATACATTCGTTGACTAATTTTTCTTCAATCCCTTTTAATCCTTCTTGTGCAAATATCTCTTTCAACCCGGCCGGATTGCCATCGGGAGATAAAAACTTATTCTCAAACTCTTCCAGTATTAAAGGCATATCTGCTTCTCTCTTAAGGATGTCCTTTACTTCTCTTGAAAGGAGGCTGAATGAAAGGAGGTCCTCCACATCTGTTGTGCGTTCTTTCTCTATCTTATGTCTCAAACACAAGACTATGGTTTTTGTTTCAGAATATAAAAAGAAGGGGGTGAAGATATTTCTCAATCCCCTGTTCATCTGTAACCAGACCCATCTGAATTCCTGGAACATGCGTTTCCATACGCCTTCTTTTGCATATTCGGATACCAGCGCTCCGTAGTATGTCGGCAGTATGGTTTCTGCAGGGACAGGCCCGGAGAGGATATCATCCCACACTTTTACAAGCCAGGCACGCCTTCCTCTTATTCTTGCTATTAAATACTCTGCGGGATACCCGCTTCCATCAGGGCTTTGAAGAAAGTTCATGTACTGATACCTCGTTATACATACTGCTGATTAATAATGGCAGAAGGTCTTCCCATGCTTTTTCCAGTCTTTTTTCAAATGTGTTGGCAATAGATACCCTCCCGTCATCGCGGAAGACTTCAAGGCCTCCGGATATAGTATCATCGGGTATACAATGTGAATCCGGGAAGTGTTCCTGCGCAATTTCCACATCCTGAGGGGCTACACGTACATCCTTCCATTGTATATGAGGGAGTTCTTTTACGAGCCGGGAAAACATATCCATATATCCGGAACCTCTCAGTTCGGGAAGACATGACAGGGCCAGTGGAAAAAACCTTTCTGACAGGGACCTTTCTGCAGAGAGTTTTATTAAATGTGCCCTGTTTTTTACCCCAGAGAGAATTAACTCTTCCTCTTTCTCTGCAGCTGCTTTCTGCACCTTTTGATACTTCTCTTTTAAGTCCCTGATCCTCCGGGATGTCTCCGCATCGATCTCTTCGGCTTCAGCTTTAACCTCATTCCACTGCCGGTTAATTGTCTCTTCTCCATCTTTGCGGAGACTTTCGATCAACTCTCTATGACCCAATTTCAAGCTCCAAAGAGAATCATGGCCGCAACAACAAAACCGAGTATTACCATCGTCTCCGGAATCGCAACGAGGATGATAATCGTGGCAGTCAACTCGGGTTTTTCAGCAAGCGCACCTGCCCCGGCAGCCCCGACCTTTGACTGCACCCATGCAGTAGCAAGGGCAGTCAGTCCTATTGCCAGTGCTGCGGCAAATGCCATAAGTACTTTTTCCATAGATCCCTCCTTATTGAAGACCGTTTAGTTATTCGTTATACGTTATGTGTGTCAGATAATTCGGAATGAGATAATAATTTTTTAACATATTAACTTATAACATATAACTTATAACGTTTTTTACTGCGACATCTTCTCCTCCTTTTTAAAGGGTTCGAACTTTCTTCCCCCCGGCTCGATAAACTTGGTGAAAAATTCAACATAGTGAAGCCTCAGTGAATGAACAGTTGGAGCAAACACCCCTATTATGATATTGAGCAGATGTATCAGTGTGGCCACGACAATGCCGGTAACGATATCGCCTGTCATCCCTGCAAGGCGGTTAGCAACATATGCCAGCAAAACAGAGGTGAGACCTATTGCCATTATCCTTGCATAGGAAATAATATTCCCGATACTCTTCATCAGTTCAAGAGGGGCAAGCAGGCCGCCGGCGAATAGCAGAAAGGGGCTCAGAAATAATATCGCCAATACAATAGGTCTCGTCAGCAGAACGGGAAACAGGCCAAATAATGATGCAATGAGAAAGAGTATGCAGATGATAACGAGCAGGTTCAAAAACTTACTGAGCGCCTCTCTTTTCATCTTTCTCCTGAAGGCAGATAAAAATCCCAGAAAACTCCCCAGGACTACATGAACCACACCTACGGTGACGGCAAAATATAACATCGGCATAATCGACGTTCGCCTTTCAATTAACAGGGGGGTTAGGCCAAAGAACTTATGACCGAGATCACCGATGTACTCACCATAGATTATCCCGAAAAATATGGTATAGAGAGAGGATATGAAAAGAATTTTAGAGGCATCCCTAACATATAGTTTCTTTTTGAATCTCCTTATCATAATATAAGCCCATACCCTGCATCACCGAGCATCATCCCGAAAAAAACCGGGAAAAATATGCCGATGAATGGAGTCGGGTCATACGATGAATACCTGGGCAGAGGGATTATTTTTGTAAAGAGTTCAAACGGTTTAAAATAAAGCGGGTTCTTCAGGATAACAGGCATCCGTTCCAGGTCTTCTTCCAGGATCTCCATTTCATCCAGCACCACTTTACCCTCATATTCCTTGTTCAGCCTTGTCCTGAGTTCATCTACGCCCTGAGAAGCCATCCAGCCATATATAAGGAAACACATCCTTGTCTCAAACACTGATCCGGTAGCGTTTAAAACAGAAAGGCTTTCATCTATCCATTCCTTTACCCTTGCATAAATAGTCCCCCACTTAGTTGCAAAACTGTCCAGCTGCATCTCAAGGGTTTCGATATCACTGCATATTTCGGTAATCCTCTTTCTTAATAATTCAATTTTCTGAAAGAATGACAGTCCTTCAAAGGAAAACGGAAACCTGAACTCCGGGATGTCCTTGTCACTAAGGGTGCTTTTTACTTTATCTGACAATTCTTTCTCTATAGCGATCAGTCCTACGATTGTTCCATCAGAAGCAGTTGATGTCCTGAGGTCAAACTTCCCTTCCGCCTGTTTTGTCAGGAATTTTTTCAGGAGCTCTATGGATTCAGGGTCACGGAGAGTAAGCCCTATCAAATCCGTATCCGGGGTCCTCCTCAAGCCATTGAGGAGGGACTCGATAGAATCGAGGAATATGTTATAGCGGTCAAGCTCAGTAAGCTCCTTCCGGAGGCTCTCATTCTTTTGCGACATTTCACGGCAGCTCAGGAGGTGCTGCTGAAGGGTTTCACTGATCGTATCAATGATCGGCCGGGGGTCCATGGTACTTTTCTTTGTTGGGATTCTCGGGAAATACGATAACAGTTCATCTATTTTGCCTTTCAGGTCCTCAAGGAAAAATTGTTCTGACATGGTATCCTTATCAGGCAGAAAGGAGTCTATATAGACTGAGTCCTTATTCTCTATGAAGCCTTTGGTATTCGGCTCAATCTGAAGAAGACCTGACTCCTGCAGGAGATAACTATCATGTTATGTACCCGGAAGAATCTTGATGATATGTTTTAAAATTATGTTCTTTAATATGTCATCGCCAAGCTTTTCGAGTCTCTCTGCTTCAATATTCGCATCACGTATGATGGCTTCGGCTTTTTCCCCGGCATTCAACCTCGCTTTGCTTATTGAATCATTAATATTTTTTTTTAATTCTTTTTCCTCAATGAGGACCTTTTCTTCAGCCTCTCTTTTTGCGTTTTCGAGCCACTCCTGAGACATTTTTTTCTCAATCTCAATCCTATTTTGAACCTCCTTTTCAACTTCAACCACCTGACTGAGGATATCATCGTCCATAATGTAATTTTATCAGGAAATACGCAGAAAACAAGGTATGTTATAGGCTTATTAGACTTTTTAACTCTGGTCATATGGAGGCAGAAAGTAATACTTAACACTGAAGACATGATCACAAAAGTATATACGTACTTCTGTGAAATATTCATATTAATAAATATGCTCCCCATGAAAAGCTATTTTTGAAGTCACCCGTTTCAAAACTGGCCTCAGATAATAAAAATGGTAACGGAAATAAATGAGACAGCGTGCTGTGCATTAATAAAATTATAGAAAAAAATACCTCAGCAAATAGCTTAATTAATATAATTTGGTAGACAAGTGAAATAATACGTGTTATTAAGAAGTTATAAAGGTGGGATAAGACAATGTCTGACACTGCGGAACAACACGGAACTGCAATATCAGGGATTAACATGAAAGGGGAATACGCCATATGTATAGGGTATGTGGCTGCATATAAGATTATGGAGGTTTCAATGAGCCATGTTTGATCCTGACCTGATTCTTCTCCATCCTCCAACTATATTTAATTTCAGGGAAAGCCCTACTGTCCTTGGACCTATCAGTGATGTAGTTCCTTCTACATCAGTTTTCGAGATATACCCGATTGGCTTTATTACCATATCAGAATATCTGCATAGACACGGTATTTCGGTGAGAATTATAAACCTGGCTATGAAGATGCTGAAGGACGATTCGTTCAGTCCTGAGAAACTGGTCAGGAAGTTAAACCCCCATGCATTCGGTATTGATCTCCACTGGCTTGCCCATGCTGACGGCAGCCTTGCACTTGCTGAACTCATAAGCAGGATCCATCCGGAAAAACCGGTAATCCTCGGGGGGCTCTCCGCAACCTATTATCACGATGAGATCATGAGAGATTATCCTTTTGTGAATTTTATTGTACGGGGAGACTCAACAGAGGAGCCTTTGAGAATGCTTATGGAGTCATTAAAGTCACAGGGAGGGTTCGAAAGAATTCCAAATCTTGTATGGAGAAATGAGAAGGGAAATACAGTGGTAAATGAGATATCCTATAAACCGGATAATCTCGATTATATTAACTATGATTTTAACCATATCCTTAAAAGTGCGATTAAGTATCGCGATCTGCAGGGCTATCTGCCGTTTAGAAACTGGCTCACCTATCCTGTCACCGCTGTCTTTCAGTGCCGGGGGTGTACGCATAACTGCTGTTCCTGTGCAGGCTCTCTTGTATCCTTCCGGGACCAGGGGCTCAGAGAGAAGCCCTGTTTCCGCTCACCTGAACTCCTCGCACAGGACATCAAAAAGATATCTGATTTTACCGGATCTCCGGTCATGGTGATAGGCGATCTTTTGCAGGGTGGTGAAGGATATGCACATATGTTCCTGGACTCGATAAAGAAATATACTATCGAGAATGAGATAGCATTAGAGTTTTTTGATCCTCCGCCTGAAGCGTTTATCAAAAAAATTGCCGATTCGATCCGGAATTTTAATGTTGAAATTTCTCCTGAATCGCATGACCCGGTGATTAGAGAGCATTTCGGTAAATGTTACGGAAATAAAGAGCTGGAACAATCTCTCAAAACCTTTATCAGGCATGGAGCCAGGAGGGTAGATCTGTTTTTTATGGTGGGGCTGCCCTTTCAGGACTACTCCTCGGTTATCGAGACTGTCCATTATTGTGAGCGTCTCCTTGAACGGTATGGCTCATCCGGGAAACTCCTGCCGCTGATATCACCGCTGGCACCGTTCGTAGATCCAGGGAGCAGGATCTTTGAGAATCCGGACAAGTTTGGGTACAAGCTTTTTTACAGGACCCTGAGGGAACATCGTGAGGCCATGCTTAAGCTCAGCTGGAAATACACACTGAACTATGAGACCAGATGGATGACCCGGGACGACATTGTAATGGCAACGTACGACGCAGCTTCCCTGCTTGCCCGGATCAAGGTCAAGTACGGTATGATTGACGAGATGCGGGCACAGACGATCATGGCGCATATTGAACGGGCAAAAGATCTGATAAGAAAAATAGACGGTTCCCACAGTATCAATGAACGTGTTATGGAAGAAGTAATGAGACTTAATAACCATGATATCCTGTGTGATAAACATGAACTCGAATGGCCCTTAAAAGGCTGGAAGCTTGCTTTATTCACAAAATTACTTATTTTCTCAGAAAATTTTATGAGAAGGAAAAGCAGGGAACCATCAATGAAAACATAGGGAAAAGAAATTTCTCATAAGGATATGAGAAAAAAGAGGGAGGTGTCGGGTTGTGAATTATTATCCCATAATCAAAGTAAGAGACGGAAAAAAATACTTCTACAGATTTTCCCTTAACCAGAGGGTACAGCATTTTATTCTGGCCATAGTATTCACTTCTCTGGTCCTAACCGGAATGCCGCTCAAATATCCTGATGCTTCCTGGGCGCCCTATTTATATGCCCTGTTTGGCGGGATCAAGTATGCGCCGATTGTCCATAAGACCAGCGGCGCCATCATATGTCTGTTGTTTTTATACCACATCTTTTATCTGATAGTTGTAATAAAGAAATATCATATAGAGCCGGCGAAAAAAGAAAAAGGGAAGCTCAGTACCGGTGAAATATTAAAAATAATAGGAACTCAGCCGCTTGTCCCGAATCTCAAGGATGTGAAAGACATCTGGTACCTTATAAAATACCTTCTCTATTTCACGAAGAAGCGGCCTGAGGGAGACAATTTTACATGGAAAGAAAAGTTTGATTACCTGGCGCCTGTCTGGGGGATGGTAGTCATCGGGGGATCGGGGGTTATCATGTGGTACAAGGAGTTTGCCACACAGGTGCTGCCGGGCTGGGTCATAAATTTCTCCCTGATTGCTCACAGCGATGAAGCTCTTCTTGCCGCACTGTTTATCTTTATCTGGCACTGGTATAATGCTCATTTTTCCGCAACCGTTTTTCCCATGGGGATGTCTTTTCTTACAGGGTATATCCCCGAAGAAGTTATGGTGGAAGAGCACTATCAGTACTACGTTAAAGTCATGAAAAAAGAAGGACTGGAGCATGAGATACTGCCACCCGGGGAATAACAAAAAAAGACAGGACTGTTTTTCTGTAGTGCCATGCTTATGTCAATAACGGATATCAAATATCAGTCAACGTTCTTTACTGCTTGTACATCCTCTGCTGTTCGTCTATCTCAGGAACCCTTAACAGACGTTCTGTTTCAGGTTTTTTTAACTCTGCTTCAATATAAACAGCCCTGTCAGCGATTGTCGGGGGTCTTTCAGATACATTATGCAGGAACCTCCAGATATATCCCGGTCCTTCAGTGACTTCAGGATCCAGTCCTATGGCTTTTTTGTAGTCTTTTACCGCGTCCTCATATTTGCCGGTCCTGTCATTGAGTATTCCCCTGTTGGCATAGGCCTGTGCAAAGTTGCTGTCCAGTTCGATGGCCTTATTAAATGAGGGTCTGGATTTCTCAAGATCACCCATTTGCATGAGGGTAAGCGCCTTACCAAGATGGGCCTCCTTATAATCCGGAAATTCTGCTAATACCTCATTAAAGACAAGCAGTGCGTCATCAAAATTTCCGTCTTCAAGGTGCTTGTTTGCAAGCCGGTAGGTATTCTCGCCCGGGGTGTTTTCAACGCGGTTGTACTGAAAGAAAAAATAGGCGGCTACAAATAAAACCGTAAGCCCTATGACTGCAGTCATTGTATTTTTATTCATTTGTGATATTTACCCATAAGTACGCTGTTGAACAGGAGAGAGAAAGTTAAGACAATCAGGGCTGCTATTGGTTTGGTCCTCTTTTCAAGGTCATCTCTTTCTTCTTCAGTCAGGTCTCTTTTAAGTTTACGTTCAGCTTTTCTGACGCGCTTAACAAAAATTAATTTTTTTGCCGGTTTAAAAAGAATAATTGCAAGGAAAATGGATGAAATCCAGTACCATGCAATGGTTGCGTCCAAACCTGTATTTCCTCCTTTAAGATTAATGTTTCAATTTAAATTAAAAAGCTGTTAAGACATATACACATGCACACATATTTCAAACAGTTAATTTGATTCTGTGAATAAAATGGTCCTCCGGTTGTCCTTAAACCGGAATCTCGTCTTTACAGCAAGTTCCGGATGCCGGATCAGGTCCGGCATGACAAACTAAGGATGTTATATGAACCAGTTAATTATAGCGATTGATGATAATTAAAAAAAGGGGGAGAGATGATACCCTCCCCCTTTTAGCGAGAATTAACCTATATTAAGGTTTATCTGTGTCAAGACGTGCTTTTTTAATATCACCGATGTCTTCAACAAGGACCTCAATCTCTGTATCAGGAATGGTAGACATGTTCATCTTGTAGGCGAGGAACCACATCATGCCAACTCCAAGTGCCCACCAGAGGGCCTGCCATGCCCAGATCGAGGGCATTCCAAACGTCCATGTTGCTGAGTCTGTGGGGCTGCCGAAAATTGTGTTTCCGAGAACAGCTCCGGGACCCTGGGCGAACATGAACCATACAAGTACTATTATCCATGCAAGAGGAACGAGGCTCTTCTTTTCTTTTGGAACTCCGGCATGTTCTTCCAGATAGTCATGGAACTTCTGTCTGTGAGATCGGGACTCAGAGTCCTGTGTCATTGCAGAGACAATGATCGCTATGCCGAGATTGAAGATAATTCCCCATCCGGCTGAGTGGAGCGTCCATGGCCAGCGTCCCCATGAGGTTATGCCGAACCACGTTGTTCCGATTGTTTCCGTGCATGTGACCGCTGCGAGACCTGCAATCAGTCCGAGAGTAATGCCGCGCCTGGTCAGGAACGGCCAGTAGCAGATACCAATCAGGGCCGGCCACATCTGGAATCCATAGGCAACAGCCAGACCTCCCAGCAGAACCAGGGCGTCCTTTGAGGTCGTTGCAACGATCAGGGCAGAACCAACAATGATTCCTACACCGATTCTTCCAAACAGTTTCTGGGTTGCATGAGACGCGTCCTTGTTCAGGAAGTGCTTGTAAAGGTCTCTTGTGAGCATTCCGCCTGCTGTAGACATGTATGCTGCGCCTGTTGACTGCATTGCTGCAAGGGCACAGACTGCAAGGAGACCTACAGCCCATGGAGCAGTGTTAGCCAGCATGTTGATCATGGCCGGAACTATCATGCCCTGCTTGCCCGGCATTTCCATAAGGTCTTTGCCTAATTGCAGTTTGTCCACAGCAAAACCTGCTTCCAGCATCTTTGTGTCAGCACCGATAAGGTGACCTGAGAATGCCTGAAAGGCGGTAAAGAAAATCAGGATTCCGCCGATACCAAAAGAAGATGCCCAAACCTGCTGAGGAGCAAAAGGTCTTGGGTTCTTGTTTGAAAAGGACCACATTGAGAATGCAGGTGATGACTGGATTCCCATCAGAGCGAAAGCATAGGTAAGGATCATCATGCCTGTCCACGCTCCACCGACCGCCTTTGTCCCTGACGGTACAAACTGGATTACCCCCGGAATGGCAATATAATGACTATATCCCTCTGCCGTGAGTTTAGTGTCCAGGGTAGTGAGGTTGGCAATACCCTGATTCAGTGCTGTCCAGCCTCCTGCAGCATTGATTCCAATTACACCGATGGCCATGATACCGCCCGCAAGCAGAATACACTGTACCGTATCAACGTAGGCAACAGCCCTCAGACCACCGGATGCAACATAGATAAAAACAACTGCCGAAAGCATCCACATTCCAGCCTCAACAGAGAACAACCCGTTCGTAAGTACATTGAACAGGAAGCCTGAAGCCCTTAACTGGACTCCAAGATAAGGAATGGAGAAGACCAGGGCAACAACAACGGTCAGGACCCTGATCGCATCAGATTTAAAGTAATCAGCAAACATCTCTCCCGGAGTAACATAACCAAAGCGTTTTCCAAGTATCCACTGCCTCTTCAGAAATATAACTCCAGTAAACGGGATGGTGATGGCATAAAATGATGCATATGCATACTGAAATCCATCCCGGTAAAGCAGCCCCGGATGCCCCATGAATGTCCATCCGGAGAAAGACGTTGCCGTAGCAGCAAGAACAAAAACCCAGATAGGAATTGTTCGCCCTGCAATAAAATAATCAGACGCGCTTTTTGCCATTCTGGCGCCTTTGATGCCCATGGCAATACAGTAGGCCCAGTAGGCCAGAACAAAAATAAATAACCACATTACACTAGGTTGCACGTGACTTACCCCCTTTCAGATTAAATGTCCAAAATGGACGTTTACAATGCACTTTCAAAATTAAAATCTTTTATCACCTCCTTCTTCGATTGATCGGCATAATCATGCCCTGGCAATATCCAGTAAATCATGTAATGTCTTTATCCCCTCAGGCTGTAAAAAGTGCAGGAATTTCTGTAACAGCTGGGCCGTTATAAACGCATCATTTAATGCGTTATGGGCCGAATACACGGCAATGCCGTATTTGTGCGATATGGAGAAAAGGTCTGTCTTGCTTGAAGCGCCTCTGTAATGTCTCTTAAACTCACTTCCGTTTTTATACAGCCATTCATGAAGAGAATGTGTATCTACGGCAGGGTTTGTTAATCTGCCATTATATATTTTTTTAAGCGCTGCATTCATAAATCCAAGATCAATATTAATAAAATGACCGACAAGCACGGAATCCTTTATAAACTCAAGAAAATCCGGGAGCACACTTTCCAGGCACTCCTTGTTTTCAAGTTCACCGGGGGTTATCTCATGAATCTCAACGCTCTTTTTAGGCATTTCCCCTGCGGGCTTGATAAGCCTGTAAAATTCTCTGCTTACATGAATTTTAGTGCCGGACATTTTAATCGCACCAATAGATACAATAAAGTCTTTATTCGGGTCCAGTCCGCTCAGCTCTGTATCAAATACTACAAAAGGAGTTTCACTCAGCGGTGTCTCCCTTGAAACAGCACCGGACCATGTCTTTAATTCATCACTGCTCTTTTCGCATTTTGTCAACGCGGAAACTTTATGTATGTAAGATGAAATAATTCCCATTACACGCCTGCATTTTCTTTTCTGAATGAGCGTTCAGCTGCATGTTGCAGCGGTTCAATAACCTGAAACGTCTCTTTTAAACTCCTTTTTTCAAGCAATGAAAGTTTTTCCGGTTCAATCAGGTTGTCTATTTTCTGATCCAGCTCCTTCTTTTTAAGCTGGGACTGCATGAGAAGATGGAGCAGAAATTCAAGGGCTGAAACAGAATTGTTCATCAGGTCCCGGCTGATGAAGCCTCTTTTTTCAAGTAATTTCAGTCTCTCGATAGTGGATGTTTCTTTTATATTATGTGCAATGGCCATTGCCCGGACAGATGACACGATATGGGATGACCCCTTTTCCTTGGCATCGAGTTTTTCAACCTGCTCTCCCTGGTCATAGACAACAAATTTCTTGAAAAAACCAATGGGGGATTTCTGTTTTGCTTTTTCGCCCAGGATAAGCGCCCTGTACTTTTCATTATCTCTTATGTGTCGATACACCCGGTCCTTTAGTGATTCCACAATTGATGTATCACCGTAGATGGCCCGTGCGTCAAGTATCTTGCTTGCCGTTGCTATATGGGCGCTGTTATCTGAACGAAATGCCCTGATTATCTTCTGTTCCCACTCTGAAATATCACCGTATATCGGGACACCGGTCCCAAGCGGCTCTGTCTCAAACTCAGGAAGACCGCATTTTCGAAGCATTTCCTGAAGTTTAATTGTAAGGCCCCTGCAGAGCAGTGCGGACTTCCCATCTCGCTGATGGAAAGTTCAATTATTCTCATAATGAGCCTGTCATGCAGCTCGGTTATGATTCTCAGGATATGACTTGCCCTTACCCCTTCCTGCAGAAGAATGGATATGGTCTGATCAATTCTGTCACGGATCGGGGCAAGGTCTTCAGCGCTATTCTGCCGGTCAATATTCTTCAATATCGAAAGAGGGGAAATGCCCTGCAGCAGCATGAAGTCATGATTTGTGACAACCCCTGCCAAACGGTGGTCCTCGGTCACCAGCAGATGGTGTATATCCAGCCTGAGCATCGTTGAGAGGGCATCAAAACAGGTGCTGGCGGAATCAACGGTCACCAGCTTGGAACTCATGATCTCTCTGGCCGGTCTGGAAGAGTCAACTCCTCCTGCAACTACCTTGTCCCTCATGTCAGTGTCTGTAATGATCCCTGCCGGCAGGTCCTGTTCTCCGGTAAGGATAAGCGAACTGATCTTGTGCTGAGACATAATGGCTGCTGCATCCTTGATTGATATTGTTAAAGGGGCTGATATGACATCGCCTGAGGCAATTTTCTTTACAGACGTTGTATAGAGCAGCTTTTCCCCTTCTTTGAACAGGAGATTTTTATTGCGCATTTCCCTGTACGTCTTGTCCATGTAATTTCTAAAAAAGGACTTCATGAAATATTCGCCGAACAGGGGCTCGGTCTTAATGATTTTTAAAACTGTTTCCCTTGGGATCTGGTAGCAGAGGGTATCTTCAATGGCCTGAATGTTGGTCCGTGTTTTGTCACCGCTGATGAGTGAAAGATAACCAAAGGAGTCACCCTCACTTTTATAATCGATCACAATGTCATCGTCATTTGCCAGGTACACTTTTACCCCGCCTTTTTTTATCACTCTGAGACAATCACTGGGAGGACCGTCCTGGGTAAGAATAAGGGAGTTTTTTGGAGAGAACTCAAGGGAAATGTTTCCGACAACTTCCCTGATAGTAGATTCACTCAGAAACTGGAATGGCGGGATTTTTTTAAAAAAATTTATGCTGTCTTCGGTAATCATATATTATCAGACTTAATTGTGAATAAGTATTATTTATGGAGCAAATAAAGTGCCAGGATTATAGAGATATAAAATCAGTTAAATCAATGAGTTAGGCAGAGAAAAATAGTGGTTAAAAGGGTGGCGTTACCTTTTGTAGCACCATGGAATTATCAGGTTACAAAAAGTAATATCCGGGAGATTGAGTATGGATAAAGATCAAGACTTTTCAAGGCCCCATTTCTTTCTTTTCTCCCACAGGGATTTTCTCGTAATACCAAGCATGGCAGCAATCTGCTGCTCATTATGCTCTGACTGGTACTCCAGAATAAACGCCTTTGTGTAGTCTTCAATTGACAGATGAGTATCCAGAGAATTCCTTACAAAAGAGTTGCCCGCCTTCATCGATAACGGGAGATTGTCAGGTTTGATCGTGGGTGTATCAGCAATCAGTATGGCCCTTTCAATTACGTTCTGAAGTTCCCTGACATTGCCCGGCCATCTGGATTTAATCATCAGCGAGATCGCTTCTTCGGATATGTCTGAAACATTTTTCTGAAACTCAGCAGCATATATTCCAAGAAAATGTCGGGCGAGAATAGCTATGTCTGTTTTCCTTTCCCTCAGTGAAGGAAGCTGGAGGGTAATGGTATTTACCCGGTAATATAGATCTTCGCGGAACGTGTGTTCTCTTACGCATGTCTCAAGGTCCTTGTTTGTGGCAACGATGAGTCTGATATCAATTTTCAGTGCCTTGTTGCTTCCCACAGGTCTGATCATCTGGTCCTCAAGGACACGTAACAGCTTGATCTGAAAGTAAGGGGTAATGTCGCCTATTTCATCGAGAAAAATTGTGCCGCCGTCAGCCTCTTCAAACAACCCCTTTTTTGAAGCGATTGCCCCGGTAAATGCCCCTTTGACATGTCCGAACAATTCACTTTCAAGGAGGTTCTCAGGAATAACAGAACAGTTAATCGGGATGAAGGGCATATCTCTCCTGGAACTGTTATTGTGAATGACCCGTGCGAACAGTTCCTTGCCCGTACCGGTTTCTCCCAGTATAAGGACATTGCTTTTTGTATCAGCTATCTTTTTTGACTCTTCAATAATAGAGTGAAGAGAAGGACTTTCCCCGATAATGCTGCTGAAATCATACGTCTTTCCGATCTCACGTTTGAGGAGAACGTTTTCGGTCTTAAGCCTTTTCTGGATGAGGGCGTTCTTTACAACCTGCTTTATCTCCTCATGCATAATGGGTTTCATGATGTAATCATATGCCCCTGCCCTGAGGGCCTTAACAGCGGTTTCAAGAGATGCATACGCAGTCATAACGATAAAAATCTGGTCCGGAAGTTCTTCCTTGACATCGGTCAGCATTTCTATGCCGTCTTTTCCCGGAAGGATAATATCTGAAATGATCACGTCATATATATACTTATCGATCAGTTCAAGTCCCATTTCAACAGAATCAGCTGTGCTTACATTGTATCCCTCTTTTGTAAACATACGCTTGAGAGATTCACGAAGAGTTTCTTCATCTTCAACTATGAGGAGTTTTGTTGCCATGATTTTTACATTCGTCCTGATTACAAAAAGCCCGTGTTCATTTATAAAACAAGGACGTACACCAATGAGAAAAGATGTTGTTAATAATAAGAGAGATGATAATGAGAATGCAATGTTTATTAGTAATTATAATTACTTTAATACCGGAATCTTAATAATAAAGCTTGTGCCACCATTCTGGCCAGCATCAATTTCTATAGTTCCGCCATGGTCTTTAATGATGCTGTAGCATATGCTTAATCCCAGACCGGTGCCCTTGACCGGCCCCTTGGTTGAAAAAAAAGGATCGAATATTTTATCCATATGTTCATTGCCTATGCCTGTCCCTGTATCAGAGAACACAGTCTCCACATACCCGTTACTCTGCCTGATAGAAATGGCAAGCAATCCTCCCTCAGGCATGGCATCCCTGGCATTAAGCAGAAAGTTAAGGAAAACCTGCTGCATCTGGTCGGAGTCGATCTTTAAATCAGGCGATTCCTGGATTTCGGTCACAATATCTATTTTCTTGAAGTTTTTGTCGTATTTCACCAGGTTCAATGTTTTTTCCAGAATGTCTTTTAAATTGGCCGGTATTTTCTGCCTGGGATAGAGTCTTGCAAAATCACCCAGGTTTCGTACAATCCTGGCTATCCTGTCTATGTGTGTATTAATTGTGTTGAGAGAATCAGATAAAAATGGTGAGAGGTTCTCGGAGTATAACTCCTGTACCAGGGAAGAAATTGAAGCAAGAGGATTGCCTATCTCATGAGAAACACCTGCGGCCAGTCTTCCTATTCCGGCATGTTTGGTGGTCCTGAACAGCTCCTCTTCTATTTTCTTGTTTTCCGTAATGTCCTCCATGACCAGTACATATCCTCTCTGCCTGCCGGTCAGCTTGCTGAGGTGGACTTTCAGGACCATCTGGGGCATATTTTGGAGGTTTCTCCTGCAGATGGTTTCGCCTTCTTTTATTAATGGTTCAAAGAGGTCTGTTTCAAGGCAGGTGAGGAGATAATTTGCCTCAATGCTGAGTGCATCCTCTTTGTGTACATCAGTGATTTTTTCCATTGCATTATTCCAGTATCTGACATGCAGTGACTCATCAAGTGTGGCTATGCCCAGCGGAATACTCTCGATGATATTTTCACTGAACTCCTTTAAGAGAGATAGTTGTCTGTTTTTGTCAGCCAGTTCCTGTCTGGATAATCTTAAGCTGCTTGATATTTTTCTTACAGAATCTGATATCTCGGCTTTTTCCTCTGTGGTCAATACTGTCCTGTTCTGAAAAATCAGGCTGCTGATTGAAGGTCCCAGAGAACCTGACAGCAGTATTTCTGCTTCGCCCCTGAGCTGTTGGAGCCATTCGTTATTTATAGACTCGGAAGTCAACTTATGTTTTTTCATGAAGTCATTAACATACTGAATGGCCTCACCGGGACCTATATATGCAGACAGTAACCTGGAAATTTCATCTACACTTTTGGGACTGCTTGAAATGCCAAGCTGAATGGGAGAATACGCGTCCACGAAGACCATTGTCTGCTTGGTCTCATAATCAGACTGCTTTGTAAAAAGCGACACAGTAATATAAAAAAACAGGTTTAACAGAAGTCCCCAGAACAATGAATGGCTCCATTTGTCCAGTCCCTTAAGTCCGAAAAGCGCACCGGGATCAAGGTATGATGAACTGAATATGTATCCCAACACGCCTTCGCCTGTGATGATTCCTGCTTTCATAAAGGTGGGGATCATAAGAGTGTATATCCAGACGGTAAATCCTGCGGTGCAAAGATGGTTACTGCTTCAAAAGATTTAAGGCCTATATTAACAAGACTGTAAAAATCTCCAATATATACGGCAAAGGCATACCCAAGGAATACGAGGCCCACAATCACAATTCTCCGCGTGTTCAGAATCATGACGTAAAAACCCTTCATGGCATTCAACCCCCAGACCGCCGGCATGACAAAACTGTTCATCACCATTGTACTGAGAGCCAGTGATTCGACAATGATCATGGCTGTTGCCGCTGAAACCCCCCCGATAAATGCCAGGAGGGCAAGCATGGGCGCTCCCTGATTCAGTGGTATGGTCAAAACAAAATAGTCAGCGTTTCCGGTTGGCTCTCCCAGAAGAAGCCCGCCATATGCGATGGGCAGAACAAAGATATTAATCAGAAAAAGGTACAATGGAAACAGCCACATTGCCTTTTTGATATGGTTATATGAGGAATTTTCAACTACTGAAACCTGGAACTGTCTTGGAAGAAACAATATGGCCATCATCGAGAGAAACGTAAGTGACGTCCATTCAAGAAAACTGACATGTGATTCGCCGCCCAAAGTCATAATGGCTGAATATTGAGACTGTTTGATCTGTTCGAAAATATCGGTGAATCCGTTAAAAAGGCCGTAGGTAACACTAATTCCAACAGAGATAAAAGCGATCAGCTTGATGGCAGACTCAAAAGCCACTGCAAATACAAGACCACTATGTCTTTCAGAGACATCAACGTTTCTGGCCCCGAAAAATATGGCGAATACCCCCAGTAAAAGGGTGATAACCCAGCCTGCAAAATGGCTTGCTTCAGGTTTGCCGGCCATGATGGAGAAGGTAGTCATGATCGCCTTGAGCTGCAGACCAAGGTATGGAGTGATTCCTACAACAGCTACAAAAGTCACCAGTGCAGAGAGGAAAAGGGAATTGCCGTAGCGCAGAGCTATGAAATCAGATATGGTTGTTATTCTGTTTTCTTTGCAGACATAAACAATTTTTCTTAAAATGATCCACCATAGGACAGCCATCAGGGTAGGGCCGAGGTAAATGGTGAGGAAACTTAAGCCTGAGTTGGCTGCCTTACCAACACTTCCGTAAAACGTCCATGATGTGCAGTAAACAGCCAGAGACAGAGAGTACACATACGGATTGGATACGAGATTGCTCCCTGCCCGGTCTCTTTTTTCGGCATAATGTGCAATTAAAAAAAGGATTACAAGGTAGGCAAAAATTATGGAGAATAAAACCGTAGTAGAAAACACTTATCCTCCGTCGTCTCTGGCACTGCTTTTTCTGGTTGCAACGAAAATAAGCAGGATAAAAATGAACCAGGCAATAAAAAGGTATGTTGACAGGTGATAGTTAAAGATACTGAGTATAGGCCAGTTGAATAAAATTACTCCCAGAGCAAAAAGGAATATCCATATCTCTTTCATAGAAAATTATTATAATAAATTAGAGATAAGTTATTCAGATTTTTTTAAAACAGTGACAAGTGACGCGTAACGCGTGATGGGTAATGGATTATGAGAAGCTCATACGTAGCATCAATAATTTATAACCTATGACCTATTCTTTTATTATGAAAAAAAAGATAAAAGAGGCATTTATTCCGGTTGGCAGGGAAGAAACAGTACGGAAGGAGATGATCTCTGTTATGAAAGAAGAGTTCCTGTCAGCTCGCGAGATATCTGGAGAGGTTCATATTTCAGAAAAAGAGGTGATTAATCATCTGCATAACATACAAAAAACGCTTAACAAAGATAAAAACCATCTGAAAATCATTCCTGCAGAGTGCAGGAAGTGCGGTTTTGTTTTTAAAAAACGGGAACGGTTTACAAAGCCGGGCAAGTGCCCTGTGTGTCGCGGTGAATTAATAAAAGAGCCGCTTTTTTCAATCAAATAACAGTGAACAATGGTTTGAAGTATCAAAGATAAAGTCAACTATTAGTAATAAGAGGCATATCTCAGCACATTCTCCTTTCAGATATCCCCCTTTGGAAAAGGGGGATTAAAAGGATGTAGTTTTTATTATTTGATATATTGTAAAAATGTGGTATAAAATATTCAGGAGAGGATGGAAGGCTAAATAATAATATTATTTATTCAGGTGGTTTCCGGACAGAAAAACAACCCGGCTTCAAGAATGAACCATGAGAACCTTCTGAGGCATTTGTATCAATCTGACTCAACTGAACAACTATTGTTTCCAGACTGTTTAAATTTAATTTCATGACAACGATCATTAATCTCAATATATTGAACGTCTTCGCACTCAGGGGTGATACGAAAACAGTGCATAATAATCTGTCCGGTACAAACAGTGCGAAGAGAAGAGAGCAATCATCCCCTAATCAGAAGATAATTGATGTTACTCCTTCCCATCCGGCTATTGAATATAATAACCCTGTCCCGGAGAAAATCAGGAACGTGCCGGTTAAAATTCCCGAGCAACCCGAGGTCCTGACCTGCTATCCAGAAAAGAGAGAGATGAGCATTCTTAAAGCTTACTCTTCAGCCTGCTTTATGCCAAAAGGCACGAACATAGATTCCTACGCATAATATCCTGCCTTAATCTGGACAAAATAGAATGCAGCTAATGAAAAAACAGGTAAGGTAGACTATCTGGATCAGTCAGTTTGTGGTTTGCTCTCTTCTGATGGTGCGGCAGGAGTTTCCTGAGTTTCTCCCTGTCCCGGAGCAACTGGCTGCGCATCCTGGAGAGGCCCTGGACCAGTTCCGGTCAGTGGTTGTTCAGCTGCCTCCTGAACAGGAATAGATGAAACCACGGAATCCCGTTTTATCGATGTAACAGCCAATAATAGGGACGTTAACATAAAAGCAATAGCTGCTCCCGTTGTAAGTTTACTGAGAAATGTTGCTGCCCCTCTGCTTCCAAACAGTGTCTGGCTCGAACCGCCGAAGGCAGCGCCCATCTCTGCTCCCTTACTGCTCTGGATCAAAATTATGAAAATAAGAAATAGACAGACTGTTAAATGAATAATTTTTATGAAATTATTTGCCGGATGCTCCAGCTGCTATTTTAGCAAAGCTGTCCGGTTTAAGGCTTGCTCCTCCAACGAGGGCCCCGTCTATCTCGGGCTGGGACATAAGACCTTCTATGTTTTCCGGCTTGACACTTCCTCCATACTGTATGCGGACCCTGTCCGCATTTTCCCTGTGCTTTCCAAGCCATTCACGGATAAATGCATGGGTCTCATTGGCCTGTTCATCAGTTGCTGTCTTGCCGGTTCCTATTGCCCAAATCGGTTCATAGGCTATGGTGATTCCATCAAGAGAAAGGTCTGCCAGAGAACCTGACAACTGACCGCTTAGTACATCAAAGGTCCTGTTAGATTCTCTTTCTTCCAGTGATTCACCTATACAGAGGATTACCTCAAGCCCTTTAGAACGGGCTAGCTTAATTTTCCTGTTAACAACCTCATCTGTTTCAGAAAAGTACTCTCTTCTCTCTGAATGCCCGATAATGACATGGGAACATCCAGCAGCAATCAGCATATCAGGAGAGATCTCACCGGTATATGCACCGCTTTCTTCATGATATACATTTTGCGCACCCAGTAAGACATTGGATGATTTGAGTAGTCTGGAGGCTGTCTCAAGGGAAATGAAAGTCGGGGCAATAAGGATATCAACATCACTGATGTCCCTGACAAGTGGAATGAAGGTATTAATAAATTCTTCGGTCTCCCGGGAGGTCTTGTTCATCTTCCAGTTCGCTGCCATAAATGGTTTTCGCATAACCGATAATTTAGATCAAATAAGTGATTAAAGTCAAGGAATGTCCCTGGAAATTTTTAAATTAACATTTAATTTCGTTGTGTTGTTTTGGTGGTGCCAGGAGATCTATGGCAATTAAATAACTAAACTAAACATATCGTCATATTTTTGGCCTGCCAACAGAATAATAATCAAAACCGATCTTTGCCATTCTGGCAGGTGCATATATATTCCGAAGATCAAAGAAGTGCTTCCCCTTCATGGACTTTTTTATCTTATCAAGATCCAGATTTCTCAACTGGTTCCACTCGGTAACGATCACAACTGCATGTGCTCCCCTTACAGTTTCATAGGGGTCTTTGCAATATGTGATTTTCGGTATCTCTGCTTTTGCATCACGCATGGCAACCGGATCATAGGCCCTGATTTTTGCCCCTTCCTTCAAAAGTTGTTCGATTATATACAGTGATGGGGCCTCTCTTATGTCGTTTGTATTAGGTTTAAAGGACAACCCCAGTACAGCCACAGTTTTGCCCTTCATCTTTTTCATGGTCCCTGTTATTTTCTTTACTGCGATTTCTTTTTGAGCTTCATTGGCTTTTATTACGGCATCAATAATTCCGAGTTTGACTTTGTTTTCTTTGCCAATCTGCAATAGTGCGCGCGTATCCTTTGGAAAACAGGAGCCGCCGTACCCGGGACCTGCATGAAGAAACTTGGGCCCTATCCTTCGGTCAAATCCCATTGCCTTTGCAACCATCTGCACATTTCCGCCAACAGAATCGCAGAGGTTTGACACTTCATTGATAAATGATATTTTTGTGGCAAGAAAGGCGTTGGAGGCATATTTTATCAGTTCGGCTGTTTTTACATCTGTAATAATAATGGGGGCTTCGATTAAATACAGTGGACTGTACAGGTCTTTCATAATCGCTGTTGCCTGGTCGCTGGACGTTCCTATCACCACCCTGTTGGGATGCATGAAGTCTTCAATCCCGGCACCTTCTCTCAGAAATTCCGGATTGGAAACTATATCAAAATCAATGCTCTCTTTCAGATGTTTTGAGATTATTTTCTTCACTTTCTCCCCTGTTCCCACAGGTACCGTGCTTTTCGTAACTATTACCTTGTAGCTGCTTATATGGTTGGCTATCTCCTTTGCTACACCTTCAACATATTTCATGTCTGCTGATCCGTCTCCACGGGGAGGAGTCCCTACAGCAATAAAAATGACAAGTGAAGATTCAACAGCAGATGCAATATCAGAAGTGAACTGCATCCGGCCCGCAGTAATGTTTCTCTGCATCAACTCTTCAAGGCCTGGTTCATAAAAAGGGACAACCCCTTTTTTTAAAGACTTTATTTTTTTCTCGTCATTGTCAACGCACGTCACATTCAGACCGAATTCCGCGAAACATGCCCCGGTAATAAGTCCCACATACCCGCTTCCAATTACAGCAATATGCATGATACCTCCTTTAGAAATTACTCGACCTGCCAGGATGAATTAAAAAATTATGAGATACACGATTCAGAATTGTTATTTTACACTGTCTTCAATGATCATTGCAAAAGAAATAAATGCGGGTTAACCGCCTTTTTTCAGTTTTGCGGTAAAATGTCCGATCTTGATCTTGCTTTTAACAATAACCGGCAGTTTTCTGTCATCATCGGTAAGCCAGATATACATGTCGCCTTTTCTCACAAATATGCCCTCGGACTTCAAGAGCGGCTTTATAACTATGGTATCGAATTCTCCGGCAGGGACACTGACTCTTTCTTTCCTTAATATCTGGACCTCGGTATTGTAGAGCTTCTTATTATCAAAAATATCAAGGTATTCCGAAGTACCAACATGTAAATCTCTCCTCGATAGCGCATAAAAAGCAGACAGAATATCATAAGCCGGCCTGTCCAGATCATACTCTCTATTTATATTTTCAATCAGGTCGCGGAATATGACCTTATGAGACCTGCCATCCGCCAGCCGTTCAAATACGGTTTTTTTGTCCCTTTTCCTCCTTCCCTGACGGATTTTCAACATATTGCTTCTTGGATAGCCGTCAGCGTAAAGTATGCTCTCAGAAACATCGTCAATCTTATAAAACAGCGATATGATACCCGTAGACGTTGCGCGGGTTCTTATCTTAATGCCCTCACCAGACGATTCATATTTCATTACAGCTTTACCGGCTATGAAACCTGCCAGGTAAACAGTATACTCAAACTCCTTATTCACCTTGTCATCGGCTGCAACAGGAGCGGGACAAACAGAATAGAGCGTCAGGAGTGCCAGTGCCATAAGAGAAGAAAAAGTCAGATTTCTTAATATTACAGGTATTTTTCTGCTGTATAGAAAATTATTTATTTTCATTTTCAAGTATCCAGTCAACGGCGCTGATTAAATCCTTTGCTATATGAGAAGCGCCAGTTTTCTCAAAAAGCGGAGTTGCGGATAACAGTATTCCGGTAGCTCCTGTATGTGCAGCGAGCATAACATCTGATTCCTTATCACCAACGACATATGAAGACTTTAAGTTTATATTATGCCTGTTTCTGGCCTTAAGCACCATCATTGGTTCAGGTTTTCTGCACGGGCAGTGTTCGTCAGGATGATGGGGACAATAATACGAGTCGTCCAGAGACAGCTCCTTCTGCAGATATGCGTTGGAGTCAATGACAAATTTCCTGTCAACAATACCGCGGGCTATTCCTGACTGATTGGTAACACATATAAGCTTGAAACCTGCTTCCTTTAATCTTTTTAAGCTTGATTTTACGCCGCGGAGAATAACCAGGTCATCAAAGCTGTTTAAATAGTTTTTGTCTTCAATCATGGTGCCGTCTTTATCAAGAAATACGGCCCTGTTCACAGGAAGTACTTCCGTAACAGCAGTAAATACGTCCTGAGCAGTTATATCGGTCATACACCTTAAATGTTCTTCAGGGCATACTCGTTTCATACAGGGTGAGCAGGGAATATCTGTTGAAATGATTTTATGTATCCGGCCGACAGGGCCGGTCCTTACCGGACTGGTTGAGCCGAATATTGCAAT
>CALZJD010000074.1 GCA_945787795.1 Thermodesulfovibrionia bacterium | reverse complement strand
CTGGGACAATATCAGCAAGCGCTCGATAGCTTTTGCCCTTGATGGTTCAGTTATTGAACAACCTGACAATGATTTCTTTGTGATATTCAATGCCGGCATTAAGGACACCAGGCAGAAGATACCTGCACCACCCGGGAATAAAGCATGGTATCAGGCAATAAATACGTTTCTGGATAATGTGGAAGGTATGCCTCCTGCCGGCAAGGAACCTCTGGTGAGCAGTGACAGTATCATAATAAAACCCAGGTCTTCCATCGTGCTTTTAACGAGATAACCCATATCGAGGTTGAACCTCGATATGGATCAAAAAGGCCAGATACGGCTTATCTTTCTTGTATCAACTCCGATGTAGTTGCCTTCCTTTAACATTTCAATAAAGTTGTCATGAGTCACTTCATTGGCAAATTCAGTATAACAGGAGCCTGCTTCACGCGGCATATGCGCGTCTGATCCTCCTGTATACGGCAGGTGTAACTCTTCAGCTGCCTTGACAGCTTTTTTGTTCTGTGAATGGTGGGAGTATCCGTTATATCCTTCCAATGCACAGAGACCTTTGACCTGCTTTATCTTTTCACCCATGCTGTTGTTTCCCCGGAAGGGGTGGGAGGGGATGACAACGCCGCCTTTTTCATGTACCGCCTGCACCACTTCTTCAACAGATGCGTTTTTGAGAGAAAGCCTGTCAGTATTAACACCAAAAACAAGACAGTGTCCATCAGCCGAAGAAAACTCTACTCCCCGGAAAACCCGGATCCTGTCTGCATATGCTTCTTTCAGCTTTTCAGCATACTCTGAGATTTCATATGAGTAATGTTCTGTGAAAGCTATGCCATCGAGGTTTTTGTTTATGGCATGAAGCACTATTTCTTCTGGTTCGGAATCGTTATCGCCGCTGAACTTTGAGTGCACATGCAGGTCTATTCTGAATTTCATATATATACAGCTATTGTTTCAATATGCCTTCTCCCTCAATTATTAAATTAATCGTGTCTCCTACCAGCAGTCCCCCGCTTTCCAGGACTTTATTCCATAACAGACCAAAATCCTTGCGGTTCAGCGTTCCATTTGCACTAATCCCCATCCGGGTATTTCCCCAGGGGTCTTTGACAGGGCCCAGGGTTTCCCCTGTCAGGGTCATCTCTTTTGTCACATCTTTTATCGTGATGTTGCCTGTTATGGTAAGGTTGCCGGGGCTGCTATACGTAACAGACGTTGCCTTAAACGTAATGTGTGGATATTTGGCAACATCAAAGAAGTCTGCGCTTCTGAGGTGATTGTCCCGTTTCTCTATCTTTGTATAAATGCTCTCAGCTGTAATGACCGCATGTGCACCGGTTAATTTATTATTGTCATCGAACTCAAGGGTCCCTTCAATTTTTTGAAATGTGCCCTTCACATTAGCAATGACCATATGCTTCACAGAAAAACCGAAGTCTGTATGGGCCGGGTCAATATCATATACAGCTGCCTGAACTGATAAAGGTAATGCCATGAACATGGCAATGATGATGAGTATGAATTTTTTCATTGTTATCCTCCTTTTTATTCTCATTATTATCAATTAGTAATCTTCATTTTAATATATCTCATTATCATGAAAACTTCATTATTTTTCATCGTGCTGATTCACAGGATTGTCATACCCGGGGCCTGGCTGCCGGCTGCCAGCGGGATTACCTGCTGTTTTCGACATAACTTTTCAACCAACCAAGAAAGCACAAACGCTATGGTCACTTTTTTTACTTCGTCACCTTGCCTGCCGGCAAGGTGACGAAGGGAAAGGAACTGTGACTCGGGTGCTGCATTGACAAACTCAGAACATATATTACATCTGCAACAGCATCGCTCGTGGGATGTGAAGGTACAAGGATATGCTGGAAACAGTAAGAAGGTTGCCCCGAATGTTGGGACAACCTTCAGCAGTGCCAATATAATTGTTATATCGTTACTCCTGCGGGCGCTGCAAAGGTGCGCTGGGCAAGCTCCTTGTCAATGATAAAGAGACCGCCGGGGTTGTTTTCATTCAGCTTCAGGCTCTGCAGCACCTCATCAACTGACTCCTCTTCCTCCACCTGTTCGTCAACAAACCACTGGAGAAAACCGATCGATGCATGGTCCCTGAGATCATGGGCCAGATTCATGAGATCATTAATGAGTTTGGTAACATGCTGTTCATGCTTCAGTGTTTCCTCAAAGACCTTATGAGAATCCTTCCATTTAGTTGGCGGGGCCTTTATTTCGGAAAGGATAACCCTACCGCCCCGGGAGGTAAGATAATCATAGAATTTTTTTACATGACTGAGCTCTTCCATTGCCTGAGTCCTCATCCAGTGTGAACAACCCTTAAGGTTTATGGAATCAAAATATGCTGCCATGGAAAAATACATGTATGATGAATAGAGTTCCCAGTTAATTTGTTTATTAATTGCTTTTTCGATTTTTTTATCAATCATGATGGACCTCCTGTATTGTGGTTTAGTGTGAGTGATATTTTACTATAATGTTTATGAAGAAATGAACCTGAATGCCCAGTTTTGTAAACGGGGATGAAAAGTTTTCCTTTCAAGTCTCCCCCTTTGGAATAGGGGGATTAGCCCTGAACCGCTACTGGTACAGGGTTAAGGGGATTTTACAAAAATATCTCCAAAAAATCTCCCCTAACCCCTCTTTGCCAAAGAGGGGAATAAAGATTTAATTATGACTTATAAGAAGAATCCCTTTTTGATGCCCTGTCTTGTAGACTGGGAGCTAAACTTTATATGTCACTATCAATCTGTCAATATTATCACGGCCTTAATGTCTTCCAGTAACCGCTCCTGAACCTGTACGTCATGGCAATGCCCTGGAAGAACATGGAGGTTACCATTGCAATCCAGACACCAACAGCACCATATCCGTAAACAACTGAGAGTATATAGGCAAGAGGTATCCGGATGACCCATAGAGTGCCAAGAATGACAAACATTGCTCCCTTTGTATCACCGGCGCCCATAAGACATCCACCCAATATGACACTGATTGCCATAAAGGGCTCTGAGAGCATGGTGATTCTCAGATAGCGGACGGTCTCTGTTAATACCATCTGGTTCTTTGCAATGGGCGATGTTATGGTTCCTGCCCATATAAAGATGGGAAGCGCAATAAGAGATACAAACGCTACTCCTGAGAGAGAGATTTTCCAGCCTAATTTCTCTGCCCTTTCCGGAGAATTTGCACCGAGGTTTTGACCTGTCAGCACAGACGCAGCCATATTGAGTGCAAAAACAGGGAGGTATATGATGGCTTCAATGCGCAGGCCGTTTGTCAGCGATGCCATGGCAGTAATACTCTCGTCCTGAAGACGGCTGAGTATATTATATATAAGAATATTCCCCGAGTTCCATGAGATATAAATCAGTGCTGCCGGCCAGCTCAGGACAAATATTCGTTTGACAAGATCGGATGTTATGGACCATGTACCTGAAAATATATTCTTCCACCTGCTCTGCCTGAACAGGAAAAAGCAGATGAACATACCGGCTGACATGGCAGCGGCTGTTGCAAGGGCTATTCCCCTGTATCCAAAGCCTTCAAAGGAAAAAAGACCAAAGACAAATAAAAAGTTCAGGGCAATATTTATCACGCTGACAATGAACATGGCTATCAGCGTCAGCCTGACCTCACCGCCTGCCCTGAAAATTGCATTTGAGATTATGACAATATAATTTGGCGCCAGAGCAAAAACAAAGATCACAAAGAAGTCCAGGGCCACCTGCCTTGTGCTGCCGGAGAATCCCGCGATGTCAATAATATAATTTTTTAATATAATCCCGGCAACGGTGAGCAAAAAAGCGCATGCAATGCCAAAGAGCAGGGATTGTTTTGCAGCAGACAGGGCATCCCTGAATTTCCCGGCGCCTACAGCCCGGGAAACAATGGCAACGGTACCGATGCTGATCGCATTGGCAACTATTATGATAAAAAAGTACAGCTCACCCACAAACCCCACTATGGCCTGAATTTCAGGGCCGATAAATCCGGCAACATAAATATCAGCAAGACCGACCAGAAAGTTGAAAAACATGACCAGGATCATGGGCCAGGTCATATGCCAGATGTTGTCCCATAAACTGCCGGTGGTTAAATCAACTGCGTTATTTAGCTGTGGCAATTAGACCTCACTAAAAGGCATGTCATTCCCGCAAGCGAAGCGTGCCGGGAATCTCACGTGTTAGATTCTGGACAAGCCAGAATGACGAACGTAATACATAGTGTTTATTAACATTAGACATCTTTTTTATCATGTAACGTCATTCCCGCAAGCGAAGCCTGCCTGCCGGCAGGCAGACGCGACGGGAATCTATGGACGGGACAGATTCCGTACAAGGCCTGAACCATATGGTGCAGGGCAAGCCGGAATGACAATACTTTACTCATAATCAATACTGAATATATCGTTAATAACGTATCTTTATTTCAGTTTACCTTCTTAACGCCACCATGAGAAGGGCAATTGCTGCCGGTGTGACACCCGGGATTCTGCCTGCCTGTCCGAGGTTCAGGGGCCGTACCTCTTCAAGTTTTTCCATGATCTCTGTTGAGAGGCCGTTGATATTTTTATAGGTAAAACCTTCGGGTATTTTTTTTGCTTCGATATTCCTGAATTTCTCTGCAAGCTCTGCCTGCCGCTTTATATACCCCTTATATTTGGTCTGAATTTCAACCTGGCTGATAATATCCTCAGAAAGACTGTTACGGTTATTCTCAACCCTGAGAAGGTCATGGTACTTCACCTCCGGTCTTTTAAGGAGCTGATATATGGCTGCTGATTCCTTAATAGGAGAGGTACCAAGCTGTCTCAGCAGAGGATTAATCTGATCGGGCTTAAACCGTTTTGTCCTGATTCTCTTCAGTTCCTTTTCTACCCGGGAAATTTTATTACTAAATGCAGCAAACTGCTTTTTATTAATCAGCCCGAGTCTGTGGCCCTTTTCAATTAATCTAATATCTGCGTTGTCCTGCCTTAACAGGAGCCTGTATTCTGCCCGGGACGTAAACATTCTGTAAG
Organism: Thermodesulfovibrionia bacterium; assembly: GCA_945787795.1. GTDB lineage: Bacteria > Nitrospirota > Thermodesulfovibrionia > UBA6902 > UBA6902 > CALZJD01. The sequence goes on along the minus strand of CALZJD010000074.1, from coordinate 4,734 downwards.
GTTCATTAGTCCCTCTGGTTACAAGATCATCAACTAAGACCCCTATGTACGCTTCCTGTCTTCCGAGAATAAAGGGATCTTTGTTTTTGATTTGCAGGACAGCATTAATGCCAGCCATTAATCCCTGTGCTGCTGCCTCTTCATACCCGGATGTGCCGTTTATCTGTCCTGCAAGATAAAGACCGTTTATCAGCTTGGTTTCAAGGGTCGGTTTAAGCTGGGTCGGAGGGACAAAGTCATACTCAATGGCATAGCCCGGTTTGTTTATCTTTGCGCTTTCCAGCCCCTTAATGCTATTGACCAGTGCAACCTGGGATTCTTCCGGGAGGCTGGTAGAGATGCCGTTGGCATAATATTCGTTTGTGTCCAGTCCTTCAGGCTCAAGCATGAGCTGGTGCCTTACTTTGTCCTTAAACCTGACCACCTTGTCCTCTATGGATGGACAGTAACGCGGACCTATGCCGGTTATCACACCGCTATATAGCGGCGAGCGTTTAAGGCTGGAGTTGATAATCCTGTGTGTTTCTTCATTGGTATATGTCATATAGCACGGGAGCTGGGGATTTGTGATCTCTTTAGTAAAGAGCGACATGGCTGGCGGCGGATCATCTCCGGCATGTATTTCCATTACTGAAAAATCTATGCTTGCAGCGTCTATCCTCGGAGGCGTTCCTGTCTTCAGTCTTCCTATCTTAAAACCGAGCGCGGCCAGACTCTTGGGAAGCTCCAGAGAAGGAGGCTCGTTTACCCTGCCGGCAGGATAATTTGTAAGGCCTATATGAATAAGGCCGTTTAAAAATGTGCCTGTTGCAATAATTACAGCCCCTGCTTTATATGAGCATGCTGATGACCTGATGCCGCTGACCCTGCCATCTTTAATTAAAATCTCTTCAATACTCTCCTGCTTTATGTCCAGTCCCTTCTGCTTCTCAAGGGCCTCTCTCATATATTTTCTGTAAAGCGCACGGTCAGCCTGTGCTCTTGTTGCCCATACAGCAGGCCCCTTGCTTTTATTCAGCACCTTAAACTGAATTCCTGCTTTATCAGTAACCTTTGCCATCTCACCGCCCAGGGCATCTATCTCTTTTACAAGATGACTCTTTGCCAGACCGCCTATTGCAGGATTACATGACAGCTGGCCGATGTTATCAAGGTTTAAGGTAAATATGGCGGTACTGAAGCCCATGCGTGCAGCAGCAAGCGCTGCTTCACAGCCTGCATGTCCGGCGCCTGTTACAATGATCTCGTAGTCTTTATTCATACGTTTTCCATTAAAACAGGGACACATCATATATTATGCAGTAAGAAATGTGTCCCCCGGTATAAACAGTATCTGCATTGATTATATCAATTTCAACATACCATGATACAACCTCGCACCCCTCACTCTGTTTATTGAGGACCTGACACCGGGACTACACCGGTTCTGGTTTTGGTTGACAATATTGATAATACACCTCCAACCCTATATTCTAAACAGTATCATGGCTACACCAAAGGAATTCGAAGAACGGTATAAAAGAGGGGACCTTCCCTGGGACTCGGGTCGACATGACAGTAACCTGAAAGAGATGATCCAGGATTACTCGATCAGGCCCTGTCCGGTGCTTGAACTTGGTGCAGGCACATGCACTGATGCGATCTGGCTTGCACAACAGGGGTTTAACGTAACGGCAATAGATGTTTCACCAACAGCTGTCGAGATGGCCAGGGAAAAAGTCTCTGAAGCAGGGCTCAACATCGATGTCATGCGTGCCGATATCCTGTCGGACGAACTTCCTGATGGCCCTTTTACCCTTATATTCGACCGCGGATGCTTTCACACCATGGAACAGGCGGAGGACAAATCACGGCTGGTCAGGATCATTCATGACCACCTTGAGCATGACGGATACTGGTTCAGCATTATCGGCAGCGCCGACGGCCCGAAACGGGAACACGGACCGCCGAGAATGTCTCTACTTGACATTGCGACGCTTGTTGAACCGCAGTTTGAATTTCTCCAGATTAAAGCTATCGAAATGGATACAAACCTCTCTGATCCTCCCAGGGGCTGGGCATGTCTGATGCGTAAACGTGGTTAGTTCGTTTATTCGTATTTCATAATTATTAATTTTATAAACATAACACTTGCTTGTCAGTGAATTGAGCGCAAGTATGATTATGAGTCTTTTACCGTCTTAGTTTCAAAATTGGAGAGGTTATAAGTTCTCTGACTTATATCTGTTATCAATAACCTGATATTCGATTGGGATTGATGTTTGCCATTTAAAGTCAATAAAAAAAAGGCAGAGCCTATATTGGTAAGCTCTGTCCCTACAAATTTAAAAAGGGAGTCTGGTTATTTACCCGCCCCTTTTTGTGTGAAATATTTGCTATTTTCAGTTACAAAAGGACTTCCTCTTCTTCATTTTCTAGCAATTTTTCATTAAGGGTATCTACCCCAATATTTAAAGGGTAGTCATGTAATGCATCCTTAGAGAAGCCCGTTACCAAATGTTCAACTACCTCATTTGCTTCAGGCAACTTCTCCATATCCTTTAATGCCCTCTCCTCAGTCCTTACATTCAATGGCTCATGAATCGTAGTGACATCAACTTCTACGCCATTGAACGTGGCTCTGCCTTTAAATTTGTTCACGAAAGGATACGAGCATGCAAGAATACCAGCACATAATAGTGCTAACCCCATAATATCGGTAGGGCGGTCAGGTTGAGTAACCCAAACATAGCATACTGATGCTAACATACCAAAACCAAGCATTAAAACCATCAATATAGCACATATTCTTATAAAACTATTTACTTTGTCTATCATTACTGCCTCCAATATAAATATATTTCAGTATGAAAATGTAAACTTTGTTTCCGTTAAGAAGTAGCATCTTTCTATTAAATATACTAATAAGAATCTGCTGATAATAACGTGATTTAACTCACAAAACATGTAAAGGAATACTGAAAGAAAGAATTGTAAAATCACATTTTAAGCAATTTTCAAGCCATCTATATCATGATTAATCATTGATTTAAAGCGTATGACCAACAGAATCCAGACATATTCCATTTCATTGATAATTCAGATATATTTGCGGAATATAAACTGATTCAATCCTGTTTATAAGAGGGGATTACAAACAGGCTAACGCTTGAAGAATCACTGATAAGAGGGGATTACAAACAGGCTAACGCTTGAAGAATCACTGCAGATAATTGGTGTAAATCATTAAACACCAAAAAAATCACACTTTATTTTGGTTATCGTCAGAGTTTGGTGCTATCCAATGTGAAGACAAATATCTGTTATTGAGGAATCGGAGGATATCGTTGTTTGATTGCTAATTCATATGAGTCAATGATTAGCACTGACTACGAATGTGATGATTGCCAAGTTAAATCAATTAAAAAGAGGCAGAGCCATTGCTGACTCTACCTGAATAAAAATCCCCCCCTTGGTATTTCCCACCGTTATACTTAGAACCTATTTTTTAAATTTCTTTCTGAACCGCCTGAATCCTAATGTTGCTCCGCCAACTATGAATAGTGTTGAGCTGATTGGCTCTGGGGCAACGGCCTTTCCGGAACGCACGGCAATGCCGAGAGCGAAGTCTTCAAGGGCATCAGGAAAGTAGTGCTGGCCACCGTTATCAAATAAATGGTACCAATAATAATAGTCGGGGAGTGATGAACCAGTATATTCTGTACCCGACCAATAATAGACTGGTTGTAAATTCTGAAAGTCACCAGTGTTGGTTAAGCATAGAGGCTGACCTTCTCCACCACAGCCTGTGGGATTCCCAGCAGTGTCATACCTACCCACATTCCCCAGCTCCATATAGAACAGATGCCCCATCTCGCTGCTTGTTATGTTCATACCTCCGCAGCCAGTGCCGTCATTACTAGGATTCCAATAACCACAATCCACAACTGTCGGCAATCTCCAATTGTCATATGTATACATGCCGAAATTCACTGATAATGTATCTGCCCATTGATTGATATCCCACCAATAATGATCAGCGTTTGTATAGTCGTACCATGTGATATCAAGGTCAGTATCATAAATGAGGTTGTACGTACCATGAGTTGACGAACCTTGGCCGAGGAGTTCGAGTGCTGCATGTGCTTGCATGGAAAACATTAAGACCATTATCAATAAAACAATACTTGATAGAAACAGCTTTGTAGATTTCATTATTACCCCTGTGCACAATTGTGAATAATTTTATATTACCCAAAAAAGATTGAATAATATTCACCTGTAATAATGCAATCTTAATGCCAGAACAAAATATCATTACAATGTTTAATTTTTAACTATATATCTATGACTATTCCAAGAATTGTAGGCGCAGGATTGATCGTGATCGGCGTTGGTGTGGGTATCGGTAGGATCGGTGGCCAGGCCATGGAAGCTATTGCACGTCAACCTGAAGCATACGGTAAGATCCAAACAGCGATGCTTATTGTAGCAGCACTTATTGAAGGAATTGGCTTCGCGGCATTATTTGCCACAGCAGAAGCTTAATCTATTACAGGCAGACGATCGTAACGGTTGGTTCCGGTCGTCTGCTTTTATGAATACGTCATATTTAAAACAAAAACCTAATGGAACAATTGCTTGAAGAATTTTCGCTTGGCCTCTTTTTCTGGCAGACGCTCTTGTTTTTACTCTTGTTATTTCTCTTGTGGAAATACGCCTGGAAACCAATTCTAGGTGCAGTAAATGACAGGG
>CALZJD010000073.1 GCA_945787795.1 Thermodesulfovibrionia bacterium | reverse complement strand
CAGCCTTTGCTTTCTCTGCCATGTGGAATCGCTTGTAACCGTTGAAAAAACCACCGCAATAACCAGATTCAGAAATGGGGAGACAAATCTGCACTGGTTGCATGTTAAACAGAAGAAAGGCAGAACGTGTCGCGCATGTCATAACGTCCATGCCTCAGAACAGGAAGGCAGAATTCGCGACAGTTTTCTTTTTGGCACTATCGAGATCGATTTTGAATATGATCAGACGGATACAGGCGGAAGCTGTTTGGCAGGCTGTCACAAAAAAAGAAGCTACGACAGGGAAAATCAGGTTAATTATGCAAGATAGAATTTACAACATGGTGCTTTTATGGGAGACCTCCGTAATTTTTTAAAAAATCCGGAAGCAATGTTATGAGAACCATTCGTTTAATATTCATAGGCCTGCTCCTTCTGATGCTGGGTATCTGGTATGGAAGGGGTTTTGAAAAACTGAGATTTTTTAATATTAAAAAATGGGGTTCCGCCCCCAAACGACGGGTTCATTTTCTTGAGCGGCCAAGAAAACGGAACCAAAAGAAGGCCGTGTACAAACGGGGACATAGGTTACAGATTAGTCCGAGTACATGGGTTACACTTTTTTAATATTTTTTCTGTTGAAATCGATTTTCATTTTTTCATCAAAAAGCCTACCCAAGAGAAAATCTCCTAAGTAAACATCCCATATCCCGTTATCAATTTCATCTGGATATTGAAAATCCGTAAGCTTCTTAGGCATAACGCGGTTTGATAGTTTATATAGTGAAACGGGAGTCTTAAAGTGTAATGCCTCATGAGGGCGTACTTCATTATATTCTTTACAGAAATGATCGAACCTGGATTGTTGTGCCGTCATGCTTGCTGCAGGGGGTTTTACAGTTTTATCTTTAAGATCACGATGCATCCGTTCATGTCTGCCATTTTGATATGGCTTTCCTGCATCAATCCTCTCCGGGCATATTCCAAGCCGTACCCACCATAGCGACAGTTGGGAAAGCCCACTGGCCGACATTGCTGCGAATGGAACCCCATTATCGGTACGTATTCGCTCAGGTAATCCGTATTTTTCAAATATACTTTTAAATACTTTTTTGACACCGTCCATCTTTGTGCTGGTTAATGCTCTACATTCAAGTAAATACCTGCTGTATGAATCTGTAATGGTCAGGGGATAACAGTACCTGCCATGTTGTATTCTGAACTGGCCCTTGAAATCTGCTGCCCAGACTGCATTGGGTTTATCAACCGGAGAAAACGGTTGATGCATTGCTGAGATTTTTCTGCGAGCTCGCTTCTTTTTAATAAGTCCTGCCCGATTTAACATATCGCAAACGGTGGATCGGCCGGGCAAATGCCAGGTTGGGTGTTTATTCTTCATTATGCTTAACAGCTTTTTCGGACCCCAACCATACCGCTTTCTTAACTCAATGATTTCCTTTTTTATGCGAGCTGGGGTTTTGTATGGACTGTGATGAGGCCGTCTCGACACCTCTTTGAGGCCCTCAATCCCTTGCTCTTTGTAGCGGTTGATCCACTTATAACCGGTCTTGCGGCTTATACCATATGCTTCACACAACTCACTTACTTCGTACTTCGCTTTCAGGCAATCACTTATAAAATGTACTCTTTCATCCATAGGTTCTGTCCTCCTCCACGGCATTGGCACCTCCCTTCCTGTGCCAAAATTATGCCATGTGTGTTACCTATGTCTCCGGACTTAAGTGTTACCCATGTCCCCGGCCCGTACCCCCCACATGATTGCTTAATTTCCCGGTCTGGCCGCTAAATTAAAAAAAACTCGCTCCGCTCAGACACTTTTTAATTTTTAACGCGTCCAAACCTGCATATCCCGGAAGCAATCAAAAGGGGATATAAGAAGAAGATAAAAAAAAGAACAACAACCTTCTGCGACTCTCCTTTACAAGGAGAGAGCAGTATTTCCCCCCTTAAGCGATTTTAGGTGATGAAGGAGACCGAAAGGAATAGAGTTAATTTGTGTTTGAGCGGAGCGAGTTTAAATTAACTCTCTGGAGGTCGACTGAAGAACCGTTAAAAAATCGGTTCGGGGCGGCCTTCTTTTGGTTCCGCTTTCTTGGCCGCTCAAGAAAATGAACCGGGGTTTGGGGCAGCGCCCCATCTTTAATAGATAACAATCTTAATACATATGAATGAGTCACTAAAAGCGTTTACAGTGCGTGTAATAGCTTTTAGTGATTGCTGCATAGATTTGACTGATTCACCTAATCTATTTAATCTTCAAAATAATTCTTAAGAGCTGCTACCTTGATCATGATCCTGCCGCCTGTAGACTTTACCATGCCCTGTTTCTGAAACTTGCTCATCGTCCTGATACATGTCTCAACAGTGGTCCCCACCATTTCAGAAATCTCCTGCCTTGTAAGCGGGAAATTCGACCCTTTCGGTTGCTATGTTTTTTAGCATCTCATGGGCATCCCTGAGTTTATCACTGAAGTATTTAACGATTTCCAGTTTTAATATGGGATATTCTTCCATGAGCTGAAACAGGTTCTGGCGGCTTATTCTTATTAATGAAGAGGGCTCCATTGCCTGCGCAGAAGCTGGATAGGGTTTATTATCAAGTACGGCAACTCCTCCAAAGACATCTCCGGGAGACATGATCTCAAGAATAATGTCCTTTCCTGCAATTGAATGCTTCATTATCTTCACATTGCCTTCTGCAAGTATATAAAATTTATCCGATGGATCACCCTCATTAAATACTGTATCGTTATTGTTAAATTTAAGTATTTCAAATAACTCCCCGATGCTTTTCAGTTCTTTATCCTTTAAAGAGGAAAATATTTCACTTTTTTTCAGGGTCTCAACTATCATTATCCTGTTCCTTACCATGCTTCATAATTTGTATAACCTTTTCTGCTTTCTCCAGATCTTCTTTCCTGACTAAAAGCTTAATCTCACCCATTCTTCCTATACTGACCGGATAAGGGCTCACCTTCATGGAGTTTACGACCACCTGTATATGTTCCGATTCCAGCAGGTCCCTGACGATTTCTGCTTCAATATCATCATACGTAAATAGAATTTCCTCCCAATTATCCATATGTATATGGCACTTGATACAATAAAATTTCACTATTTTAAACATTTATCATATTTTTTTGGCAAACAATATTTTGAACGAATAAAATATACTTGACAAATATATGCAAATATTCTAATATTTGAATATGAACAATCTCACCTCAAAGGCAGAAATAATGAAAACCATGGCTCACCCTGCCAGGATAGCCATACTCGTTGAACTGACAAAAGGAGTAAAATGCGTTAGTGATTTTCAGGAATTTCTTGAGATCAGTCAGCCGAATATTTCTCAGCACTTATCTGCCCTGAGACACGCAGGGCTTATTGATTTCTTTAATGATGGCCGGCTCAGGTGTTATTTCCTGAAAAATCCGATCATACCTGATCTTCTTGACGTGTTAAACAAAGATTATAAGGGAGACATTCCAGGTCCTGAATGCTGCCCTGTTACGAAAAAAGGTAAATATCCAGGAAAATGGAAGAGATAATGCCGACATCGAAATCCGAAAATAACCAGATACATATTAAAAAACTTCAATTGCATGAAAAAAACAGGTTAACGCTCAATAAGTACAATGTGACAGCATGGTTTTACGACATCCTTGATTTTCCATGGGAATTAAAATATAGAAAATGGAGACCAGGATTAGTAGGTGATATGCGGGGTAATGTTCTCGAAGCTGGCGTGGGGACCGGCCGAAATTTCAAACATTATCATCACAGTGTTAATCTCACGGGCCTTGATTTAAGTCCTGCCATGCTTAAACGCGCGCAGAAAAGATCAAGGGAAGCCTCATGCAGCATACATCTTATTCATGAAGATGCATGTCAGATGGAAGCAATTCCGTCTGATACATATGACTGGGTTATGGCGGGTTTTTTGTGCTGCGTTTTACCCGATGAATTTCAGTCAGTCGTACTTCAGCAAATTGAAAGAATACTAAAACCAAATGGACGGTTCAGGCTTCTGGAAATGGTATATTCGAAAAATCCCGATCTCAGAAAGAGACAGGATTTCTTTACCCCTTTTGTCGAAAAAGTATACAGCGCCCGTTTCGACCGAAACACATTAGATCATGTCAAGGATACCAGCAATCTCAAAGTTACCGGAACAACGTTTCTCAAGCATGATGTGTATCAGCTCATCGATGGTGTATGTGAGAAATAATCTGACTGATTATCGACTTTCATGCACTCCACCTATCATTGATTTATTAACCTGTCTGTTTACAGAGTAATATATGATGAATCCTGCGCGTTTAAAAAACCAGATGCTTTCAAAATTAATTTCTTTTTTCCCATTTCTGTCAAAATATTTCATTGATTCCTACAGACTGCATGAATCACATGATATTCCCTGGACACCGCTCACAAAGACTCTTTCTGAATCCAGGGTTGCCCTGGTTACAACATCCGGGGTGCACCACAGAGACCAGGAACCATTTAATATGCGTGATACAAATGGTGACCCGACCTTCAGAGTGATTGATGGCAGTAAGCCTGTTTCTTCACTTATGATAACGCATGATTATTATGATCATACAGACGCAGAGAGGGACATCAACATTGTCTTTCCCGTTGATAGACTTAGGGAATTTAAAAATGAAGGTCTTATTGGCCAGGCAGCAAATCATCACTATTCTTTTATGGGACATACAGATGGCCCTCATATTAATACCTTGATGAATGAAACTGCTCCTGCTGTTGCTCAAAGGCTTAAAGCTGACAGGGTTGATGCAGTTATTCTTACCCCTGCATGAGGTATATGCAATCAGTCAGTTGGACTGATTCAACGGGAAATCGAAAAGTCGGGAATCGCCACGATAGGGATATCAATAGTAAGGAAATTCACAGAAAAAGTAAAACCACCGAGGACTATCTTTCTGGGATGGCCGTTCGGTCATCCCCTTGGAGAACCCCTGAATATACATCAACAGAAAGCAGTAATGATAAAAGCTCTTACGGCACTTTATGAAATGAAGAAACCTGGTGACATTCACGATATACCTTTCAGGTGGAAAAGAGAAACCTATAATGATCATCTCATTAACGAGTTGATTCATATATTACATATGCACTTACAAAATCACATACGTGAATCTTAATCGATGAATAATAATCAGTTGGTAATTACCAATTATAAACCTCTGCTCTTCTCACGGATTAAATAGTCACTATTTGGAGGAACTTCATGAAATCACATTATCAAATACTTATTGTTGGCGGAGGTAACGCCGGTCTTTCAGTGGCAGCACAGCTTCTGATGAGAAACCCCTCACTTGATATCGCAATATTAGAACCTTCTGACAAACATTACTATCAACCGGCATGGACCCTTGTGGGAGGGGGGGCGTTTGATATTTATGATACGGTCAGGCCTGAAGCAGATTTTATACCTGACCGGGCTGAATGGATTCAGGACAGCGCTGATAAATTAAAGCCGGAACATAACCTCGTCGTTACCGGATCAGGGAAAGAAGTCACATATGACTTCATGGTTGTATGTGCCGGAATTCAGCTTAACTGGCATACAATAAAAGGCCTGCCCGAAACTCTTGGTAAAAACGGGGTCTGTTCCAATTACCAGTTTGATCTCGCACCGTATACATATGAGTGTCTAAAAAACTTTCAGGGAGGCACAGCATTATTCACCCAGCCTGCATCGCTCATAAAATGCGGGGCAGCGCCCCAGAAAATAATGTATCTTGCTGCAGACAACTTCCGAAAAAGAGGGTTGCTCAGAGACGCTGAGATCACATTTTATACAGGGAAGCCCGGACTGCTGCGTGTCCCGGAAATAAATAAGGCCCTTCTGGAGATAGCCAGACGTTACGGCATTAATCTCAGTTTTCAGTCTGAACTTATCGAGATCAACGGAGAATCAAAAGAGGCGGTTATCGAAATAACAAAAGATGACAATAAGGACCGAATCACTGTGCCATTTGATATGATTCATGTTACTCCCCCGATGTCAGCCCCGGATTTTATTAAAGACAGCCCTCTCACCATGAAGGATGATCCACTCGGCTGGGTTGATACAGACATGGAAACTCTCCAGCACAATCAATACAGCAATATTTTCAGCCTTGGTGATGTTGCAAACACAGGAGACACAAAAACTGGAGCTGCGGTGCATAAGCAGGCGCCGGTCCTTGTTAATAACCTTCTGGCAATGATAAAAAAGAAACCTGCAGCAGGTGTCTCAAGATATGATGGATATACTGCCTGTCCCATCACAACCGGCTACGGCAGCCTGATGCTGGCCGAGTTTGACCATAACAATAAACTCATGCCTACATTTCCGCTTGATCCTGCAAAAGAACGTTACAGCATGTGGCTTATGATTAAGTACCTAATGCCCTGGTTGTACTGGAACAGAATTTTAAGAGGAAAATATTAATTTTCTCATATATGGTTTTAGCGTGAATCGTCTTCGTAGTCTGTGTCCTTAAAAAATAGACGTATACGGAAAAAAAGATAATGGGAACCATTTATAATTTATTTAAATCATTTATTTATTATCACTTAAATGCAATATATTAATGTTATTATTCATATTTTTAGACATCCTTGTATCAGGTTAAATCCCGGGGACTGCAATACTGTCGATCATATACGAAATTGAGTGAGAAACAGTAATTCACCTTTTGTTAAAATAGGCACCTGTTTTTAGCTTCTTCTGTATAAAATATTATTCCGGTTTAATAGGTAAAGGAAACGTTATGATTAAATCTCTCCTAGTTACAAAAAAAATAATACAGAAAAAATATCCTTCTTATGAGTACACAGTTTTCAATGATACTCCTGTCACTCCATTATCCAAACCTTTACATGAATGCAAATTGGCTTTAGTGACTTCCGGAGGGCTTCATGTAAAAACAGATCCCCCTTTTGATACGAAGCATAAAGAAGGAGACTGCTCATTCAGGGTTCTTCCCGGAGACATGGAACATAAGGATATTATGGTGTCACACGAGTCATATGACCACAAGTTTATAAACGAAGACATTAACTGTGTGTTTCCTGTTGACCGGATGAGAGAGTATGTCAGGGAAGGCAGGATAAAATCCCTTTCTGAAGCGCACTACAGTTTTATGGGACATATTTATGTTACTGGCCCGCTTATTGAAAATTCAGCAATAGTCGGAAAACGCCTGAAGGAACTGGGCGTAGACATAGCCTTTCTCACTCCTGCATGAGTTATCTGCAACCAGTCCGTGGGACTGATAGCAAGAGGCCTGGAGAAAGCAGGCATAAGCACTGTATGCACCACTTTTCGCAGAGACATTATTGGACTCACAAGACCTCCACGAGTGTTATGCATGAAATTTTCTCCCGGCAAACCTCTCGGCAATCCCGGTGATATAAAAACCCAGAGGGGTATCATTGAGGCTGGTTTTGATCTATTGCAGAAAGATATAAGAGACATGACAATATTAGACCTGCCATACAAACTTAGTAAATTTGGAATATTTTGATGAAGAAAGTCATTATCACAATACTACTCTAATTAATTATATAAGAATCCTTGCTTATATATACCTCCAAATTTTATAATCTAGCACTGTAAATCCGGCTAAAAACGACTGAAGAGCATTTAATTAGTTGACTTGATAAATAAGGCATTGTCCTTTTGATGATTTTAACAAGAGCATAAACGTAATGTTTCTATAGAAAATTATGATTCAATTTACTGACGTCTCGAAATTTTATGAAGAAGATGTAGTGCTGAAAGATATATCATTCTCCATTAACAAAGGGGAACTCGCCTTTATAACCGGCCCAAGCGGAGTTGGCAAAACAACCCTGCTCAGGATGATTTATGCAGGGACAATTCCTGATGAAGGAAACATCACTGTTGCAAGCTGGGAAATCAGACAGCTTAAACAGCGAACAATACCCTACTTGAGGCGTCATGTAGGAGTTGTCTTTCAGGATTTCCGTCTCCTTAACAATAAAAGTGTATTTGATAATGTGGCCCTTGCGCTCAGAATACATAATATGCACCCTCAGGAAATCAAAGATGATGTCAATGAAGTCTTAAAGGATGTGAAGCTCAGTCACAAATCTCATACCCTGCCCCTGCACCTCTCGGGTGGAGAGCAGCAGAGAGTGGTAATTGCCAGGGCAATGGTAAGCAGGCCGACTGTCCTTCTCGCTGATGAGCCTACGGGTAATCTTGATTCGACAAACTCCGCAATTATCATGAACCTCTTTAAAGAGATCAATGCAAGGGGCACGACTGTCCTGATAGCTACACATAATGAATCGCTATTTCATGAATCAGGCAGGAGGGTCATATATCTGAAAGATGCCGCAATTGAAAGGGAGGTATCAGGATGAGGGTACTTCTTTATTCCATTCAGTCGGCCCTGAAGAATCTCTGGATGGAAAAATGGATAAACATCCTTACTACGTTGTCAGTCGGGGTCGGTCTGCTCATCCTCAGTACGTTTGTCACGGTAACGCTCAACATGGACTCTGTGCTCAAAAGGTGGGCCAGGAGCTTTGGCATAGTTGTATATCTGGACGATAATATTTCCGCTGAAGCAACAGGCACGGTAAGGGAATTTTTCAAGCGGGACCCTGACATCCTGGAGGTCACGTATATAAGCGAAGATGAGGCCATAAAAGAACTCCGTACCATCCTTGGAAAAGATGCGTCCTTACTGGATGACCTTAAAGACAATCCCCTGCCCTCCTCTTTTGAGCTGAAACTGAAAAGTAACCTGCTGGAACCAGTATTTGTAAAAAAGAAAGCTGAAGAGATAGAGAACATGTCAGGTGTAGCACAGGTCCAGTATGGTGAAAAATGGCTGGCATCTCTGAACACGGTATCGAAGATCATGAAAGCCAGTGCCATATTTATGGGAGGGGCCATATTAATAGCAATCATATTTATTACGTACAATACGATCAAGATCTTTTTTTATAGAAGAAAAGAAGAAATAGAGACACTGAAACTTCTGGGCGCAACGAAATCCTTTATACGACTTCCCTTCCTGATAGAAGGTCTTGTTATAGGCCTTCTTGGAGGAATGATCGGTTCACTTGCTCTTTTTGGTATCCATTCATTACTAATCGCAAAGGGCTTTGATTTCATCCCTTCAATCAGGGCGATAATCATTTCCATCCCGGATGAGATTTTTCTTTCTATTCCTGTTGCCGGCGCCCTTATGAGTCTGGCCGGCAGTTTCTTTGCGGTAGGCAGAATCAGATACTGATTAAATTATGAATTATGAATTAAGAAGTATAACGGTTGTTGTGGAAAAAAAGGGATGTAAGATATTACACGCAGTTCTTTCTGTTTTTAGCATCCTGGTCCTTGCTTTTTGCTTCTTACTTGTAACTTCTCATTTTTCACCTCTACTCGCTGCCAGCCCGAAAAAGAAGCTGACCCAGATAGAGAAAAAACTGAAAACCAAAAAGAAAAAAGTTAAGGATACAATAAAAAAAGAAAAGTCCATCCTTTCGCGAATAGAAAAAATCAATAAACATATAAAAATCAAGAAAACTGAATTAAAAAAATTTGACAGGCAGATATCGAAAACACAGTCCAATATCATGAACCTTTCAAAGGAAATCAATCTGCTGCAGAAAAAGACGGACACCAGCAAAAAGTATCTGGCCAATCGTGCAAGGGACATTTATACCCAGCAGTACGTGGACAGCGCTCTCATACTGTTAACAGCAAATGACTACCAGGAACTGATAACAAAAAGCAAATACCTCAGTCTCCTTGCCTATCAGGACAGCAAAATCATAAAAAAATATCGTGATGAGATCAATGATATTAATTTCAAGAAAAAGAATATGGAGGTCCTGCAGAGCACACTGGAAACAAACAAGAGAGTCGCCAGGGACAAGAAAAGTGAACTTGAGACAGACAGAATAAAAAAAGACAGACTGCTGGCAACTGTCCGCAGTAAACGAAGCATGTATGAAAAGACAATAAAGGACCTTGAGGAGTCATCTAAAAAGCTCAGGGAAATGATGAAAAGGCTGGAAAAGCAGCAAGTTCCGCTATCAGTTACAGGCAAGGGATTTACCGCTTCCAGAGGACACCTGCCCTGGCCTGTTGACGGAAAAGTGCTGATACCATACGGAAATTACAAGGATCCTAAATTCAATTTAACTGTTTTTAAAAACGGTATCGAGATCAGATCAAAAGACCGGGAAAAACCAAAGGCAGTTGCCGGAGGACGGGTAGTATACTCGGACTGGTTCAAGGGATACGGGCTGTTGTTGATTATAAATCATGGCAAAGGCTATCATAGTTTATATGGAAATCTGACAGAGACATTTCATAAAGTAGGTGATATAATTAATAAAGGAGCGTCACTGGGGGTAAATGGCAAGTCAAGACTTCTCAACGTTCCTGCTCTGTATTTTGAGATAAGGCATAAAGGAAAGCCGATCAATCCGATGAAATGGTTAAAGCAAAACGGCTTTTATATTATTACTGATGAGCACTGTCATATTCTCGGTCATGCTGCTGAGCAAGTCCAGTTTTTTGGATAGTGTAAATGCTGAAGAAGGACAGAATTATAAAAGGATTAAATCTTTTGCCGAGACACTTTCACTTGTTAAAAAGAATTATGTGGAAGAAGTAGAGGAAAAGGACCTTGTATACGGCGCCATAAAAGGGATGCTCAATTCTTTGGACCCCCATTCTTCCTTCATGCCGCCTGAGATATTTACAGAAATGCAGATCGATACCAAAGGAGAGTTTGGAGGATTGGGTATTCAGATAGGCATCAAAAACAGTATGCTCACTATTATCGCACCTATTGAAGACACCCCTGCTGACAAGGCAGGAGTCGAGGCTGGAGACAAAATAATAAAGATCGATGACGAATCAACAAAGGACATAAGCCTGCATGATGCTGTATCAAAGCTGCGGGGACCTAAAGGAACGTCAGTCGTAATAACAATTCTCAGGGAAGGTCTTGAAAATCCGAAAGACATTACAATAATAAGAGACATTATTAAGCTCAAGAGTGTAAAGTCAAAAGTAATAGACGAGCAGATCGGCTATGTAAAGCTGACACAATTCCAGGAAAAGACCGCATCTGATCTTAAAAAGGCCCTGAAAGATTTGTCGAAAAAGGAGATTAATTCCATGATTCTTGATCTCAGGAATAATCCCGGAGGTCTGTTAAAAGGCGCTGTTGATGTCACCAGCCAGTTTTTGCCGGCCGGCAAGCTAGTCGTATACATAAAAGGCAGGAGCGGAGACAAGACTGAATTTAATACCAATAATGGTAACAACTATTTTGATTTTCCCATGATTGTTCTGGTGAACGGGGGAAGCGCAAGCGCATCAGAGATTGTGGCAGGAGCTTTGCAGGACTGGGAAAAGGCCGTTATCCTTGGGACACAGACATTTGGAAAAGGTTCTGTTCAGACAGTCATGCCCTTAAGTGACGGTTCAGCTGTGAGACTGACTACTGCCAGATATTATACTCCCAAAGGACGTTCCATCCAGACAACAGGTATTACTCCTGACATAGAGGTAAAGTTAAAGGCCAAAGAAGGCGCCCAGACACATCCTGTGTTCAGGGAAAAGGACCTTGATAAACATCTTGATAACGATGTTAATGGAGACAGTGAAACCAAGAAAGAGAATGAGAAGGAAGTTGTTGAAGAGGTGCCTAACAAGATCTCTGATGACAATGATGCACAGCTGGACCGTGCAGTAGATCTTTTAAAGACATGGCGCGTATTCAAGAAACTTCCGGGGGCAGCATAAAAAATATACTTTGAGATTTTAAAGCCACTGATACTTTGTGTCAGTGGCTTTTTTTATTAATTCATGAATTTATTGTAAACGCTGATATTTACAATTACTTTGTATGTTTAAGGTATTAGTGACTGTTTTTAAAAAGGGGACGAGGTTTCCAGGAGTCAAGGGGTCAATATAACAAATAAAAAAATGGCGCCCCCGACGCGATTCGAACACGTGGCCTACAGATTAGGAATCTGCCGCTCTATCCTGCTGAGCTACGGGGGCAACCAGTTAATTAATCAATTAAAAAATGGTCGGGGCGAGAGGATTTGAACCTCCGACTCCTGCGTCCCGAACGCAGTGCGCTACCGGACTGCGCTACGCCCCGGCTAATATAAGCTTTAAATAATACCACATTTACTGATCTAAATTCTTAAAGCTGCTCAATAGAATGTTCATATTTCAAACGCATCCCTGATCAGATCAAACTCAGGTTTTCCCCTTTTATGACATATACTTACTATGTCAAACCGGCATGAAGGAACCTCTCTGAGTTTTTTTAAAAAAAGAGTCGCAACATGTGCTATTTTCCTTCTCTTTGCAACAGTAACAGATTCAAAGGGCTGTCCATACTCAAGGCTTTCCCTGGTCTTTACCTCTATAAATACCAGGGTCTCTTTATCCCTTGCGATTATATCGATCTCTCCGAGCGATGTTTTGAAGTTCCGTTGAATAATGCTATAGCCCTTTTGTCTAAGGTAATCAACGGCAAGTTCTTCACCTTTATGCCCAAGTTTCACCATGTCCCCCTTTTCGTTATTCGTTATTCGTTATTCGTTATTTTTCTAAAAAAACAGGTCCTGTTGCCGGTATGGCAGGCTCCTGCCCCGATTTGCTCTACTTTTATCAGCAGTGTGTCCTGATCACAATCATAAAGAATTTCTTTGACGAGCTGCACATTTCCGGATGTTTCGCCCTTGGTCCAGAATTGCTGCCTTGACCTGCTCCAGAAACAGGTCTTACCCCCTTCAATTGTTTTTTCCAGAGATGCCTTGTTCATATATGCCATCATCAGCACCTCACTGCTTTTTTCATCCTGTATAATGGCAGGGATCAGTCCCTGGTCATTATATGTAAGATCGGGTATCATGTAACAGCCTCCTTTTTATTGCGTCTTATTTTAAAATAAACTTTGCCTGAATAACCACCTGATTATAATTTCATGCGAACAGAACCTATTAATGAACAGCATCATACATCGGTTAAAAAAACAATGATCAATGCAAGGGTTACGACGTAAGCGCCCGTCGTCCAACGAATCACTGTTATGGTATAATCAAAAGAAATTTATTTATACTGTCTGGATTAAATATTTATGATTAAAAAGGTGTTTCTCTTTTTCCTGCCGTGCGTTATCCTGTTAAACCTGTCAATTGCTACTGCAATAAAACCTCATATTTTTGGACCTTACATGAAGATTGTTGACAAGAATATAATCGTAGATATGTCGCTTGCCAATGTGTCTGAACTCGAAGCAGTCATCAACTCCGGTGTCGGTAAAGAAATAATCTTCACCGTCGAACTGCTGCGGGTCTGGCCTTTCTGGCCTGACGAGTTTGTGGCATCAAAAAAAATCAAAAAAGTAATAAAATATGATAACCTCCGCGGTCAATACCAGGCATCCTCTTCTGACGGCTTCAGCAAAACAGAAAGACAGTTCAAGGATTACTACAATGTGAGAAACTGGATTTTCACAGAAAACGGGATTATTCTTGCAAATATCAGAGAACTGGAAGCTGACAACTATTACTTAAGGATTATTGTGGAATCAAAGAGCCTGAAACAGCTCCCTGTGATAGGCCTGTTAATGCATCTCGTTCCTGAAGTTGATATGACCATTGTCAAGGAATCTTCTGATTTTTATATTGGGGATGATAAATGAAAAATCTGAAAGTTATCCTGGGATTCCTGCTTTTCAGTATCGTTGGAGTATTGGTCACAGGTATTGTTCTTAATTATTTCGGTATTGAGCATGGCTCCCTTTTAATCAAAGCCGGAATTATTTTCATAGCGGTCAACATAGTCCTGTACCTGCTTATCCTTGTTATCTCTGTATTCAGGAACCTGTTAAGTGTTTATATCGAAAAAAAACAGAAAGCAATAGGTTCAAAATTCCGTACCACTCTTGTTCTCTCATTTCTTGGACTTGTTTTTATTCCATCGGTCCTTCTCTTTATCCTTTCAAACCAGTTAATAAACAATTCTATTGATACATGGTTCTCGCTGGAAGTACAGAAGCCCATTTATGACTCAATGGATGTTGCTAAAGCGCTCTACCTCAAGGAAAAGGAGCACGTGAAAAACTACGCGGTGAAAAACTACGCGGCCCTGCTGGCCTCAAATGACGATTTTATTAACAATACTATTCAGCTGGAAACAGGAAAGAAGAACTTTAGAGGATATCTGGTCACTAAAACAGACGGTTCCGCTTTAATTGATAATGCATTTAAAGGTTCTATAGACAGTGCTGTGATTTCATTACCTGATGGTGATCTTATTAAGGCGGCGTCTCCTGTCAGGAGAAATAACAAAATAATCGGTGTGGTGGTGGTTGAAACGATAATTGCAAGGGAAGTGGTCAACAAAATGGAATCCATTCAAAAGTCATTCAATGATTTTGCCCAGATCCAGGCCCAACAGAATCCAATAAGATTTATTTACTTCTCCATGCTGACCATTGCCACATTGCTGATCATTTTTATTGCTCTTTGGGCATCCCTTCGGATTGCCAAGAGTATTACCGTCCCGATTCAGTCGCTTGCTGAAGCCACCAGAACCGTAGCACACGGCGATCTGGACTTCAGGATACATTTACAGAGAGATGATGAAATAGGACTCCTTATTAACTCCTTCAATAAAATGCTTGATGACATTCAGAAGGGTAAATCCTCCCTTGAAGTCGCATACAAGGAATCTGATCGCAGACGCCTCAGCATGGAATCCATTCTGCAAAGTATTAATACAGGGGTCATGTTCTTTGACAGGTCAGGAAGAATCATGACGATTAATGACGCAGCATGTACCATGCTCAATATCGACCGTAATAATTTTAAAGAAAAAACGCACAGAGACCTGATGATAAAACTCAAGTCCAATGAATTAAGCGAAATGGTAAAACGTCTCAGCGAAAAAGGATTTGGAGCCATAAAAAAAGAGATCCATATTTACATTAACGGCAGGCCGATGGACCTGAGTGTATACATGACTATATTAATGGACGCTGATGACAAGTTTATTGGGACCCTGGTGGTATTTGACAATTTGACAGAGGTCATTATGGCCCAGAGGGCGCTTGCATGGCAGGAAGTCGCAAAAAGGATTGCCCATGAAATAAAAAATCCGTTGACTCCGATAAGGCTCTCTGCCGAAAGACTTATGAAGAAATGGACCGACAATGCCCCTGATCTTGGCGAAGTAATTGAGAGAGCAACCAGGACAATTGTACAGGAGGTAAACAGTCTCCGGTCGCTTGTTGATGAGTTCTCAAGGTTCGGTAAAATGCCGAAAATCAATCTTGCGCCGACAAATATAAGGACCGTTATTGAGGAAGTCGCAGACCTGTACAGCAATGTGAAGGGGATCGAGATAATTCCCTCATGGAATTCAGATTTGCCAGAGATAGAGATAGATAAACAACAGATAAAAATGGCCCTGATAAACCTGATGGACAATGCCATACAGGCCGAAACCGCGAAAATTTGGATTAACCTGCATTATGATTCATCTCTTGATCTGATAAAAATCGAGGTTGCTGACGATGGCACAGGAATCAGGGAAGATGACAAAGACAAGCTTTTCTTCCCCTATTTTTCCACAAAAAAAGAAGGTACCGGTCTGGGCCTGGCAATTGTAAACAGCATCATTTCCAAACACAGGGGCTACATAAGGGTCCAGGACAATAAACCAAAAGGATCACAGTTTATTATTGAACTGCCTCTTGGTCAGCATTGATCTACATTATGCGTACCATGCTTGCATCATATAACGTGCATCGTGTATTCTTATGTCCACCTGTAATACAAGGAGCATGAACAGTGCATGGCCAAAATATCTAAAGCAACCATTCTCATAGTTGATGATGAAGAAAACATCCTTGAAACCCTCAGAGGTATTCTTGAAGACGAGGGATATAAAGTTATCACTGTCTCTTCCGGTGAACAGGCAATTTCATCTTATCCCGGGGTCTCACCTGATATTGTGCTTATGGATGTCTGGATGCCGGGCATAGACGGTATTGAAACATTAAAGGCCCTGAAAAATATTGATAATAATATATGCGCAATTATGATATCCGGCCACAGCAATATTGAGACTGCAGTTCATGCGACAAAACTCGGTGCTTATGATTTTCTGGAAAAGCCCCTTTCTCTGGACAAGGTGCTGATCCGGATAAAAAGGGCACTGGAAAAAAAGTCTCTGGAAAGAGAAAACATAGAGCTTAAGAGCAGTTTATCCCGGCAGTGGGAGCTGGTTGGTGAACACCATAAGATAGTGGAACTGAGAGAAAGTATTTCCATGGCTGCCATATCACAGGGACGCGTCCTTGTCCTGGGAGAAAGCGGTTCAGGCAAGGAACTGGTTGCAAGGGCATTGCATGAAGGAAGCGAAAGGAGCAAAAACAGTTTTATCGAGGTTAACTGCGCGGCGATTCCTCACGAACTTATTGAAAGTGAACTGTTCGGTCATGAAAAAGGCTCATTTACCGGAGCATTTGAAAGCAAAAAGGGGAAATTCGAACTTGCAGATGAAGGAACATTATTTCTTGATGAGATAGGCGATATGTCTCTTATTACCCAGGCAAAGGTTTTGAGGGTCATTGAAACCCAGGAGTTCCAGAAAGTGGGGGGGAGTAAAAAAATCAAGGTTGACGTACGGTTAATCGCAGCTACGAACAAGGACCTGGAGGAAGAGATACAGAATGGAAATTTCAGACAGGACCTTTACTTCAGGCTGAATGTAATACCCATGTATGTCCCCCCTCTCAGGGACAGGAAAAGTGACATCCCCCTTCTTGCCGATCATTTTCTTAAGAATTTCGCCATACAGTACGGTAAAAAGAAAAAGAGTATGAGCAAAAATACCTCAAAGGCCTTAATGGAATATGACTGGCCCGGTAATGTGAGAGAACTCAAAAACACGATCGAGCATTTTGTCATAATGCATCCTTCAGAAACAATCGATGTGAAGGAAATCCACGCGGTAAAAGGTGTGAAGTCTGACTACTCCTCATTTAAGACACTGCGGGACGCCCGGGAACATTTTGAAAAAGATTTCATAATGAATAAACTTCAGGAAAATAACTGGAACATTTCAAAAACCGCAGAAGATCTTGAAATCGAAAGAAGCAACCTCCACAGAAAAATCAAATCTCTGGGTATAGAAACGCCGTAGCGTGGTGGGGCGTGGTGGGGTCAGGCCTACACAATTTACAAAATAGCCTCAAATCAATAAACTGTTTTAATTTTTGTCTGATTAATCTATAATTATCCAAACTGTATTTGGGGACATGGATGGCACGACCTTTGCGAATTGAATATCCAGGGGCTTATTATCATATAACATCAAGGGGTAATGAGCGAAAGACAATATTCAAAAATAAATCTGACAGGAAAAGCTTTCTTTCATACTTGAAATCAGCCTGCCAGCGTTATGGGGCAATAATTCATGTTTATTGCCTAATGAATAACCATTACCATCTTCTATTAGAAACACCTAAGGGGAATCTTTCAAAAGTCATGCATCATATCAACAGTGCGTATACAACCTGCCATAATGCTAAGCATAAGAGAGCTGGTCATCTGTTTCAGGGAAGATATAAAGCAATACTTATAGAAGCTGATGCATATGCAGGAGAGCTCTCAAGATATATTCATCTAAATCCTGTCAGGGCAGGAATGGTGGATATGCCTGAAAAGTATGCATGGTCCAGTTATCAATATTATATTGGCAAAAAGAAAAAACCTGACTGGTTGGCTATTGATTTTATCCATCACTATTTTGAACACGACAAACTATCTGTACAGGAAAACTATGCCAATTTTGTATTAGCAAAGATATTTAATAAAAGCGATAATCCACTGGAAAACACATTTGCATCAACTATATTGGGAAATGAGAGTTTTATCAATAAAATAACAGAAAAATATCTAAGCAATATAAAGAAAGATCGTGAACTACCGGCGTTAAAAGAGTTAAAGAAAATCAATAGAATTGGCTTGGTATATGAAGAGGTAAACATTCTTATGGGAGAAAGCAAATCAATCTCTAAGAAAGCTGCTTTATATATTTGCCATCGGTTTAGCGGGAAATCCCTTAAAGAAATCGGGGATTATTTTGGCATATGTGAATCTGCAGTGACTTTAGCAAGTTATCGTTTCAAGATGGTAATAAAGAGGGATAGAAAGCTTAGAAAGAACATTGAGCTGATTATAGAGAAGCTGAAATTGTAAAATGTGTAGGTCTGACCCCACGGAGTTAACGTAGTTAAGAACGTCCCCAAGGAGTCCCCAAGGACAATGACTGACACCACCGAGTGGCATCACCGATTATGCTATCCGGTTTTGTTCATTAATTGAATGAATGGATGCTATTTCTTTCCTGTATTTTTTTTGTGCTTCTTCAATATCATAAAAAGACTGCAGATTCATCCAGAATTCTGCAGTAATTCCAAAGTATTTTCCCAGTTTCACGGCCGTCTCTGCCGTAACACTCCTTAGTCCCTTAATTATCTGGCTCAACCTCGTCTGTGAAAGCCCTGTATCCTTTGATAATCGATAGACCGATAAGTTCATGGGAATCAGGAATTCTTCCTTCAAAACCTCACCAGGGTGAATGTTCTTTAAAGTTCTCATAATATCACTCCTTGCATTATATTATTTTCAAATTAATGATAATCAGTTATTTCAACATCATATGCATTTCCACTTTGCCACTTAAAACAAATGCGCCATTGATCATTGATCCTGATACTCCATTGACCTTTTCTTTTGCGCTTCAATTGCTCAAGTCGATTGTTTGGAGGGACCCTTAATGTGTCAATAGTTGTTGCCGCTGCTATCATTCTCAGCTTTCTTCTAGCCAGATTGTGCAAACTGGTAGGCAGTTTAATCTTCTTTGAAAATCTGCCGATCCAGATCAATTCAGTTTCTTCGTCACGAAATGATGCTATCATTCTTCAATAGTATCGTAATTAGATAGTAATTGTCAATCAATGCCTGAGGGATCGCCCATTTTCCACATCCCCTTTTTAAAAGAAGTTGAATAATTCTGGCCGACTACCAATTAAAAATCAATTTGATGACTTAATTAGTTAACGTAGTTAAGAACGTCCCCAAAGACAATGAATTAGTTCAAGGAGACAACAACGTCTGTTGAGCGATAATTATATTTCCCGACCGACGACAAATAAAATTCCCGAAATTTAGAACAGGGAATAAACTATTTACGTCTTAATAAAGGAGGCGTAAATGGTAACAGATCAACAGGTAAGGAGATTGTTTATGCTCAACGAGAAGGAAAAGAGTAGAACTGTAGCAGCAGCGAAGGCAGGGATGGATCCGAAGACTGCCCGGAAATACATAAAGAAGGGGAAGTTACCAAGCCAGATCAAATGCAATCACGACTGGAGAACCCGAAAAGATCCATTTGAGGGAGACTGGCCGGAAATACTGGCTATGCTGGAGATAAATCCCGGACTTGAGGGAAAGACGATATTTGAATATTTTCAGGAAATCAATCCGGGACAATACCAAGACAATCAACTGCGTACACTTCAGCGCAAACTGAAATATTGGAAAGCGACGGAGGGACCGGCAAAGGAAGTGTATTTTCCACAGAAACACTATCCTGGGGAATTGTGTGCATCTGATTTTACCCACATGAGCAGCCTTGGCATAACGATTCGCAGGGAACTGTTTAAGCATCTGGTTTATCACTTTGTACTGACCTACTCAAACTGGGAGACATTCACAATATGTTATTCAGAGAGTTTTGAGAGTTTAAGTGCGGGATTACAGAATGCTTTATGGGAACTGGGCGGAGTTCCGACCCGGCATCGTTCAGACCGTATGAGTGCAGCTGTGAATAAGGATTGTAATCCCGAGACGTTTACCCGCAATTACCGGTCACTACTGCGCCATTATGGAATAACCCCTGAGAGAACAAATGTAAAAGCTGCTCATGAGAATGGAGATGTCGAAGTATCTCATCGGCACTTTAAGAGAGCAGTGTCTCAGGCACTTATGCTGCGGGGCAGTAAAAACTTTAACAGTATCGATGAATATGAGAAGTTCTTACGCAGAATAGCCGGACAGCTTAATGCAGGCCGCAGTCACCGCTTTGAGGAGGAATTAAACGTGTTAAAAAGGATTCCCGCCCGGCGCTTTAATGATTATAAAGATATTGACAATATCAAGGTCGGCAA
This sequence comes from Thermodesulfovibrionia bacterium, assembly GCA_945787795.1. GTDB lineage: Bacteria > Nitrospirota > Thermodesulfovibrionia > UBA6902 > UBA6902 > CALZJD01. The sequence goes on along the minus strand of CALZJD010000073.1, from coordinate 1,353 downwards.
AAGCAGTACTATACACCTGCAGCATAACACATATTCAGTACACAGCCGTCTTATCGGTGAAAAAGTAAAGGCAAGGATATACGTAGATCATATAGAAATCTGGTATGCACAGAAACTGATTGAGCGAATAAAGCGATTATCAGGTGAAGGTAAACACCGGATTAACTATCGGCATATCATAGACTGGCTGGTGCGCAAGCCTGGAGCATTTGAGAATTATCGATATAAAGAAGACCTGTTTCCGTCAAGCTGGTTCAGAATGGCATATGACTGGCTGCGTTCAAACATGACATTACAGGCAAACAGGCAGTATGTAAGGATTCTGTACTGTGCGGCAAAAGAGGGTCAGGCCGTTACCGAGAATGCTATCCGGTATTTGCTGGAGCAGGACAACGAGATTACAGTTATGAATATTCGTCATCTCATCGATCAGCGAAGCGGAATTCCGTCAGTCACCGATGTTGTTGTAGAAACAAACAGCCTTGAATCCTATGACACACTATTGCAGGAGGTGGCCTGTCATGGGTAAGAAACAAGAGGCGCAATTACACAGCTGTTTAACGGAGCTTAACCTGACAACAGCACGCAAGCAGTGTGCGGAACTGGCTGAGAAAGCAGAGGCGGAGTCACTGAGTTACCAGGAGTTTTTGCTGAGCGTGGTTGAAGCAGAATGCCAGGCACGGCGCATAAGGCGTATAGAGCGGCGGCTCCGCGAATCACGGCTGCCAATCGAGAAGAATCTCGAAACATTTGAACTGAAACGACTGCCCCAAAAAGTAAACCGGCAAATTAAAACACTTCTGCAGGGCGACTTCATAAATCATAACGAAAATCTCCTCATTTTCGGCAATCCCGGCAGCGGCAAAACACATCTGATATGTGCGCTTGCCCAGGAACTGATTCGGCAGGACAAACGGATGTACTTCAGCACGTGTGCATTACTGCTTCAGGAACTTCTTCTGGCCAAAAAGGACCTGCGCCTGCCAAGGCTCCTGAAGAAACTCAGCCGCTTTGATGCAATAATCATCGATGATATTGGATATGTACAGCAAGAAAAGGAGGAAATGGAGGTTCTTTTTACCCTGCTGGCCGAACGCTATGAGCAGGGCAGTGTGATGATCACATCAAATCTTCCGTTTTCAAAGTGGGAAAAAATATTCAAGGATCCTATGATGACAGCTGCGGCCGTCGACCGGATCGTGCATCACAGCGTAATTCTGGAGCTCAATATTCCAAGTTATCGTATAAATACGGCAAAAAATCGAAAATTAAAGGAGGCAAGCTGATTTTTCACAAGAATCGTTTAGGGAAAAATAATTGTCGCCGAAAGGGAGAAATGCTTGACGTTTTACA
>CALZJD010000072.1 GCA_945787795.1 Thermodesulfovibrionia bacterium | reverse complement strand
ATCGGCAGGGGCGAAGGCAGTACGTTATTAATGACTGACTCAAGCATATCTCTTAACCATGCCAAAATTACGATGCGGCAGGGCAAAGTCTACATCAGGGATTTAGACAGTTCAAATGGTGTCTTTGTTAACGGTCAAAGGATTTCAACAGCCAAATCAAAGAATATTACTCCTGGAGATGAAATAAAAATTGGAGTCAATATATTTCATCTGGAAGAAAGTACTGATGATGCAGATACTGAAAAAACAATGATAATTGAGGGAGCAGTTACAGATCCAAAGCTCAAACTTGTGCTTAAAGGGGACGAAGAGGCATCAATGGAGACCTCTGTTACAAGCAAGCCGATTATCATTGGCAGAGGTGAAGGAAGTACGCTTTTACTTAATGATTCAAGTGTATCTCTCAACCATGCAAAGATTACCATGCGGCAGGGCAAAGTTTATATTAAAGATTTAGACAGCACCAACGGAATATTCATTAATGGTAAAAAAATATCGTCCGCTAAAGCAAAAAACATTAAGCCCGGAGATGAAATAAAAATAGGGCTCAACATATTTAATCTGGAATCATATAGTGAAGAAGAAGGCATTGAAAAAACCGTTATCACCAAACCGAAATTCTCTCCGGTAGAGCAGGATATAAAGCCGCAGGCTGACAGTGACCAGGATAACTCCAGGAAAGAACAGAAGGCTGATACATTAAAAAAACCGGTACCTATGAACGGAAACGGCACTCTGAACATGGATCTGGACAAAGGCATTCTTCAAATGCCGTACTCAAAGATCCCCTTGTTTCACGTGGACATCATGCAAAGGTTGTCCGTCACAAGGATGACTGGATCACGATTACCGATCTGAACAGTGTGAATGGAGTCCTGGTAGGAAAAACAAAAGTCAGGGAAGCCATACTTGCCAGCGGTATGGAAATTCAGATAGGTGATACTATTTTAAGATATGTTGAACGGGGTGAGGTTGTGTCCTTAAAGAAAAAAGAAAGCAAAGACAATGCGGCCGTGGAATTTATTAAGACAGTTCCCAAACCTATTCTTATGTCCCTGTCATTCTTTGTCATTGCACTTGCGTTGCTATTCATAACGTCAGGTAATGACAAAGGTTCAAAACCGGAACAGCCGGCTGTTGTCAATTCCCAAAAGCCTATAAAGGAAAATTCAATTAATTTATATTTAAATAATGGTATGCATTTTATGAATAGTGCATCATGGAATGAGGCTATTGCCGAGTTTAGAAAAGTATTATCTGTTGATCCGGATAATTTTGAAGCAGGGGCAATGAAAGAGAAGGCAGAGACTGAGTCAGGATATCAGGAAATCATGGAAAAGGCAGCCAATGATGCTGCTGAAGGTAAAATGAAAGAGGCTGTCCTGGCTCTTGAAAAAATACCGTCAACCAGCGTTTATTATGATATGGCTGGAGAGGAGATCGTTATGTATCAGGAGATGCTCAATACTGTTAAACAGGATTAAATAAGCATTGTCCTTAATAGTCTAAAATCTATCTATAAAATCCAAATATTCTTCAGATGGCCTTTCTAAAATAATCCCTATTCCCCTGTAATAATGGCCTTTTTTTGATGTCCGCACCACTCTGACCGGTTCTTTTATGATATTGTTCTCTATGAACATGATAACTTCAAATTTTGAATCAATAGAGGGAGTAGTATCGGTACTAATGAAAATTCCCTGCGAAGAGAAATTCAGTGCTGTTCCTGAATAACAGGCATTTCCCAAGAAGAATTTAATCTCCTTACCGGCTGCCAGTCTCTCAGATACTCTTCGGTCTTTATTGCTTTCTGGTACCGGTAATATAATGTTTTCTATAAGTACTGAGTTAGTCATCATTTCATCCCCCCTTTATGCTAAACAGTGTGATGTCATTGTCAGCTAATACAACTTTTCTGCCAATTGAACCCATAAATCATAAATTCCAGCATATTTACATATAGTTAACAATGAAACAACTACCAGAATCTCTCCCGTTGTCCTTAATAATCCCTTACAGAACTTACGTCCCAGCAATCTGATTTTAGTATTGTTGGCAGGTACATCATTGTTTTCTCTTACATCTTTCTTTGAATTTCCACGTGTTACAAAGTATGTTTCATTAAACTGAAGATAATAATCATTTGTTAACGTTGTTTCCATTGTTATTTCCCCCTCATTTTGTATCAAAATATTATTTGATTTTTTTATAGTTTCCAGCATCATATCTTTAACATTGCAATTCCCTTGCCAACAGTTAACTGTTTAATTTATTAAGATAAAGTGAGCATTATAGGTTCATCCGGCACTACTGATATTCAGTATCTGACAATTGTTTCCGGTATGAGATTAAAATGTTATTGAGGGACCTGGAAAGACGATGGAATTGATACTGACTGAGGTTAAGATGATAAATTAATACGTATATACAGAGAGTTGATAATCAGAGAGAAATAAATTATTGATATCAACTGCATGAACTGCAGGTGGATTTGGTGCAGGAGGTACAGCCTGAGGATGTCTGCTTCTCAACCCCGCTCATCCCAAAGGCGGACATTTTCTTGGTGACCTTTTTTTTGCTGCACTTCGGACATATCACTTCAGGATTGGAGCCGAAAACAAGTTTTTCAAATTCCTCTTTACAGTTGTCGCATTTATATTCGTATATAGGCATTTTAACTTCGTTAAAATTGATTACACAGATTAACTTTGTTGATTACACCGATTAAAAATTATAATATCACAGATTAGTTTACAAACCTTCTCACCTGGCAGCTATTGTTTCCAAAATTCACTAATAATCCCACTTTCAAAGCAGATGCTTTCAGATATGAAATTATTTGAGACTCAAAGATTTTAGGAATATTGCCAGCCAATGATTTAAGTTCAACGATTACTTTATCTTCAATAACCATGTCAGCTTTAAAATTGCCCACATGGACATTCTGGTATGAAACCTTATAAGCGTTTTCTCTCTTATACGCCAGTTTTTCTTTTATTAAAGACAACTCCAGAGCATTATGATATATTCTTTCATTAAATCCAGGCCCAATTTCACTATGAACCTTAAAACAACACCCGATAATTCTCTCAGTAAGTAAATCTTTTTCCGTCACCCCGCCCAGTCCCCTGTCATCTTTAAATCTGTATAATCTTTAGATTATCTGTCTTTAAATCTGTGTAATCGTCAGTTCATCCGTGTAATCAAGTCCCGTCATTTCGGGACTTTCTGCCAGTCAGCCAAAAACTTCTCCAACCCAATATCAGTAAGCGGATGTTTTGATAACTGCTCAATGACCTTAAAGGGTATCGTTGCAATATGGGCTCCCATGCCGGCTGCCTCAAGCACGTGCAGAGGATTACGGATGCTTGCTACGATCACCTCGGTCTCATATCCGTAGTTATCATATATATCAAGAATCTGACTCACGCAGTCCATACCGAAATGACTTATGTCATCAAGCCTTCCCACAAAGGGACTGACATATGAAGCGCCTGCCTTTGCAGCAAGCAAGGCCTGGTTTGGAGAGAATATAAGAGTCACATTTGTCTTTATCTTGAGAGAAGTCAGTTTCTTTACTGCCTTTAACCCTTCCACGGTCATCGGGATCTTGACCACGATATTCTTATGAATTTTTGCCCGCTGCTTACCTTCCTTCACCATTCCCGCGGCATCAAGACTTACGACTTCAGCATTAACCGGCCCGTCAACGATACTGCAGATCTCTTTAAACAGAGGCTCAGCTTTTTTATTTTCCTTTGCGATAAGTGAAGGGTTGGTAGTAACCCCGTCAAGCACTCCAAGCTCCCATGCCGCCTTTATTTCCTTTACATTTGCTGTATCAATGAAGAATTTCATAACACCTCCTATTGTTTAGGTTCTAATGTGAATTGAGTTATTTGTCACCTATCTGATGCAGGTACGAGTGTAAATAATTTAATCATAAAAATCAGTATATATCGTTAAGCAACCTTTCCTGATATTAGTGACAATATTATATCAGTATAATGGAAAAATCAAAATTTGCAATACAGAACTGTTGCAGGAACTAACATTCTATCATTTGATGTGTTTATGCCCGTGCATGGCTTCATCCACTACTTCTACCATATGTTTTATATTGATCCTGAGATGGGCCTTTTTAAATAACGACTCAAGCTGCATGATACAGCCGGGACAGGATGTTACCACCGTATCTGCAGAAGTGTTGGATATGTTCTCTATCTTTTTCATGCCAATAGTGTTTGCCATGTCCTTAAACTGCATGCTGAACAGCCCGGCAAAGCCGCAGCATTCATTGGCATGCTTCATTTCCCTGTACTCTAAACCCCCTATGGAATTTAATATCTTCCTGGGCTGCTCTTTCACGCCCAGGCCATGACTGAGATGACAGGGATCATGATAGGTAACTATACATGTTTCGGCTTCAAGATCATGAATGAAATCAAATTTAATCAGAAATTCATTAATATCCATTATGTTTGAAATCGTATCACCCACAATTAATGGATACTGGTCCCTTATTACCAGTGTGCAGGTGGGGCAGAGACTTATTATGGCGTCAGCTCTCACCCTGTTAAAATGGTCCAGATTTCTTCCGGCCATGTCCGATGCTTCATCCTCAAGCCCCATTGATCTCAAAGGCGCTCCGCAGCACTCCTCACCTTTGAAAACAACAACCTCATATCCTTTGGACAACAGTACGTTTGATAAAGAGTATCCCAGGTTTGGATAAAAGTAATTAACATTGCAACCAGCAAATATGGCTATCCGGCCTTTCTTTTTAACATTCTTGTATACCTGGATATTTTTATTGAAAGGTCTTGATGCTATCTCCGGAAAATAGCGAAGCCCAAAGGCCCGGTGAAAAGGCCTGTACATAAGTTTTTGAAATATTCTGACAAAAGGCATGGTACTGCCCAAGTTTGTAATGGCAGTACGCAGGGCCTTCTTGGACATATAACCTTTTTTGTACGATGTTCTCAGTAACGCCCTGCCCTGATACATGACTTCAGGAATATTGATGCCCGTGGGACAGACACCCTTGCATGCCTCACAAAGCATACAACTGTAAATCCTTTCTGCCAGCTTTTTGTTCGGGGCAAGTTTGTCTGTACATAATTCTCCAAGCAGTGCAACCCTGCCCCTTGCACCAAATGATTCGTTATACGTCAGATGATATGTGGGGCACAAGGTCTTACATGCCCCGCATCTGACACATTTCCTGAGTTCTGTACAAAGTTCTGTGCTAATCATAGATTTCAATTTGAATTATCCATAAAATCAAACAGGCAAGAATATATCCTATTAATAATCCGAAGGGAATCGGACGTCTCATTAAAATTTATCGTAACAGTAAAACAGGAAAGAACACAAAAGGGAGGAATTATGAGTCCAGTTCCTCATTGGCACTGCCGCTTCTGAATCCCTGTAGATCAATGGTCACATATTTAAATCCCAGGGACTTGAGAATATTATTGATCTCATCCCTGGCAGGCCTATCCATAATCTTTGAAAAATCCTCAGGCAGGACCTCTATTCTTGCCACTTCCGAGTGGTTTCTTACTCTCAGCTCCTTCACCCCAAACTTCTTTATAATTTCTTCTGCCTTTTCAACCCGGCCCAATGCTTCAACTGTTATTTTGTGCCCATAAGGGAAACGGGAAGACAGGCATGGAGTGGCAGGCTTGTTCCACGTCGGGAGTCCCAGAGATTTTGAGACATCCCTGATCTCCTGTTTGGAAAATCCAATATCAAGCAGAGGGCTTTCTATCCCTTCTTCCCTGGCTGCACGGCTCCCGGGCCGCCAGTCACCGGAATCATCTTCATTTGTGCCGTCAAGAATAAAGGGGAAATTTTCTGTGGCAGCCATCTCCTTCAGCTTCACAAACAGGTCTTTTTTGCAGTGGTAACATCTGTCCGGAGCATTGTCTGTATAGTTTGTATTTTCAAGTTCTTCGGTTGTTATTGTCCTGTATTCAACATCAAATGATTCAGCCATGTTTTTTGCAAAGGCACATTCTTCCTTTGACAGACTTGCTGATACGCCTGTTACAGCCATAACTTTATTTAGCCCTGACATTGACGCCGTCTTTAAGAGAAAAGTGCTGTCAACGCCTCCGGAAAAAGCGATGATCACCCTGTCCATATGCTTCAGTCTTTTTTTAAGTGTGGTGAATTTTTCGTCTGTAGTCATTTAATTAAATAGTTCAATGTAGTTATAGATAGTTCAACAGTGGATCAAAAATAGTTCAAAGGTAGTTCAAAGAAAAATTAGAGAGATTGTTGTTTGTCTGTCATTCCGGTAGTCCTTAAGCCGGAATCCAGTTTTTCTGAATTCTCTGGATGCCGGATCAAGTCCGGCATGACAAATTAAAGACTTACTTTACAGAAACATGATACTATTTGAACAATATTGAACTACTTTGAACTATCTTTAACTATGTTAAACTATCGTATTAAAGCGTTGCTACTTCATAATATTCCTGGTGAAAGTTTTTGTCGGCCTTGACAATGATCTTAAAACCGTTTTCCTTTTCGATCGCTTCGATCCCCTCCCGCTCATCATCATAAATAAGGTCTGCCACCTGGGGGTTGGCTGATATCATTATCTTTGCTTTTTTCTGTGTAAGACCGATCCTTCTTAACTCCATGAATATTTCATAGCAGACCGTAGTGGGTGATTTTATATAGCCCTTACCATCACAGTATGAACAGGGCTCGCACAGGATCCTCTCAAGACTTTCCCTTACCCTTTTTCGGGTCATCTGGATAAGGCCGAGCTCAGACACTTCCAGAATGGTACACTTGGCGCGGTCCTTGCACATTGCTTCCTGAAATACAGAAAACAGTTTATGCCTGTTTTCTTCCTTTTCCATATCAATAAAATCGATAATGATAATGCCGCCGAGGTTTCTTAACCGGATCTGGTATGCAATCTCCTTTACCGCTTCTATATTGGTCTTGAATATCGTGTCTTCAAGCGATGCCTTGCCAACAAATTTGCCGGTATTAACATCTATTGAGATCAATGCCTCTGTCTGATCAATGACAATATAACCACCTGACTTGAGCCATACCCTTTTACCAAGGACCTTTGGAATCTCAAGCTCTATGCCGTCTGCATCAAAAATGGGTTCAGTGCCCTCATACAGTTCTATCTTGTCATTCAGCTTGGGAAAAAAAGTATTAACAAAATCTACAACTTTATTATATTCATCCTTTGAATCAATAATAAGCTTGTCAATATCATGACCGAGCAGGTCTCTCACGCTCCTCAATGCAAGGTCAAGGTCACTGTAAAGCAGGTGGGGGGTGCTGATTTTCTCTTTTTTCTTCTGGATGTTATCCCAGAGACGCATGAGGTAATCAATGTCCCTCTTTAGTTCATCCTCTGTACATCCTTCACTTGCAGTCCTTATGATAAAGCCGAAATTCTGTGGTTTCAGTACCTCAATAAGTCCCTTAAGCCTTTCTCTTTCATCTTCATCAAGTATCTTCCTTGAAACCCCTATATGCTCCACATCAGGCATTAATACCAGGTACCTGCCGGGGAGAGTAATATAGGATGTGACCCTGGCACCCTTGGTGCTAATGGAATCCTTTGATACCTGGACAAAAACCTCTTCCCCTTCCTGAAGCATGTCTTCAATCGGCATCTGAAGTGCTACAGGGTCCTCCAGATCTTCTCCAAAAATCGAGTAATCAAAACCTGATAGTACATCAGCAGCATGAAGGAAAGCAGCCTTTTCAAGCCCTATGTCCACAAAAGCGGACTGCATACCCGGCAGGATCTTAACAATTCTTCCCTTATATACATTACCAACCAGACTGGCATCTTTTACCCGTTCAATATACAGCTCAGACAGCTGGGCATTTATATCCAGCAGCGCCACCCTTGTCTGCTCAGGAGTTACATTTATAATAATTTTACCTGCCATATTGTCTTATCTTTTCGGAAGATACGTGATCAACTTTATTATTGCCATATAATCCTGTCCTTTTTACAGTCATGGCTTGCACTTCTTCCACTGTCCTGTGAAGCATTTCCTGCAATATTTCATATAGTCTCGCATTTGCCGTATCAGTATCAGTCACTACTAAAAAAAGCTTATTTTTCTGAATGTTCGCTTCAGTCACCATCGGACGGATATCCACCTTTTTGTTCTTCCTGGCAACTATTACGCTATCCAGTTCAGAGAATGAATGTATTCTTTTCGCATCCTCTTTGTCAATATTTACCTCATAAGTATAACAGGATATTATCTCGCTCAGGGACTTCTCACCCTCAGGAATCAAAACAGCACTTTTAACTTCAAGACCCTCCGGCAGTTGAGAGTTCAGCAGTGTTATAAAATCAGTCTCATATATTAATTCTGTCAGCTCAATATCAAAAAACTCCTGCATGCCTTCAACACCGGATGGAAGTGCCGGTCCGAATGAGACCTTTGGATGAGGATGGAATCCCTCAGAAAATGCCACAGGAATACCTGCCCTCTTGACCGCCCTGATTATTGATAAAATCAATTCATTATGGGAAAGATACCGCATAGTGCCGGTTTTAGAAAACCTGACCCGGAACTTAGTTTTCACCACGGGACGTCGGTAGTTGCTTGTCAGGGATCGGGTGTCAGAAGTCAGGGTTTGACTGTTGTCTGTGCTCTGTGTTCTGTGTTCTGTGTTCTGTGTTCTTTCGTTACATTCCAGCCCGCACCCGTAACACTGCTCCCGGCAGTCTGTGCTGATTGCACCTTTCAGCGCCTTATCATACTCTGATTTGAAAAAACTCTTTTTTATACCTGTATCAATAAAATCCCAGGGCAGTTCATCATCAGGGGCAAAAGTCCTTGTAGCATATGCATAAAGATCAATGCCGGCCTCATCCGCTGCATTAAGCCATTTTTCAAAATCAAAATGCTCTGACCATCCCTCAAATCTGCAGCCCCCAAGAATACTGTGCTCAACATACTGGCCTTTGAAATTGATCTTCTTTTTTCTGAATGCCCTCTTGATGTAATCCTGCTTCTTTCTCAGCTCATCCTTTGAGTCCTGACCAACCCACTGAAACGGTGTATGAGATTTGGGAACAAAAGGTGATATGCTCACATTTATATTCACCTTTTTCCCGGTTATTTGCCGTCCCTTTTTCAGTGCTAGAACGGCCATTTCTATTATTCCGTCAATATCTGTCATGCTTTCCTGAGGAAGGCCGATCATGAAATAGAGCTTTACATTGGTCCAGCCAAGGGAAAATATTTTATTCAGCGTCTCTTCATATTCCTCATCGGTAAAGTCCTTGTTTATGATATCACGAAGTCTTTTTGTGCCCGCCTCAGGTGCGATCGTAAACCCGGTCTTTCTGACGCTCTTTATCTCTTTTAAAATGTCAGTGCTGATCGCCCCTACCCTTAATGATGGTAACGAGACAGCTGTGTGAGAACCCTCACACTGTTTATTGAAATTTCTGATAAGCGGCAGCAATCCACTGTAATCACCGGCACTGAGGGAAGTAAACGAAATTTCATTGTAGCCTGTGCTGTCGATGGACTTTTGTGCAAGGGACTGCACTTTCTCAAGGGACCTCTCCCTGAGCGGCCTGTACATCATTCCTGCCTGACAAAAACGGCATCCCTTAGTACACCCTCTTGAGATCTCTATCGTGATACGGTCATGAACAATTGTTGTATAAGGAAGAATCGGCTTATCAGGAAATACGGCATGTTCAAGGTCATCCACAATTCTTTTCTTTATGAGCTTTCCGGTCGCATCATGAACAGAGGGAACATAAATGCCTTCAATCTCAGCTAATTTACTTAATATTCCCTGTCTGTTTCTTTTTTCCGACCTATGACCCATCAACTCTGACCCATTACCTGTTACTTCCGCATACGTTTCAATAATTTCCTTTATGATGCCTTCTCCATCACCTATAACAAAGGCATCGATAAAAGGAGCAAGCGCAAGCGGATTAACAGCACAGGGACCACCAGCAATGATCAGGGGATCGTTATCTCCCCTGTTTTCAGATCTCAGGGGAATTCCAGCAAGATCAATCATATTTAATATGTTCGTATAGGAAAGTTCATACTGAAGGGTAAAGCCCACAATATCAAACTCTTTCAAAGGCCGTTCAAATTCCAGCGAAGTCAGGGGAAGGTCATTCTCACGCATATATGACTCAAGATCCACCCACGGAGCAAATGCCCTTTCAGCAGAAGCATGGGGGATTTCATTAATAATGGAATACAGGATCTTGAGCCCCAGATGGGACATCCCGATCTCATAGGTGTCGGGAAAACAGAGAGCAACTTTTATGTCACCCTGTTTTCGGCTTATGTTGAGTTCATTCCCGATATACCTGCTTGGTTTCCTGAAAATTGCATAATTCATGGGCGATTATCATTATCACACAGGGATTTATTGAATTGCAATTCAGCGGAATTACCGCCATCAGACTCCTGACAAGCAGGAGTGACAATCCTTTCTCAGTCAAGTAACTATGACAAGACACTAACCCTGGTCATTCCGGCTTGTCCGGAATCTTTTCGTGTTTTCATTGCAATTCCTGGAAATCTAGAATGACTGAGACACATAACCTACCCTTTCTTTTCTTTAAATTTCAGGCACTGTACTCCTGATGATTTAAAGACAACATGAGAAGGCATACTTTTGGTCTTAAACCCCATTGCCCTGCAGCCCCGGGGGGCTTTATTGTCCCAGGTCACATAATAATGAACACACTTATTGCAATAAACTTTTTTGTCTGTCAATAATCGATATCTCTCTGTTTGTAACCATTCAGTTATGGGTAATATAACCTTCAGATCGTCATACCCGAGACCTGCCTGCCGGTAGGCAGGTCTGTTAATCGGGTATCCAGAAACCAAGCACTGGATTCCCGATAAAAAGACTTCGGGAATGACGCGCTTAATTAATTATTGTAACCCGTACTGAATGATTACCTCAGATTCATCTTTCCTTTATATATTGTAAACATAATGCATATCCATTCGGATTGCCTATATCAAAAACTGTTCCGGCCAAGAGACATCCGAGCATTCCTCTCTCCTTTAGAATAGATGCCCTTACAGGATAGTCTGTAAACTCTCCTTTGCTGACAGTATTTCTCATCATCTCTATATAATCAAATACATGAGCTCCTGAAATATATATGCCGCATGCACGCAGTTCATCTTTGTAGCGCGGGATGAAATGTCCGTCCCCCTTTGGGATAAAATAATTAATATTGAACAGAGCATTATTCAAGGATGATATATCCACGCGTCCGGCATTACTGATAGTACGAGCTATGTCGGGTCTCACCTGCGAAAGGGCAACAACATCTTTTCTGTATTTGTTATAGACCGGGATAAGGGTCTTTAAAGCTCCGGGAGCAGGCAGATATACATTGTCCGGATAAATAACAGCAATAGTATTGTTACCGACAATATCCCGTGCATATGCTATTGCATCGGATTCGCCCAAAGGCTCTTTTTGGTAAAGAAATGTAATCGATATTGAGCCAGATGCTTTAAGAGCATCTTGATATTGGTTTTCAATGTAAGCTCTGATTAATTCTTTTTGCCTGTTTATAACGATAATTATATTCTTGATACCAGCTGCGATTCCTTCTTCTACAGCATACTGGATCGCCGGCTTATCCCCGACCGGAAGAAGTTCTTTCGGCAGGTCTGGATTAACTTCTTTCATTCTCGTGCCAAGCCCTGCTGCAGGGATAATGAGATATTTTGGGTCGTCTGAATTATGCGACAATGTATCTGCCAAAAATGGTTTATGCTTAAAGTTATCTGATATAATGATGTCTATTATACCAATGAGGAGGCGATACAATGGCAGAGAATATTATTATCTATGGGAAAGCAGGCTGACCTTATACTGATAAGGCCCGTGTGGACTATTCAGGTGCAGTTTATTATGATGTTCAGGCTGACAGTGTCCGGATGGAGGAAATGCTTCGGCATTCCAGGGGTGAGCGAAACGTTCCAGTTATTGTTGATGGAGATAAAGTCACTGTTGGATATGGAGGTTCCTGAGGCGTATAAATACCGGCAGTTCGCCGGTTACAATGCGATTCATTCTGTAGGGGCACGTTGCAACGTGCCCCTACTTAGCATCATCAAACTTTATATAAAGATCTTAATCACTCATTCCATGGGCAAGAGAGATCACATAGATTTCGCCGGCACCTGCCTCTTTAAGAGTCCCTGAACACTCACGAATGGTAGCGCCTGTTGTTACTACATCATCAACAAGAATTATCTTCCTGTCTTTTATTGCATCCTTATTCCTGACTTTAAAAGCCCCTTTAATATTCTTTACCCTTGCCTTATATCGTAATCCAACCTGGGGCAGAGTGTCCCTGACTTTGACCAGACAATCCAGTATAAGGTTTGATTTCATTTCTACTGCAATGTATTTTGAAATAAGTGCTGACTGGTTAAACTCTCTATACCTCAAACGATTATGATGAAGAGGCACCGGGACCACTGTATCGGCCTCTGGAAGTCCTGATTTTATTAATAACGCTGACAGCGGCCGGGACAACCTTTTTTTGCCGTGATATTTCAGCAGATTAATCCCTTTTCGCAATGTATGATCATATAACCCGAAACTCCTTGCATATACAAATGCAGGCTCCTGTTTCAGGCACTCGCCACATATTATTGATATTTCCGAAACCAAAGGAGCGCCGCACTTCTGGCAAAGCGGTCCCTTGTATTGCCTGACCGATTGCCAGCAATCGGTGCAGATGGGAGTTGTCTCATGATTCAAACAGGGATTTTGACAGACAGGACATGTTTCAGGGAACAGCAGGTTTACTAATTTATTGAGCATAATTTTAATAAAGGGGTAGAGAGGGCAAGGGGTCCAGGGTGTTAAATAAATAATTTGAGAAAATAATTAATTACCCCGGATAATGCAATATTTTGGTTATTCAGGAAGTTAATTTACTTGAATCCTTGTCCCCTTGAACCCTTGAATCCTTGGACCCTATCTTTTTATCAAACTTTTTCCGGTCATCTCTTCCGGCTGTTTAATCCCCATTATATCAAGAACAGTGGGCGCTACATCTGCCAGTATCCCTTTGTCTCTTAATTTAAAATCTTCATTAATAAGTAGAAAAGGTACCGGATTAAGCGTGTGCGCAGTATGTGGACCGGTATTGTTCTGCATCTGTTCACAATTACCGTGGTCAGCAGTAATAATTGCGAGCCCTCCAAGGGTCCGGACCTTTTCAACTATCCTCTTAAGACATGCATCAATAGTTTCACAGGCCTTAATGGCCGCATCCATTATCCCGGTATGTCCTACCATATCGGGGTTTGCGAAATTCAGAAGGATGAAATCATATGTGTTCTGATCAAGCCTTCTCAGCACTTCATCAGTGACTTCGTATGCGCTCATTTCCGGTTTAAGATCATACGTGGCAACCTCTTGTGGAGAAGGGATAAGACATCTGTCCTCTCCGGGAAAGGGATCTTCCTGCCCGCCGTTAAAAAAGTAGGTAACATGGGCGTATTTTTCGGTCTCGGCAATGCGCAACTGTTTCAGGTCCTGTCCGCTTAATACTTCACCCAGTATGTTTGTGTGTTTTATCGGAGTAAAGGCCACAGGGAAGTCAAAGTCATCTTCATACATTGTCATAGTTACATATGAATTCAGTTCAGGTACTGTATCTCTTGGAAAGCCGTTAAAATCTTTACCTGCAATTGCAGCAGAGATCTCTCTTGCCCTGTCAGCGCGGAAATTAAAGAATACCACCGAGTCTCCGTTACTTATATTACCTATGGGATCTTCGCCATTACATATGATTGATGGCTTAATAAATTCGTCCATCTCATTTGCCTTATAACTCTCTTCAACCGCTTCTGTTGCATTCCGCACCTTTTTCCCCTGACCAAGCACAAGTCCTTTATATGCCTGCTCCACTCTTTTCCATCTGTTGTCCCTGTCCATTGCCCAGAACCTGCCTGTCACTGTTGCTATATTTACTGAGGGCTTGTCATTAAGAAATGCTTCGAGATCTTTAATGTATTTAATTCCGGAATCAGGAGGGGTATCTCTCCCATCCATGAATGCATGAACAAATATCTTTTCAACCCCTTTAGATGCGGCCAGATCAATAAGAGCGTAGAGATGATCAATATGACTGTGAACTCCGCCATCCGATAATAATCCGAGAAAATGGACAGCCCCTTTATTTTTTACTGCTCCATCCATCGCATCGACAAGGGAATGGTTTTTTATAAATTCTCCGTCTTTTATCGCCTTGTTAATCCTTGCGTAATCCTGATACACAACCCGGCCCGCGCCAAGATTGAGATGTCCGACCTCAGAGTTGCCCATGGTCCCTTCAGGCAGACCTACTGCCTCACCGGCACATTCCAACGCTGTATTGGGATATCTTTCCAGCAGGCCATTATAAAAAGGGATATGCGCCCTGGCCTGCGCGTCAGATTCAGGAGTAGAGGAAATGCCCCAGCCATCCAGGACTAAAAGTATTATCGGCTTCATCATTGGATCAGCAGTTCCAGCATTGCCTTCTGCGTATGCAGCCTGTTTTCGGCCTGGTCAATAACCACACTTTGCGGAGAGTCAAGCACCTCACTGGTAATCTC
>CALZJD010000071.1 GCA_945787795.1 Thermodesulfovibrionia bacterium | reverse complement strand
CTGGCTTGCTACTGTCCTGATCAGGCTGTTTTATAATTTCAGATTTACTGATGTGGGTCCGTTCAGGGCGATAAGGTTTGACAGACTGCTTGAGCTTGAAATGAATGATAATCTGGGATGGACGATCGAGATGCAGGTGAAGGCAGTGAGGAGGCAATACAGCATATTAGAGGTACCAGTCAGTTACCGGGCAGGAACAGGCAAGTCAAAATTAACAGGAAATATCAGGGGAATAGCAATCGTTGGCTACCGGATAATCAGGGCTATAGTGAAAAATCTTTTTTACTAGCTGAGCTTCCTTTTTGGAACTAATCAGAATCCGTGTATAAACTACATGTGTCTATCTGTCATTCCGGCAGTCCTTAAGCCGGAATCCAGTCTTTTCAATATATTCTGGATGCCCGATTAAAGACTTCGGGCATGACAAGAATAAAAAAATAGCAATAAGAATACAGCAGTAGTTGAATGTATAAGTTATGAGCCCATGAGTAAACTAATCAGTTCATTCATTTCTTTGCTGTCCCATTCTCTGTAGCCACGAGCAATTCCTACCAGGTTCCCTTTTTTATTGATGATAAATTTCATTGGATGCGAACGGACCCCGTATTGAGTGCTGACCTTACTGTCTTTATCCAGGATGTTCAGAAATGAGTAACCATTTTTATCGATAAAATTTTTGACTGTATCTCTTTTTTCTCCAACATCAACTGCCAGGAGAATAAATTGATCATCTTTATACTTCTTATGCAGTTTTTCCAGAGAAGGCAACTCCTTCCTGCACCAGCCTCACCAGGTGGCCCAAAAACTCATCAGGACTACTTTGCCGTTGAAATCATTAAGGGTGACTTTTTTTCCCTCTAATGACATGAGGGAAAAATCAGGAGAAGGTGTCGGGTCATCTATCTGATAAATTTTCATGGAAGCCATTAAGTAAGAAAGGTTTTGCTTGGCTAGACCGGACTGGCCAGCCGAAACAGGATTATTCAGAAATGAACCTCCCGCAATAATGACGATAAGAATAACAAGGAAGAATATGCTTATATAATATTTTTCAGTAATTTTTTTAATGTTCATAATCTCTTCTAACAGACACGTTCTTGAATAATCATAGATGTGAGATAAGGTCTTTTTTATAAACAGAATACAATGCAAACGGAACAGTAATGAACATGCCCAGCAATATGGTGCCTGCGATTATCTCCATGAATGGCCCTGCAGACCAGATGAAACGCAAAGGGACCTGATCTGCCTGAATAGCAGTTACTATGAGCGCAATGACCTGTCCGGCCAATGAGCCAATGAGTGTTATCCAGAATGTTCTCAGGGTAAGTATCTTAAGAATAATGTTCTGGTCAGTGCCAAGTGTGTAGATTGTTGAAATTTCGGATTTTCTGGAATCAAGATTAATATATGTGCTTATCAGGATACAGAAAGCTATAAGAATAAATGCTACTGTATACAGGGCCTTTTGATAGCTTACCAATGTTGAGTCTACCTCTTTCTCAGCTGTATCACCGCGGTACGCATCAACAGTGCTTACCCGGCTGCTGTATTCATTCAGCAATGACTTCAGTTGTTCATAAGAGGATAATGAATCCGGGAACAGTCTTATCTCGTTAATTCGGCCTGTATGGCCCGTAATTTCCTGCAGTGCAGAGAGCTGGACAAATACCGATGCATCGTCGATGCCACCTGTAGTTGGAATTATCCCGGCAATAGTGTATATCCCGGAGTTGATACTGATTGTATCATTGATAGTTTTTCCCAACTTCTCGGATGCAACTTTACCCAGCAAAACGTTATTGTTTCTGATCGAATATTCGGTGAATGGATATGAATAAACATTGGCAAAGTCTATTCCTGTAACCGGGATCATCCTGTTGTCTGCCCGCAGCCTTACTGTTAACCGAGGTTCAGCATTTCTCAGGTATGATGTGAACTTATTTGTTATGTTTTCAAATATCGTACTTGAAAAGTTCAGGTCCTTAAATCTTGCGGTGACAAGATCAGAAGAATTCAGGCCCTTTGGAATAAGTATGAGAGACGGTCCTATATAGTCAATCCTCTTATCAACAGAGCTTTGTTTGGCCCTGCCCATAAGATCAAGTGACACAGGCAGGGCAACCAGGAGAGAGACCAGTATGACATTAATAAAGAATACCGCTTTACGGCCTGTAAGCTCCCTCCATGAAAGCCAGAGACTGAACGAGACAGATCTGGGTGGAGAGGTATTAGTTGTACGTTCCGTTTGTGAATTTTCCATTCTGGAGGTGCAGCACTTTCCGGGCATAGGCAGCAACTTCTTCTTCATGTGTTACGATTATGACTGTATGACCACTGCTGTTAAGTTCCTTGAAAAGAGACATTACTTCACGGGTCATTGCAGGGTCAAGATTGCCGGTGGGTTCATCGGCAAGGATAATTCCCGGATTATTGATTACACTTCTGCACAGGGCGACCCTCTGTCTCTCTCCCACACTGAGTTCAGAGAAATTATGATCTAGCCTTGCACCAAGCCCGAACCGCTGCAGAAGCTCAGTGGCCCTGTCAGTTGCTTTTTTTCTTGATTTCATGGTGAGCATGGCCGGGACAGCTACATTGTCCAGTGCGCTCAGGTAAGGAATGAGATTAAATGTCTGAAATACAAACCCTATCTCCTGCAGACGGAGATCAGCCCTGTAGGAAGGAGTGGTATCATAGATATCTTTGTCCCTTAAGAGGACTTCTCCTCCTGACGGATTTAAAAGCGCGCCTATGATAAACAGAAGCGTGCTTTTACCGCTGCCGCTTGGACCAACGATCGACAGAAACTCTCCCTCTTCGACCTTCAGGTTGATGTCTGTCAGTGCAGCTACCTGCTCCTTCTTATTGTTTATAAAATCTCTTGTTACATTTTTTAATTCCAGCATATTATTCCTCTCTCAAAAGTCTGGTAGGATCAAGTCTTGTCACAAACCATGAAGGGATTGATGAGGCCAATAAGGCGATGGCCAGTGATGCAATGAGAAAATGAGGTAAATATTCCCATGATGGAATCAATGCAATCCGCATGTAGGTCTTTCCAAACCAGGTCATAAGCGGGACGCTCAACATGTGTCCGAGCATAGCTCCAGAGAATGCGGACAGGACCGATATGGTAATGTTTTTAATAATGATTTTTCCCGGTGACAGACCAATGCTCAGTAACAGTCCTATTTCCCTTTCCCCTTTGCGGAGCATGTAGAAGATAAGAAATATTATACTCCCTACTGCCAGAACCGTACCTGTTATCCATAACAGCGTTGAGTACTGTTCCATAATTGAATTGATCTGGGTCTGTGCCTTGGCCATGCCATCAACAGTGATTGCCATTGTCCCGGGAAGGGTTTTCTCAACATCACTGGCAAAGCCCGCCACATCCAGCTTGCACCAGCACCCACCCATATTAAGGGCGTTAATTTTACCGTGCTTATCGAGAATATTCTGTGCAGCACCTAAAGGCATGAAAAGGGCCATGTCATACCCTTTTGGCGGTGGATCAAGTACCCTGGCAATTCTGAATGCATTGCCCCTGATATCCAGTGCATCGCCTTTTTTAAGACCCAGTCCTGAAGCAGCTCCCTTTCCAATGGAAACAGACTGATAATCAGTATTTCCATAGCGGGGATTTTTTACTTTGCGTCCGACTATTATAAGGTCATTGCCCTGGACATTTATATTTCCATATAACCAGGGCTGTATTTTGCCGGCATGTCTTCCCACCGGGGACTGTTTTATGCGGTCGCCATAATCATCAGGCATGACCTGCGGGCCGTATTTCATAGAATAAAATGATTCAAGGTCAGTCCCCTGGGGAACAACAAGCATACCTTTACCCAGATCATGAGTAAGCTCTTTTATCCTGTCCTCTGCTGAACTGTTTAAAGAACTCTGAATAACAAGGATGGAAATAACAAATGCCATGAGGAGGATGACCAGTGCGTGAATCAGCCAGCGGTGCCTGATCTCCTTAAGCATTAACATAAACATGCAGTAACAGCACCTCCTTTTATCAGATACTTCATTTATTATATGAATAATAATGAAGAAAATATGAAGGGTTAGCAGGATGGCAACTTTTCAGGCATCCTTGCAACAGGGGTGGACTAAGAAAAATAATAGTGACTTTATCATAACCTCCCCGCCCCCCTCCTTGGTAAGGAGGGGATAAAGCTTATTCTCACCTTACCAAGGGGGGATGCAGAGGGAGTAGCCTTTAATCCCCCCTTAATAAGGGGGGCTGGGGGGATCGCTTTTAGTACTCTCATTATCTAAGGGGAGCGGGGAGGTTATCTGTATCTCTTAAAACAGGTAATGATATAATGCAAATATCAAGCTATGTTAAATCCAATTTATAAATATGGGAGATGATGCTATGAGACAAACTATTTTTATAATGGTAATCGTATTTCTGGTTGGTTCGGTTGAAGCGGGCCACATGATAAAAAGTGATCGTCAAGAAGGCGGGCATGATTACCCTGACAACCGGATGGAGAGGTCTTCATATTTCAGATGGGGAATACATTTGCCGGGCATTCCGGGCTATGGTTGTTGGAATGGCAGCTACAACAATATGGAACATGGGATGATGCCCGGTATGATGGGTTATGGCATGGGTCCTGGAATGTGGGGATATGATGCAAACAGAAATGAAAAATTCCTGAAGGATACCGTTGACATGAGAAGGGAACTGCATAACAGGCAGTTTGACTATAACGAGGCGCTTCGTAACAGGGACATACAACATGACGATCTAATAAAGATGGAAAAGGAGATTCGCGAACTTCAGATGAAGATCAAGGAAACATGGTGGAACAGGACTGACTGATCCTGATTGGAATTTATCATAAATGCGGTATAATCAAAATCAGATACGTATGACGAACGAACTATTTAAAAAAGGTAAAGGAGATTATATATGAGTTACCATTTCACAAAGAAACTGGACGCTTCATATGATGAGGCGATTGCAAGGGCCACAGAGGAGTTAAAAAAGGAGGGTTTTGGAATCCTGACAGAGATAGATGTAAAAGAAGCCCTTAAGAAAAAACTTGATGTGGACTTCAGGAAGTATAGAATCCTTGGGGCCTGTAATCCATCTTTTGCATATAAAGCGCTTCAGGCAGAAGATAAGATAGGAACAATGCTGCCCTGTAATGTTATTGTTCAGGAAACTGATGATGGTAAGGTGGAAGTATCGGCCATAGATCCCATTGCTTCCATGCAGGCCATTGATAATCAATCCCTTGGAAATATTGCCAGGCAGGTCAGAGAAAAATTAAAAAAGGTTATTGATAATATTTAGCTCTAATAAAGGCTGTTTTTTTTTGTCATGCCCGAAGCCTGCCCCAGCAGTCAGTAAGCAGGGGTTTTTAATCGGGCATCCAGAAGCTTCAGATAAGACTGGATTCCGGCTTAAAGATTACCGGAATGACAAACAAAGAAACAGATTTTTTCACATTAACTAACTGACGCTTGGTCATAAATAAATTTAATAATGAGTAATAACCCGGACAAAAAATCACAGGATGAACAGATGTGTCCATTGCCTGATCAGGAGCAGAAAACAGAACAGACCGGTTCTTCCCATTCAAAAAGAATAGACCTTCCGGTTACCGGCATGTCCTGTGCCGCGTGTTCTGCCCGGGTACAGAAATCTCTGTCAGGACTTAAGGGAGTGGAGTCTGCTGCTGTTAATCTTGCAGCTGAAAGGGCCACAGTCTTATATGATCCTTCAGAAGCATCTGCCGATGACTTTATTGATAACATAAAAGACCTCGGGTATGGAGTATCAGTTTCAAACGTTACTGTCCCCATAAAAGGCATGACCTGCGCATCATGTGTGAAGAGGGTCCAGGATGCTCTTGCATCTTTAGACGGGGTGCTTTCCGCTTCAGTAAATCTTGCAACCGAAAAAGCCACTCTTGAATATTCACCTTCCCAGGTAGGGACGAGAGAGTTCAGGAATACCCTAAGAGATATCGGGTATGACATGGTAGAAGTTGAGCAGGGTGAGGACATCGTTGAAAAAGAGAAAAGGGAAAGGGAAAAAGAGTACAGCAAACTAAAATCAAAAGTCATTCTGGGCGCGTGTCTGAGTGTCCCTGTATTCCTGCTTGTTTTCTGGGACAACACCGGTCTGTCATCTCTGATTGATATCCCGAAACAGACCAACTTTATCCTCCAGTTTTTAATTCAGACGCCTGTCCAGTTCTGGGTGGGATGGCAGTTTTATACAGGCGCCTTAGCTGCTGCCCGTCATAAGACCACAAACATGAACACCCTTATTGCAATTGGTACATCAGCAGCATATATGTATAGTGTGGCTGCTACTTTTCTCCCTTCCATATTTGAAATAAAGGGATACTCTGCACATGTTTATTTTGACACCGCAGCAACAATAATCGTACTTATTCTTCTGGGGCGGCTTTTTGAAGCACGTGCAAAGGGCAAGACCTCTGAAGCTATAAAAAAACTGGCTGGTATGCAGTCAAAAACAGCCCGTATTATCAGAAATGGAGAGGAGAAGGACATCCCGATAGAAGAGGTTGAGATTGGTGATCTCATACTTGTACGACCGGGAGAAAAGATACCTGTGGACGGAGTAATAAAGGATGGCTACTCTTCAGTGGATGAGGCCATGATATCAGGTGAGTCCATTCCGGTTGAGAAAAAAGCAGGCGATGGGGTCATTGGAGCTACCATCAATAAAACCGGTTCTTTTAAATTTGAAGCAACAAAGGTCGGCAGAGATACTATGCTGGCCCAGATCATCAATATGGTGCAGGAGGCACAGGGCTCCAAGCCGCCAATAGCAAGGCTTGCTGATAAGATCGCATCCATATTTGTCCCGGTAGTCATTGGAATAGCTACCGTAACATGGATTGTCTGGTTTTTCTTTGGTCCGTCACCGGCTTTTACCTATGCATTGCTTAACTTCATTGCTGTTATGATAATTGCCTGTCCGTGTGCCCTGGGCCTGGCAACACCTACATCCATTATGGTCGGCACCGGCAAGGGAGCTGAGCAGGGTATATTAATCCGCGGGGCCGAGGCATTGGAAACGACCTATAAAATCAACTCTATTGTTTTTGACAAGACAGGCACGCTTACAAAGGGTGAACCGGTTGTGACAGGCGTTACAGGATTAAACGACAATACAGAGGAAGTCCTTTATTACGCTGCTTCTGCTGAAAAGGGATCTGAACATCCTCTTGGAGAGGCGATTATTAACAAGGCAAAGCAGGAACATATTGCGCTTAAAGATCCTTTGGACTTTGCTGCTGTTCCGGGACATGGGATAATGGCAAAGGTTAACAATAGAGCAGTATGTATGGGAAACAGTAAGTTCATGCGTGATCAGAATATTGATACCGGTAATCTGTTGCAGTCGGCTGAACAATTATCCGGTGAAGGCAAGACACCGATGTATGTTGCAGTCGATGGTCAAGTCGTTGGTCTTGTAGCTGTAGCTGATACGTTAAAAGAAAATTCCACTAATGCCATATCAGCTCTTAAGAAAATGGGAATTGAAACTATAATGATCACCGGCGATAACAGACGCACTGCTGAAGCCATTGGAAAACAGGTCGGGATAGACAGGATTCTTTCTGAGGTGCTTCCTGAAGACAAAGCAGCTGAAGTAAAAAAACTTCAGTCTGAAGGCAGGGTCGTTGCCATGGTTGGTGATGGAATCAATGATGCACCGGCCCTTGCCCAGGCAGATGTGGGAATTGCCATAGGCACCGGCACTGATGTAGCAATGGAGGCGTCAGATATTACCCTGATTAGAGGCGATCTGTATGGAGTGGTTGATTCTATTGCCCTCTCAAAAGCCACTATCAGAAATATCAGGCAAAATCTCTTCTGGGCCTTTGCATATAATACAATTCTCATCCCTGTTGCTGCAGGGGTGCTTTTTCCATTTATCGGTGTACTCCTTAACCCCATGTTTGCAGCAGCTGCTATGGGAATGTCCTCGGTCACTGTTGTTGCCAATGCTTTAAGATTAAGGCGATTTACATATAACCGCTGATTTATTTTTGCCCCGGCCTTATAACTCTTTGAATTAAAAATAAAATCAAATGCCGCACGGTGTATGCCTCAAGGTCATGGGAGGGAAAACCGTTAATTATATATATAACGAGATATATATTCATTATGGAGGGCCGATCCAATTGATTAATCTGCTTTTAAAAAATATTGTTCATAAAGAAGGTCTGTATGTTTATGAGGATTCCTCATTAAGGGATGCCACTGAATTAATGAACAGAAACGGCAGGGGTGTTGTCGTTGTCCTCGATGAAAAAAGGGCC
>CALZJD010000070.1 GCA_945787795.1 Thermodesulfovibrionia bacterium | reverse complement strand
TTTATCATCCTCAATACCTATCAGCTCTCTGGCCATCTTATTAACAAAAATGATCTTACGGTCCAGTCCTATGACAACTATTCCCTCTGCAATACTTTCGAGTATTGCAGGGTGAAAACTGTTGCCCTTAAAACTCTTTGAAATACCGGTAGAGCCTTTTATCTTTTTTGGTTTTTTCAACGTAAACCTCTTATAATTAGACCTCATGAAGGCTGATAACAATTACCTGTAATTATTTTTAATTCTAACACAATTCACTAATACTGGCATACTAATTGCTTCCCTATTGCTAATCATACTTTTATTAATGTGTTTAAATTTGGTGATAAAATATTTGTAATAACATAAAAATGGAGGTTAATGTAAATGAATAACAAAAATAACGGCGGATGGAGCCCCTATCTTGCCGGTGCACTCACAGGAGGAGTCATCACGCTGTCTGCCTGGATTGCCGGAAATTACTTTGGGGCATCTACATGCTTTGTCCGGGTGAGCGGATTTATTGAGCGGCTTTTTGCTCCTGATAAAGTGGCAGGCATGACTTATTTCAACTGGTTTGCTCCCAAGGTCGACTGGCAGGTCATGTTGGTTGCCGGAATACTGATAGGCGCATTTATTTCCTCTATCACTGATGGAAGTTTTAAGATTAAGTCCGTACCGGACATGTGGGCAGCCCGGTTTGGACATAGTCCTGTCAAACGGGGGGCCTTTGCATTCCTCGGCGGCGTAATTGTCATGTTCGGAGCCCGCCTTGCAGGCGGATGCCCGAGCGGTTACGGCCTGGGGGCCATGGTACAGCTGGCCTTAAGCGGTCTCATCGTGGTTTTATGTTTTTTTGCAGGCGGAATACTTTTCACCACACTTATTTATCGGGGAGGTGCTAACAGATGAGCACAATAATAAATGGACTGTTGACAGGCATAGCATTTGGCTTTCTTCTTCAGAAAGGCAGGGTAGTCCGATATGATAAACAGATCGGCGCCCTTCGCTTATTGGACATGACAATAGTGAAGTTTTTCTTTTCTGCAATTCTGACCGGTATGGTTGGCGTTGCGGTGCTCCATAATATGGGGGTAGCAAAACCTCTTATCCTGCCGACAAATATTGGCGCCAATATTATCGGCGGTCTTACTTTTGGTCTGGGTTGGAGCCTTATCGGATATTGTCCCGGCACGTCGCTCGGTGCGCTGGGAGAAGGCAGGACAGACGCATTCTGGGGTATGCTCGGGATGTTAGCAGGGGCAGCTCTGTTTGCCGAGGCATTCCCCTCAGTAAGAAACACGATTCTCACCTGGGGAAGAGAGGGTTCCATAACGCTCCCTCAGGTTTTCGGAGCCAGTGACTGGGTTGTGATAACAATATTTGTTGCTGGAGGTATAGGGCTTTTTGTCTGGCTTGAGAAAAAGGGATTGTAATTAGAATGACACAATAAGGAGCGATTTAAAAACGCAGGGTAAGCCCTGCGTTTTTTTTGTCATTAGTTTCCTGTAATTTAACACATCAAAAGCATGTGCTGTCTTCCTTAGATGAACCAAATAAGGTACAATAATTTTCTATGACATTACTCGCACTTTCTTTTGGTTCATATCTCTTCGCATTGTGGAAAAGACCTCTGCTCTACCTGGGGCTCATTCTTCAGGCAGCCTATATAGTGACAAGAGGAGCTGAACTGGGAAGACTCCCATTAGTAGGACCTCACGATACAATCGCCTTTCTTGCAGCATCCATTGCAGCCTTTTCCATTCCCTTTGGCTATGCCCTGAAAAACCGTACTTTATTTTTCAGTTCAATCGCAGTGGTAACAGCTGTTTTCACAGCTTTTTCAATGTTGTCAAAGGCGAACAATTCACCTTTGCCTCCTGTGCTGAAGACATTCTGGTTTGAATTTCATGTTGTTCTTGCATTTATGTCCTACGCCCTGTTTGGGGTTGCAGCGGTTCTCGGAGGAGTATATCTCAAGGACAAAGATCCGGTGCTGGAAGGATTGCAATACAGGGCGGTGCTGATCGGCTACTGCCTTTTTACCCTGTCAATGATATTCGGAGGCATATGGGCTTACCTTGCCTGGGGTACGTACTGGGTATGGACTCCTAAAGAGCTATGGACAAGCATACTGTGGGCGTTTTACAGTTTCCAGCTCCATGCAAGGCTCAGGCAGTGGTGGACAGGAAAACCCATGGCTTATTTGAGCATCCTTGGATTTGCGGTTGTACTTTTTACATATCTGGGAGTGAGTCTTTTAATGAAGAGTTCGCATAGTTTTTAAAATACTTAAGGATTCAAGTGGTCAAGGGTTCAAGGATTCGAGTGAACAAAAATAGCATGAAAAAATTTACAAAATTACCATTATTAAATAACGACAATAACGCATCTACCGCTTTAATTTATATACTTGGCCCCTCGAATCCTTGGATCCTTGAACCCAATCTTTATTATGAAATTTATTAAATACATCTTAAACTTCTTTTTGTCATTAAGAACAACCCTCTGGTTCCTTGGACTGCTTCTCGTTCTGTTCTTTGTCGGCGCCTTTATCATGCCCGGTAATAAGGCCTTTCAGCAGCTCCATTCCGTTCCCCTCTTTGACTGGATCAGGAAACAGCCTGTTCAAGACATCTGGTGGCTTTGGGGAATTATTGGAGTTCTGGCAGTTATTGCAGTTAATACTCTTTTTTGCAGTATTGATTCAATAATTAAAAAGAGGAAAGTAACACAATGGCTTCTGCTGATAGCACCACAGATAATACATATAGGTTTTCTCTTTATGCTGCTTGCCCATCTCTTGAGTGCCTTTGGAGCGTCCCAGAGAAATGCAAATGTAATGGAGAATTCCAGGTTAAGGATCTCAGGCGACATCATACTGAAAGTTGAGAAAATCGATATTGAGATCGACTATTATGGCTATGTTACTGACTGGAAAATTGATGTGACATATATTTCGGGTAATGAGATCTTACAGACCGACAGAATCATGCCGAACACGCCATCGGTGTTCAAAGGTTTTAACGTAAACATAAGAAACCTTAAACCTTATCCTAAAAAAATAGCACTGCTCCAGATCAACAGGGAACCAGGTGCGATGTGGGCATTGGCAGGAGGGATTTTATTCATGCTCGGAATCATTACTCTAATAATGTTAAAGGTCAAGATGGAGCAATAACTTGGGAATGGTTAATCGTTATAAGTTAATTGTTATTTGTTAAACGTAAAAATATTCCAATTATACTGTTTATTTCTAATTACGATTAACGAACAACTTATAACTAATAACCTGATTTTAAAAATGCCTACATTTGAAAAAAGATTAACAAAAGCATTAACACTTCTTCAGTCATGTAAAAATATTACTGCATTTACAGGTGCGGGTATTTCAACCGAATCCGGCATTTCTGATTTCAGAAGTAAAGGCGGGGTATGGGACAGGTACAGGATTGTCACGTATCAGGAATTTATTTCCAGTCATGATGCAAGAGTTGAATACTGGAAAATGAAAAGAGAGCTGTACACGGAAATTAAAGACGCGAAACCAAACAGGGCACATATGGCGCTTGCTGAGCTTGAACATATGGGAAAGCTGAAATGCCTTATTACCCAGAACATCGACGGCCTTCATCAGGACAGCGGCAGCTCAAATGTTATAGAACTTCACGGCACAAACAGAAAGGCGGTCTGTCTTGAATGCGGAAAGCTCTGGCCGATAGAGGAAGTGCAAGAATGGCTGGAATCCGGAGAGACTGATCCTTCATGTGATGCTTGTAACGGTTTTGTAAAACCGGCAACCATTTCATTTGGACAATCAATGCCTGAAGCAGAAATGGTCAGGGCCTTTGAGTGCGTCTCAAACTGTGACCTTTTATTCATGATAGGCTCATCACTTCAGGTCGAGCCGGCCGCCTCCATTCCAAGAGAGGCATATAGCAACGGTGCAAAGCTTATATATGTTAACCGGACCGAGACACCATCGGACAGCCTTGCTGATGTATGCTTCAGGGAGAATGCCGGCCATGTCCTTGGAGAACTGGTTAACATGTTTTAACGTGGTATAAACGACACATAATCATAAATGTCAATATGACATGATTTTGCCATATTGAACCGCATACTCTCTTGAGCCAACTATAAATAAGTTCACAATTCAAAGGAGTTACCCGCTTTTTTCTCTTATTCTGCCTATACAATATTTCTATTAAAATTACTAATTAGATACCGGCACATAACTTGCTTTTCATTTAGCATAGTCTTTATTAATGATTGTTCTTTAAATAAGGAGGGAGAACAATGTTAGTGTTTGCAGCAGGTATTTTCATAGGTTCTGTATGCGGCATGATTTTAATGGCAATGCTGTCATCAGGACATAAAGAAGATGTTATGAGGGGCAATTCATACTAATACAGTATTGCTCTTCAAGCAGCATTCAGTCCTGCAGGCTATTAATCTGTCTGAGGGGAGATTATTCTTAAAGAGCTCCCTCATGCGAAGTACAGACGGATTCTCATGATCAATCCATGAGCCCCATTTTGAACTAAAGGGTATTCCCTGAATTTTCCCGGCTCCCGCACATATGCATTTCTAAAGTTTCTCTGCAATTATATCGAAACATAGATGTAGCAGATTTCCATGATAAGGAGATTATGAATATGCTTAATAATGACTGCATTAAAAGAAACCATCCTTTGAGAGACCTGTTTAAAAGGGCCCTTGATTTTGGTCTGGAAATGAATCCAACGGACAGCTCAGTGACGGTAGAATATATTGAAGATCAGATTCTCTGCGGTTTTATTAATGTTGACAATCTGTACAGGATTAAAGACGCCTCTGGCAGCAGGCTTGAAGATATGGCCGAAATGCTTTCTGAAAGCAGCGTGCTTCTGAATGCCGACAGTTTTGACAGGGAGTTTCAGGTCCATAAGCATATTGGAGACTTTACCCTCTTTATGCTCAGCATGTTTCCCTGGGCATTAACAAGAAAAAGGGGAAGAGAGTTTGTCCTCGGCAGTTTGGTCATTCCAGGGGCAAGTCTGTCAGAACATTATATGCTCCAGGGGCAGAGATCGTATAAAATAGCATCTGAATTTGAGCAGGCAGAGTTATTCGGGGAACTGTCATCAAACTATCTTTTATATAAGAATATCCTGGAGCTTGTCAGGATATATCTTGATTCTGTAAAGAATACCGCGTTTCTGGAGGCAGGAAGGATAATAAGAGACTCCTGAGTAACTTGTTTGTGGTAGTCTGCTATAAGCGTTTACATATGCCGTAAAAACATTTCCTGACTCATTCCTGCAAATGACAAATATCAAAGCTCAAATGCCAAAAGAATATTAAATTCCAAATTTCAAAAAAGAGCTATTTGCAGAAACAAGCAACCAGGGTTATGTTCTCTTAATACAATGAGTTTGAGTTACCAAAGTACTGGTCTGTAGTATGTTTTGTCATTACATCATTGGAGCTTGATTTGAACTTAGGACTTTGACATTTGTCATTAATACAATTGGAAGTCAGGAAGGCCGCTCGATAATAACCAGTTTCCCAGTTCCTCATCAAAAAACCAGGTCTGATTATCAGTTATTGTTTTCTCAATCAAATTGTCTATGTTGTAAAACCTGATCTCTACTTTCTGTTCTGCCTCTTTATTGTCCTCAAAAACGTTCCGGCCAAGCAGTTTATAAGATGTAATCTTTATCTTCTTCAATGCATCAAGGTTATCCTCTTTATGACCGGGTACCTTGCTGCTGATAAACGCACCTGCGATATCATATCTTCCCCATCTCAGAGCGGTTTCATAATGTTCGGTCCTGTCTTCAAGCATGTCCAGCTGCTTTCGTTCTCCATATGAAGCGCATCCGATGAACAAAACTAATGACATGGCAATAAAGCATCTGAGAAAACCCGTCAGCAAACTCATTCAGCACCCCCGCCGTTCAGGACCCTGCTCAGCAGCTCGGACAATCTCTCAATATCATAAGGCTTTGATATGACTCCGCAGAACCCGTACTGCTTATAATTGGCCATTATTTTATTAGTGGAATAACCGCTTGATACAATCGCTTTAACATCAGGGTCGATCTCAATAAGCTTCTGGATCGTTTCACTGCCTCCCATTCCTCCGCGGATAGTCAGGTCCATTATGACCGCGCCAAAGGGCGTCCCGCTGCTTCGAGCTTTCTCATACAGGTTTATGGCTTCATCACCGTCTTTAGCAGACTCAACATCATATCCCATATGTGTCAGCATCTTAAATACAGTGTCCCGGACAGACTTCTCATCATCCATCACCAGTATTTTTCCTGATCCTTTAATGGTCTCACTGGTCTTCAATTCCCTGTCAGGCAGAGTTTCTCTTGAAGCCGGAAGATACACAATGAAAGTCGTTCCCTTTCCCGCCTCAGATTCAACATCAATATGACCACTGTGGTTCTTTATTATCGAATATGCACTGGACAGCCCAAGTCCGCTGCCTTTTTTCTTTGTCGTAAAGTACGGATCAAATATTTTCTGGATCTGATCTCCTGCAATGCCGTCTCCATGGTCCTGGACTGATATTTTAATATAATCCCCTTCCAGCAGCGACAGCTTACTCTCCTTATCAACACGTATATTTTCTGCACTAATATTAATTGTCCCGCCATCCGGCATGGCCTGGTTTGCATTAATAGCAAGGTTATACATGACCTGGTTAATCTGCCCCTCATCAATCTCTGCTGCCCAAAGATCAGCAGGCATGCGAAACTGACACGTAACCTGAGATCCTCTTAAAGCAAACCGGGCCGCGTCTTTTATCTGGTTCCTCAGATAAGCAACTTTCTTGACAGGAGATCCTCCCTTTGCAAAAGTAAGCAACTGGTTAGTCAGGTCTTTTGCCCTCCTGCATGCCTCTTCAGCATTGGATAATATGTCTGTCAGTTCTTCAGCTGAACCGGAGTTCGACTTTGCAAGTGAAATATTTCCGATGATGGAAGTGAGTATATTATTAAAATCATGGGCAATCCCGCCTGCCAGTATACCAACTGATTCAAGTTTTTCTATTTTTCCATGCTCTTTTTCATATTTCCTTCGCTCTGTTATGTCCCTGATCGCACCTTCAATCCCTGCAACTTCCCCATGTTCATCCAGATAAAAATGGGAATTAATACTTACGATGATTGTTCTGTTATCGCTCTTGATCATCTCCATCTCATAATTTTGAACCTTGCCTTTATTAAACAATTCTTCAAAAATGAGCTGCTTTTTCCCGGGATCTGTACACAATGTTGAAAATTTCCGTCCAATAAGTTTGTTTACAGAATTATATCCGAACATCTTTTTAGCAGATGGGGAGACCCATATAATCCTGTCTTCCTGGTCTGTCCTGTAAAAAACGTCCTGCATCTCGTTAAAAACGGTCTTCAATCTCTCTTCACTTAAGCGTAAAGCTTCCTCAGCCTGTTGACGGTCAGACATCTCCTTCTGGATTTTCTCATAACCTTCCTTGATAGCAGTGCTCATTGTATTAAAGTGTTCGGCAAGTTCACCGAACTCTGTTCTGTCTTTATACGATATCTTTGATCCAAACTCACCTGAGGCTATCATCCTTGTAGCATTTACAAGTTCATTCACCGGTCTTGTCACAGACCTGGTAAGATTGACGGCAACCAATATCCCCAGAAAAAAAGTTACCGCAATAGTTATTAATAGTATCGTCATAACGAGGTTCATTCTCGCCATTGTATCACTTGACAGATCAGCAAGGTTCTTACTTGCGCTGTGGGACATGGCGCCGGTAAGATTAATCAGCTCCTTACCTATGGCTGCCGCGTCAGCTTTCAGTTTGAAGATCATGGCAGTATTTGCTGATGCCGTCAGGTAATAGCTCAGGGCAACTTCATAATCCCCGATTAAAGTCCGTAACCTTTCTATTTTCTGTGTCAGTTCAGGGGAATGGTGGCAGGACGTACATCTCTCAGCTGTGTTGTCAAGGCCGGTGGCTTCATTTATGATATGATCATAATCAGTAGCATCCTCGGTATCAATCGTATAAAGTTCTCCCTGGACATTCTGGATATTGATTATCAGTGAACGCCTGAGCTGCTCTACCTCATGAAGCTTGATGATGTTCTTGAGAACAGAGGTGTTGTTTGACATGTACAGAACAGCAGTGACCGTACCAACAGCGAAAAAGATAAAAAGGGCAAATAATGACAGTATAATCTTCTGTCTCATGAGAGAATAACCTCTATCCTGCTTATATTCATACTTCCTGCTTCTTCAATCATACTTCTTACTTATTTACATATTCATACTTCTTTAAATCTATACCGGCCCTTTCGGCAATTTCAAATACATGAGAATAATCATCCTTGCCTGTTGAGATAAAGCGCTTAATCCCAAATTTCTTAAGGACTTCCTTGCCTTCAGGGTCTCCTTTACTCCATATGCAAGCTCTTTTCTCAGACCCAGACCATTAGATGGCACATCAGGTGATGTTTCAATGATAACGAGTTTGTCTTTTATTCCCGGGTCCTCACGGGCAAGAATTTCATATACTGTATTCTTCGCGCATGCTATATCGACTTTTTTATCCAATAATGCATGAATTGCAGCATCATGACTGCCTGTAAAGAAATACTCCGAAAAGTATGTGTCTATATCCTTTATTCCGTTCTCTTTGAAATAGGCCATCGGGAAGATATACCCGGCGGTAGTTGCCTGCTCAACAAAAGCTACTTTCTTATTCTTCATATCTGATATATTTTTTATTCCGCTGTCCTTGCGCACCATTATGTATCCGCGATATGTGGACGTTCCGTCTAGATTAACCGGCCTCGCAATCGGCTCGATTCCAAGCTTCTTGATCGCCATGGCTCCGGTAAAGCTCCCCCAGAATGCTCCGTCCATCTTCTTCTTGTGAAAGCTCTCTATAATATTTCCGTATCGGGAGAGGATGGTAAATTTAATTTTAATTCCGGTCTTCTGTTCAACATATTTACCCAGAGGCTCATATCTTTTAAACTGTTTGAAGACATTCTGTTCAGGGATCAGACCGATATTAAGCTCAGTAGCATAGGAATGTCCGACAAATATCAGTAGCATAATGATAGTTAATATAATCCTGGCCATTTGATCTCCTTTCAGATCCGGTTTTCTTCTGACTCTTATGTATTCGGATAAAATTTAATAATGATGAAGACTGAATTGTGAAACAGGTATATCATCATGAAATTAATCTGCCCCCCCAAACATATCTCAGTGAAAATTTCCTATAAATATATCAACTGCAGTATGATTAGTAATTGGGTTTTGTAGATCATTAACTTTCCCTGTATTATTTATAATAAGTTTTCATGTTATAAAATATATACAAATACCATACCATATCATATTAAATTAATTAAATTAAACGTTAACAGTTATCATTTAATTTTAAATTCAACATATTAGACCTGGTTATTTGAAAAAACAGATGACCGGATTCTAAGATGCAACCCATGATAAATATGAAGATAATTAAGTATTCAGGCATCATTGAGGACATAAAACCTGAAAAGCTCCATGCATCTTTAATCAGGGCAGGTTAGGAGACCCTGAAACAAGTTCAGGGTGACAAATAACAACATCCGCAACAGGAACTAACTAACAACGAATAACATGTAACGATTAACGCTCCTGCAGATCATCTTTTTACTCTTCCGGTCTTTTCCCTATGATCAATATAACCTCTTCCGGTTTTATTTCATCGGTCTGACCGATAGG
>CALZJD010000069.1 GCA_945787795.1 Thermodesulfovibrionia bacterium | reverse complement strand
AAAATGCTGGAAGAAATATGAAATCTGATCAGGCCATTATAAGTATTCTCAGGGAACAGATTAATTCATACAAGATACTTCTTGAACTCCTTAAGGATGAGAGAATAAGTCTTGTTAATATTGACGCTGACAGGATTGAGCATATCTCCAAAAAGAAAGACACTGTTATTATGAGATTAAGGTTATTGGAGGAAGAACGTCAGAGATTGCTGACTGAATTTGCTTATGATAATGACGTTGACAGTGATATGAGTCTCCTTGAGCTTGGTAAGCTTACAGAAAATAGCACGATACCGGAATTGCGTTCCCAGTTAATTTCCCTTCTCCAGAGCATTGAGGAAATGAACAGGTTTAACTCTGTCCTTATAGACAGGTCATTACAGCAGGTCAGAACATCATCAGGTTTTTTTCATTCTTTTTTCAATGAAAGCGCACCGCCCGAAACCGGGGTACTGCTTTCAAAGGAGACATAGATGTCGCTTTTTGGAATATTTGATTCGGCAAAATCTGCGATTTTTGCAAGCCAGACAGCGCTGAATGTTATAAGTAACAATGTAGCAAACATTAATACGCCGGGCTACAGCCGTCATGAAGTGATCCTTGAACTGGCCAATCCTGTCCAGGTAAGGGGTGACTTCATTGGAAGGGGTGTTCAGTCTGCTGGTATAAGGAGACACTATGACAAGTTTCTGCATCTGCAGATTATTGGTCAGAGCCAGAGTTTCGGCAGGTCTTATGCTTTAGACCAGGGACTGCAGAATGTTGAGCAGGTTTTTAATGAAGCCCGCGACCTTGGACTGTCCAATTTTATGAAAGACTATTTCAATGCCTGGTATGATGTGTCTAATAATCCGGAAGGACAGCCTGAAAGGACAGCATTAATTCAAAAAACCAAAACCCTTATCCAGACTGCCAAACAAATGGAGAATGATATTCTGGATACAATGAAATACATTAACAGTGATATTGATAATGTTATTCAGGATGTAAACTCCATCACATCAAAGATTGCTGTTTTAAATGATAAGATAAGCTCTGTGGAGGCCGGTCTGAAAGAGGAAAAAGCAAGCTATTTCAGAGATCAGAGGGACATGCTGTTAAACGTTGCAGAATTGACGGAATATACGTGGTTTGAGCAGTCTGATGGGCAGATTTCCATATTTGTAGATGGCAGAGGACTTGTAAATTCTGATGGATCAATTGACTTATCCACTCAACTTAACCTGGAGGGAAAAAAGAGGCTCTACGTCAGGGGTCTGGATATGACGTCTTCCTTTACAAACGGTAAACTGGGGGGATATCTATCAGTGCTGGATGATATTGAAACAACACCGCTGGTTAACTTAAGGAAACTCATGGCATCGATTGTAAAAGAAACCAATCTTCTGCATAATTCCGGATACGGCCTTGACGGATCCACCGGTAATGACTATTTCAGTCCATTAACACTGAATAATCTGGAAAAATCCCTGGGCGGTTATATTAGTGCATCCGGCATTACAGATATTTCGTCTCTCACCCTTGATGAATATGATATTAATTTTACCTCAGCAACAAATTATGAGGTATATAATCGCCGGACAAGTGCACTTGTTACATCGGGTGCGGGATTTACAGCAGGAGATACCATAAGCTTTGATGGAATAGATGTCACTATTGATGGAACACTTGTTGCTAATGACAGTTTCCTGATAAGCCCCCTGAGAGGACTGATAGATAACCTGGATGTGGTATTAACAGATACCCGTCAGGTTGCTGCAGCCGGGTCAGATCCTGTAACTGTATCCGGACCCGGTGATAATACAAATGCCTTTAATATAGCCGGGCTTTCATCCACGGCAATAACCAACCTGAGGAGTGCAACGTTTGAGGATTATTATGAGGGCATCGTTACCACTATCGGGACAATGAGCAAAGCAGCCTCGGATGGTCTTACCTATGATGATAATCTTAGATTTGAACTTGAGAAAAAGAGAGACGCCGTATCAGGGGTTTCACTTGATGAGGAGGCTGCCAACCTGATCAGGTTCCAGAGAGCCTATGAGGCAGGCGCGAGAATGATGCGTGTAGCTGACGAACTTTTGGAGACAATAATTAATTTATGAGAATTACATCGATCACAATTTTTAACCAGATTACAAGGTCACTTCATAACAACCTGAGAACACTCTCAAATCTGTCCAACAGATTGGCTACAGGAAAAAACATTAGCCGACCATCTGAGGATGTATCAATTATGGGACGGAGTATGGACTATAAGGTGACCCTTAATGAACTGAATCAGTATAAGAAAAATATTGATGAGGCTGATGCTCATCTCAGTTTTGCTGATTCTGTCATGTCTGCTGTGACAACCACATTGACCAGGGCCAAAGAACTGGCCGTTCAGGGTTCGTCAGATACACTGACCACTGAAGACATGGCTGCAATGGCCGAAGAAATTTCAATTATGATAGACGGAGTTGTCAGCCTTACAAATAGCAAATACAGAAACAGGTATATATTTGCAGGATTTCAGACAAACAGTGCTGCATTTGATGCCAGCTTCAATTACCAGGGCGATTCAGGCGAGATAAATGTTCTTATTGATCGCAATGCTTCAATGTCTCTTAATATGCCGGGGGACACTGTTTTTGGTGACGGGGCAACCAGCATCATGGGTATGCTTGATCAATTATATAATGATTTATCCAGCGGAAATACTGCAGGAGTTCGGGGAGCCATTGATTCGATAGATAACAGCTTTGAGAGCATTGCCAATGTAAGAGCTGAATTGGGGGTCAAATTAAGGTTTCTCGATGATCAGAGACTGAACCTGGATAACAGAGGCTATAATACACAGACTCTTTTATCCAGTACCGAAGATTCTGATATTGCAAATACGATAAGCGAGATATCAAAAACAGAGCTTGCACTGGAATCTCTGAGGGCGGCCGGTGCAGAGGTGTTTTCAAAATCACTTCTGGATTTTATAAGATAGAATAGTAATATAATCATTTTAAAAAAATAACTCATGATTAACAGAATAGTCACTATCTAATAACTCAGGCTATTTAAGGAGCGGCAGGATGCTGGTATTGACAAGGAAGTCAGATGAATCAATTAACCTTGGTGATGAAATTACAATTACGGTAGTTGAGATCAAGGGCAACTCAGTCAGGCTTGGTATTAAGGCGCCGGGAAACATAAAAATATACCGAAAAGAATTATATGACAGGATCAAGAAAGAGAATTTGCTGTCATCAAATCTGTTAATGGAGCAATTTACTAAAATTAGAAGTAAATTGAGGTCAAAATGATAAAACTTAAGACATCCAGGTTTGGTGAGCTGGAAGTTGAAGAGGACAAGGTTGTTGACTTTCCGGATGGTCTTATCGGATTGCCTGAAACAAAAACATTTATATTGATTGATCATAAGGACACTCCCTTAAAATGGCTCCAGGCAGTTGATGACCCTGACATTGCATTTATTGTTGTATCTCCTGAGGAAATATCAGAAGGATATAATGTAGATATAGATAAAAAAGTAAAAAATTATCTTCAGCTTGACAATGATGATGACCTTGCAATTCTCGTAACCATGCGGGTTGAGGATGATGATGTAATAGCCAATTTTCAGGGGCCTCTGCTGATTAATGCGTCTTCCAGAAAAGGCGTACAGGTAGTACTGGAAAATGCCGAGAAGACATTTGAGAAAATAGGATAACGTAACATCCGCGCTTATTTAACTATTCCCCCAATATTCATTTTCTTAAGTAATTATTTCGTTCTTCATCTCATCAAACCTCCTCATTTTTAGTATATTTGAATTCTTATGAGAACAGTAGCTTTTCTCGATATTAGTATACGCTTATCGCGCATTCAGAAGAATATACTTTATTTAACAGCCTTTCAGATAGGTTTAATTATTACTAAAGATTTTTGATAAAAAACCGATAAGTAAGCTAAAGAACAAAAGGTGATGGTCAGGAAAGGAGGCTAGAATATCCAGTAAATGACCTAATCCTGAGTCGTATTAATTGCAGGCATGAGCTTGCAAACAATGGCATGGAAGCCAAAAAGAGTTACATCTCAAATAAATTGAGAGTGACAAAAATCAAGGAGGAATACAATGGGTTTAGTTGTTAACACCAATCTTCTTTCTCTGAATGCTCAGAGAAGCCTTAATCGAACACAGAGTAAACTTGGAACTTCAGTTGAGAGACTGTCTTCCGGTCTGAGGATCAACTCAGCAAAAGATGATGCTGCAGGAATGGCCATTTCAATGAAGCTGACTGCTCATGTCAGGGGCCTTAACCAGGCAGTCAGAAATGCACAGGATGGTATATCTGTTGTGCAGGTTGCAGAAGGCGGCATGAATGAAATTCACAACATCCTTACCAGGATGAGAGAGCTTTCAATGCAGTCTGCAACAGGAACTCTTTCAACTGCTGACAGGACAGCTCTGCAGACAGAGTTTTCAGACCTCAAGAGTGAAATAGACAGAATATCTGATACCGTAGATTTCAACGGTTTTAAACTTATGAATGGAGATTTGAGCGTTTCCGGAGTATCACTGCAGGTTGGTATCAATAATACAACAAATGACAGAATCAAGATTGCCGCAGCAACATTTGGAAATATTGATGCATCAGCCCTTGGTCTGACAACACCTGGACTATCAAGTATTGATTCAGTTGGTGCTGCCCAGTCAATGCTGACTGTACTGGATAGCGCGATCGCAACTGTTTCCACCAGGCGAGGCAACCTCGGTGCTGTTCAAAACAGGCTCGGAAGTACGATTGCCAACCTTGAGATCGCATCTGCTTACAAGAAGCCAGATCATTCTGCAGGCTGGAGTTGCCGTTCTTTCACAGGCAAACACAATCCCGCAGTATGCTCTCCAGCTGCTGTCGTAAGGTCAAGTAATATGTTCAATTCAGGGGTAGAGAACGTATTCTCTGCCCCTGATATAAAAAGTGCGGAAGGAGAGTGATAAAAATGATGAACGGCATTTTCGATAAAAAGGCAGGGGGAGAGATAGTGCCATTAGCTGGGGCAGGCAATCGAAGTAATGTACGTGCCGAGAAGACTGTTAAAGAAGAAGAGAAAGTTGTAAACAATGAAGACCTGAAAAAACAGGAGAACATTGATATCAGT
The DNA here is from genome assembly GCA_945787795.1 of Thermodesulfovibrionia bacterium. Taxonomy (GTDB): domain Bacteria; phylum Nitrospirota; class Thermodesulfovibrionia; order UBA6902; family UBA6902; genus CALZJD01. The sequence goes on along the minus strand of CALZJD010000069.1, from coordinate 9,873 downwards.
GAAGCAATGGAAAGAGTGGCTGGAACTGCCCGGTTATTTAACCGGAAAATTCAACTTGAAGTAGAAAATGGAAGAGCTGGTAAAGCTGTCTAAAAATGCAAAAGATTTAAAGGGTCTTCTGATCGATAAGGAGGGATGATATGTCCAGCTTCAGCATAGGCGGACTGAGTACAGGCATTGACTATAATGAGCTGATTTCTAAACTTATTGAAGTAAAGCGTCGGCCTATTGAGATACTTGAAACTAAAAAAACTGACTATAAAAGCAAGATAAGCACATATAAAGAGCTTTCAACCAAACTTTCAGATCTCAAAAGTGCAGTTGATAATTTAAAAACATCTTCAAGCTTTTATAAAAAGACAAGTTCTGAGAGTGATTCAACAGTTCTTGATTCTTCAGCAACCGGGACAGCATCTGTGGGCAATTATGCTGTATCTATTACCACCCTGGCTTCAGCAGAAAAGGAAGTGCATAATGGAACGGGATTGACTGCATCTACAGATATTATTAATAACAGCGGGAGTGATAAGGTGTTCCAGTATACATATGGAGCCACACAAAGGACTCTGACTGTTGCTGATGGTACGACATTAGATGGACTGAAAGCGTTGATAAATGACGATGCGAGTAATTCCGGTGTTACAGCGACGGTGGTCAATGACGGAACGAATTATCGTCTGGTCGTTTCAGGAAATGAAACAGGGGCTACGAATACTATTACCATGGATGCCGGTACCACTCTTGACGGGACCGGAAGCACTGTTGACTTTACCGCTTCGGCATTTGTCGAGAACAAGACAGCGGCTGATGCAGACTTCACAATCGATGGATTACAAATATCAAGAAGCACAAATTCAATCAGTGATGTAATAAATGGAGTTACGCTCACCCTGAAGAAGGAAAACTCTTCAGCTGCCATGACAGTAGCAGCCGATAATGAAGCCATAAAAGAGCAGATAGAGGAGTTTGTTACTGCCTATAACGATGTAATGTCATTAATTTCTTCTCATTCTACCTATGACACTGAGTCGGAAGAGGGCGGAATCCTTGCTGGGGAAGGGACATCCCGGAACATCCAGAATAATTTGAGAAATCAGGTCTCCAGCGGCGTGTCCGGTCTTTCAGGCAGTTTGAGCATTCTTGCCCAGATTGGCATTACAACCAATTATATCCGGGTCCATTGAATTAAGAAAAGATGGATTGCAGGATATTATTGACAATATTTCTGATACTATCAGCAATATGGAGTACAGACTTGAAAAAACCGAGGATGATATGGTGAGAAAATTTACGGCCCTGGAACAGATCGTAGGAAGCTATAACACTATAAGTAGTTACCTCACAGGATTTTCGACACAGGCTTAGGAGGCTTATTCATGGATATTGCAGCGTATAAAAAAACAGTTATAGAGACTACTGACAGAGTTCAAATTGTGTTAATGCTTTATGACGGAGCACTAAATCATTTAAAAAGAGCCAGGCTCAAAATCTCCAGTGGCGATATCATATCAAAGGGACAACACTTTTCAAAGGCCACTTCAATTGTTGGAGAGCTTTCAAATGTGCTTGATATGGAAAAAGGTGGTGACATATCAGCAAACCTGAGGCGCCTTTATGACTTTGTGCAGCAGCGTCTTTTATATGCAAACATGCATAATGATATAAAGTCATTGGAGGAAGCGGAAGAGGTCCTCAATACGATAAGAAGCGGCTGGAAAGAGATGATGGATGGTATGAAGCAGAACCAGCAGGCCGGTGATAAAGTAGCTATATAGCACTAATAAACATGGAACTGGTAATTCCTGTATAGTTCTCATTCCTTAATATTTACTTATACTTTTATTGCTGTCCCACAGCAATAAGCTTTAACAAATAATAGATTCTCTGTATAAAATTATACCTGGTAACTTAGCCCCCTCCCTTTTAAATTCGCATGATTTTGCTGGTCGAGCTTTCTTCAGAAAGAAAACTCTTTGAATTTAAGACATCTTAAAACAAGTATGCAAAGGCGTCTTAAAAATTAAAATATTCATCATGGTAATGTCATATGTTTGACATTAAATTATTTCATGCTGTCTATTCCAAAGAGAACTGGCAGTCTCCAGAGAAAACCAATAAAAGCAATAATAATAGCCAGTTAATGCCATACATTTAACTAAATAAATTAATATTAATGATTTTTTATTTCTCTGGCAGCACAATTGCTAATTAAATACATATTTTATTACAGGCTTATAGATTTATACGTTAAAGATTAAACATTAAATTGAATTCAGGATGCCGTGCAGACGTGCATTGATTTTTCAGCGTATTAAAAAAGAAGATTACATGAGACTTGAAAACTTTACTTGTGATTCATCCGGTGTATTCATAACGAACGAAAAGGGAACACCTGCAGGCTATATGGATGGAGCTGAAAGTTATCTATTAGATCTACTTGGGAAGAGCAGGGATCTGGGATTATTCTCATCTGAACTTAAGTCAGGTATAAGGGACTGGCCAAGCTTATATCATCTCAGTCCATATAGAAGCACAATATTTGACTGCCTTGATTTTAATAATAAAAATGCAAAGGTACTGGAACTGGGTGCAGGCTGCGGAGCAGTGACACGATGGCTCGGCGAACAATTTAAAGAAGTCTGTGCTGTTGAAGGTGGCTATCACAGGGCTCAGGTCGCTCAAAAGCGCTGCCGTGATCTGGAAAGCGTAGATGTACATGTTGCGAATTTCCTTGATCTTCAATTATTAAATAAGTTTGATATGGGAACGTTAATTGGAGTGCTTGAATATAGTCATTTGTACCATCCTGAACTTAAAGACTCACCAATTTGTTCCGCCTTAGCCACGTTAGAACTTGTTTATGGAGCTCTGAAGGACAAAGGAGCACTTGTGCTCGCTATTGAGAACAAGTTAGGACTTAAATATTTTAGTGGTGCAAAAGAGGACCACTCTGGACGGGTATTTGACAGCATTCAGGGTTATCCGAGAATGGACTCTGCAGTTACGTTCAGCGCTGCAGAGATCGAAGACCTTCTTTGCAAGGCGGGATTTTCTGATGTCAACTTTTACCTGCCCTATCCCGATTACAAACTGGCTTCTACAATCATAAATGGAGATGATATATCATCTGAAAATTACCTGCATAACTGGATCGAAACTCCCTTTAAGGACAGGTGTTCCGATCAAAGGTCCCTGCTATTTAATGAAAGCCTGGTAACCCGTGAACTCATCAAGGGCAGGATGCTTAAGGAGCTTTCAAATTCTTTTCTTGTAGTTGCCTATAAAGGGGATAAAGAAGAAGTTTGCAGGCACCTTGGAATGTCTCATCAGTCCTGGGTTGCCAAACATTACTCACTTGACAGGCATCCCTCACACTATAAAAAAGTTACTTTAGAAAAGAGTTCAGAAGAGTCCTTAGTAATTAAGAATACACGTGTAGTCGCAGGACCGGGAGACGATGAAAAATCCTCAGATGTATTCACACATAATTTTTCGGAGGAGATATTTTATCGAGGTGATCAGCTCCTTTTTTCTGTTTTTGAAATAATCGCGCAAGATGATGCTGACCCAAAATTCCTGAAACTGATCAAATCTCTGATCCATTTCCTGCAGGACAATTATTCATCGGGTAAAAAAGACGCTATGGGCGTTCCCCTTTTAAACGGTCAATCATATGATATTACATTCTGGAATATTATATGCGAAGAAGGCACCGGGAAATGGAGAGTAATTGACAGGGAATGGATGTTCAATGGCTTGATACCAGTGGACTTTATCGTATGGCGCAACCTGATTTATTTGATAATCAGGTATAATTTATATTTTCCAAAACCCTTTGATCATAAGACGGCAAAAACATTTACCATTCAAAGTATACGCAATTATTTCCCTGCATTTGATGAGAACCGCTATGACAGGGCCCATGAAATGGAAGGCTATTTTCAGCACTATGTCAGACATGGAAATCTTTCCTCCACAATAGATCAATTGCCAATTTGCCGTCCCTTTGAGAAGCATTATAAAGGTCAATGTGAACTATCGACTGAAGCAGATCTTATACAGGAAACCCATGTTAAGAGTATTAAGTATTGGGAGCAGGGGGAGAAGGAAAAGGCGTTCAGTATGGTTTGTGAGACCTATGGAAAGGATCAGGACAATAAATGTGTGCTTGATTCAGTTATTAGAATGGGATTGGAACTGGAGCAGTATGAATCAGTGGAGAAATCGATAAGAGATTACCTGCAATGTCATCCGGCCAACCTTGACGCGCTTGTTTCCCTGGCTGAAGTTCTCATTCTCACCGGCATGACCGACCAGGCTAAAGAAGAGTTAAAAAAAGTATTCATATTTGATCCCCGGAACGGAAAGGCTAATTTGTTGATTGATCAAATTGAAGAAATCAAGAATTCAATAAAACAATTGAGCTGATGAGGATCTGTATATAGATCATGGAATACTGTCCTTATATTATAGGTTGTCATGTAGTTATGAGCGGGCAAAGTTTTCTATACAGGGAATTACTTTCCTTATTCTTATTTACAGGGATGTTATACGGCTTTTCATTTTTTAAATTTCATGTGTCAATCAATAATGATATTTGCTTTATAATGCAGAAAATTAAAGATATAAAATAAAAATGAATTCTCGAGTGATATTGAATATGATGAAAATTTTATTATGATGAATTTCAGGTACAAATATTGCAGATTCGAATTATGACTAAAGATTGAATTTAATCATAAAGGAGGATAACAATGGAGAGTGTTACATTAAATTCTCAGGATCAGGCAAGCTTATCAGACAGGATTCAGGTGGTTACCATGCTTTATGACGGGGCAATTAACTTTATTGGTAAAGCAAAAGAAAAAATGGACACAGGAGATTCACTTGGCAAGTCGCACTTTATTAAAAAGACATCAGCCATTGTCCAGGAGCTGTCCGGGACCATTAATATGGATGGCGGTGAAATTGCCAATAACCTTAAGAACCTTTATGGCTTTGTGCTGGAAAGTCTTACAAAAGCAGACATAAGCAATAACCGTGATGCCCTGAATGATGCTGAAAAAGTTGTGGAAATTCTGCAGGGTGCGTGGTATGAGATTCAGCAGGCTGAGAAAGTATAAGAAGCTAAAGCTTGCATCAAATTATTGACGTCTAACATATATTTGACGTTGCTGAAGAGAAATATCATTTAATTATTTAAGTATTTCTCTTTATATATATTGGTAAAGTTTTAGAAAATGCAGTATGGGCTGATCAATTGACCGTCATATCAGTGTTTCTTAACTTATTGGAATATAAGCAGATAAACTCTCCGGATCTTAATGACACAATAAATTGATTATTCATTTTCCACAGTAAATCAGTCAAAAAATTATCCCGACAATAAGTTGTAGATCTAAAACATATTTGGCATATATATTGCTTCAATCATTAAAAGTAATAAGTGATTTCACTTTGAGACCATTTATTTTATGTGAGGAGAATATATGAACTTCACGTACGACAATTTAATAATCTTGTTTGATTAATGATATGTAGAGGTGAATGATAAATGACAACTTTATCAACAATAAATAAAATGCCCCGGAAATCTGAGTGCAAGAAGCAGGACAATAATACATCTCGTGAGTGGGACCCAAGCAAACAATGGAATCCCTTTAACAGCTACAAACTTCTTGCGCACGTTGACAGATGGAAGAAAATAAAGCGCGGCAAGCCTATTCCTCCTCCAATACTTATTACGGTTGATCCTACTAATGTATGCAACCTGAACTGCGCATGGTGCAACGCTGAGCTTATACGTAAACAAAGGACCGGCAAGCTGTCTGAAAAGGCACTTCTCAATCTTGCTGAGTTCCTGCCGCACTGGGGTGAGGGCAGTTCAAAATGGGAGCCGGGTGTTGAGGCCGTATGCATAGCCGGCGGAGGTGAACCACTGCTCAATAATGCAACCTCTCATTTCATAGATGCGGCTATTGCAAAAGACATTGAGGTGGGTATTGTTACAAACGGTACTTTGATTAACAAACATGTTGACTCACTGTCCACCTGCACCTGGGTAGGGGTATCTGTTGATGCGGGAAGGTCAGAGACATTTAACCGTCTTAAGGGCCTTCCAGCAGGAAGTGATGCATTTGACAGAATCATTGATAACATATCAACCCTCGTGGATTATTCTAGGAGACACAATAACAGGTTGGGGTATAAACATGCTGCATACGGAGTCAGTTACAAATATCTTTTATACAAAGACAATATCAGCGAAATATACGAGGCGGCAAAAATGGCCAAAGAAATAGGCTGTAAGAATATTCACTTCAGGCCTGCAGGTACGGTATGGAACAAGATTGGTACTGAAGAGGAGATCGTATTTTCAAAAGAGGAGATTGCCCTGTTTAATGAAGAAGTTGCCAGGGCTCTCGAACTTGATGACTCATCCTTTGGTGTATATGGAATTACACACAAATTCAATTCCCAGTTCAATATGGCCAACTACTTTAACAAATGCTATGCGTTATTCATGACCGCTGTTATAGAACCGCCAACAAATGAAAACGCCCCTGAAGATTCACTTGTCCTTGGTGTATGCTGCGACAGGAGGGGTGATGAAAAACTTGAGCTGGCCCGCAACATTCAGAACATCAATGACATACAAACACTCTGGGGCAGTGAAAGACATTGGAAGATCCACGATAAAATAATTGTTGAGCATGAATGTCCAAGATGTACGTATCAGCCGCATAACCAGATATATGAGCAGGTAATTCTAAATGACAGCATGACACATAAGTTCATTTGAAAACACAGGGAGAGGATGGAACATGATCAGCACATTACCAGAAATAGAGTCAGGGGCTTCTTTGAAAATGAAATCTGAAGATGCAGGAAAAATTATTTCCAACATCAGAGATGCAATTAAAAAATACTACACAGAAAGCAGGCTGACTTATGCAGTATTTGGTATTTCAGGTGGTCTTGACAGTGCTGTTATTGCCGGATTGCTAAGTGATATCGAAGGCATAAAACCAATAGGGGTAATCATGCCCTGTGAATCAGATATTCAAGCAGAACAGATTGCAGGTATTGTTCTTAAACATTATAAAATCCCTGCGATACGTACAGACCTGACAGCGGATTATCACCATCTTATGGGTCACTACTATACCTCTGAAGGAGTGTATGGCCAACTGACATCTGTTCTTAATGGATATGGGGATAATGAGCTGGTTACGTCTCTTCCTCATCGCAAGGCGAGAGCATCAGGGAATATTAAGGCAAGACTGCGTATGATCACTTTGTATCACATTGCACAGCTCACAGGCGGTATTGTTATATCCACAGATAATCTTTCCGAACTTTGTATGGGATTCTGGACTCTTAACGGTGATGTCGGTGATCTGTCCCCGATACAATATGTTTTTAAAGGTCTCGAGGAGCATGCAATTGCAGAAGCACTTGGAGTGCCCAGGGAGGCAATCGATGCAATACCAACGGACGGACTGGATGTTATTCCGGGTGGGAGCGATGAGGACCAGCTTGGGCTGCCTTATAAGGACCTTGACAGGGTCATAATCTCACTGCTTAAGAACAAGATTGACAAAAAAACGATAGATAAGGACAGCCTGTCATTGTTGTCAAACAACCTGGCAGAAGAACTCGGATATGAACCTAAGCGGGTCGCACATATTGCAGACCAGATGATAAAAACAAATTTCAAACGTAACTGGCCCAAAGTCTTTAGTCGTTCTGATATAGGTCTTCCTGAGATTGATGAGCTGGAACCATAAGATGATTACTGGAGGATATTAATGAAGGGAATTTCTGTTATAGGACTTGGTAAATTAGGGGCCTGTTCTGCAGCCTGCTTTGCTGCTAAGGGTTTTAATGTATTGGGAGTTGATATAAATAAGGATTTTGTGAATGCAATAAATAATGGCAACGCGTCTGTTTTCGAACCCAGGCTTCAGGAAATGATCGATAAAGCAGAAAGCAGGCTGACAGCAACCCGGAGCTATGAGGATGCTATAGATGAATCTGATGTAACTTTTTTGATAGTACCTACACCCAGCAAGGAGAACGGGCATTTTTCAAATAAATATATGTTGAATGCGCTTGAACTCCTTGCAGAAGCCCTTAAAAAAAGCACTAAGGCGTATCATCTGTTTGTCATAACATCAACAGTTTCTCCCACTGCAACGGATGAACTGCTCATTCCGCTTATTGAGAGACTATCTGGCAGAAAGCTTAATGATGGATTTGGCGTATGCTATAACCCTGAATTTATTGCTCTTGGAAGTGTTATAACCAACTTCCTAAATCCTGATATGGTTCTTATTGGTGAAAGCAGTAAAGAAGCCGGCAGCATGCTTGAAAGCATATATCATAAAGTATGTGAAAACTCTCCGTATATTGCAAGGATGTCTATTATCAGTGGAGAGATTACAAAAATAAGCCTTAACTCATATGTCACCATGAAAATTAGTTATGCCAACACACTGGCAAATATATGTGAAAAAATTCCGGGTGCTGATATTGACAGCATATCAGGTGCGCTTGGAGCAGATAAAAGGATCTCACCATATTATCTTAAGGGGGGCCTCGGCTATGGCGGACCCTGCTTTCCCCGTGACAACAGGGCCTTTGCCGCATTTGCAGCAGAACATGGGGTCGACGCCAAACTGGCAAAAACGACTGATGAAATTAATCTGTTTCAGGTCGACCATCTTATTGACCTTGTCATGAGCCATGTAAATGGAAGGCAGGATATCTCTGTATCAATCCTGGGAGCTGCTTATAAACCTGATACTCCGGTTGTAGAAGAGTCACCTGCCATTGCGATCATTAGTGAGCTTATAAAGAAAAATATAAAGGTTAATGTCTACGATCCAATCGCAGCAGAAAACGTAAGAGCAATATTTAGAGAATGCGTTTCTTTCTCATCTACTGTCAGAGAATGTCTGGAGACCTCTTCAATATGCATTGTGGCAATCCCGTCTGATGAATTTAAAACAATCGATGAAAGCTATTTCATGCATGCGGAAACAACGGTTATTGACTGCTGGAGAATACTGGATAAATCCAGGCTTGGAAATAAAATCAAGTATATTGCTATAGGGAGATTTACAAATGAGTACTGTTACGCAGGTATCTGAATACTGGAATAAAAGGCCATGTAATATCAGGCATTCAACAAAGGAGAAGGGGTCCCGGGAGTACTTCGATGAAGTTGAAGAGAGGAAGTATTATGTGGAGCCACATATTCCTGTTTTTGCCGAATTTGCGAAGTGGAAAGGGAAAAAGGTCCTTGAAATAGGCGGAGGTATTGGAACAGACTCGATTAATTTTGCAAGGGCCGGAGCAGACCTGACCGTAGTTGATTTATCTGAAGAAAGCATCAAGATGAACCGTAAGCGGTTTGATGTTTTTGGTCTTAACGCCAGATTTTACTGCGGCAATGCAGAAGAACTCAGTTCACTGGTTCCGGTAGAAATATATGATCTGATCTACTCCTTTGGTGTTATTCATCATACGCCTCATCCTGAGAATATTTTTAAGGAGTTAAAAAAATATTGCAGCCCGCAAACACAATTAAAAATCATGCTATATACAAAATGGTGCTGGAAAGTCTTCTGGATTGTATTGAAATACGGCTATGGAGCGTTCTGGCGTGCAGATGAGCTGGTAAGTAAATATTCAGAGGCACAGACGGGGTGTCCGGTTACATATTACTATTCATTCGATGACTTGAGGACATTGTTTAATGATTATGAAATAACCAATCTGTATAAAGACCATATATTCCCATACAGGATCGATAAGTATGTGAATTATGAATACGAATATGTCTGGTATTTCCGCTGGATGCCCAAG
>CALZJD010000068.1 GCA_945787795.1 Thermodesulfovibrionia bacterium | reverse complement strand
GGCTGCTATTGCGAGCATTTCACCGAGTAACACAATCTCCTTTATGGGTTTGAAGTTGTACAGATAGGCAGGAATAACCAGAAGGACTGCAGCAGCTGCAACCCCGACAAGAAAGGTGAAATTTGAAATATAAAACCCCCATGACACCTGGTCTCTCATATGAGTCACTATCAGCCCCTGATCAATCTGCCGAATATATGAATAGACTCCCGTGACAATCAGGATTGCCAGAAAGGCAAGCCAGGAATAATACCACTTCCCTCCTTTTGTAACAAACTGCACTGCGGTGAAGAAATTTTTTACTGGCTGTAAAAGATCAGACATATATTGTTCTCCTTTGGCAATTTATGTTGCAAAGAAATAATAAAATTTCGGTGACGTGTTCAGGTCTTCTTTAAGACGGAAAACCCTCTTGTGTTCAATGCTGTAGCGTATCTCACTTTCAGGGTCCAGAAGGTTTCCGAACTTTCTGGCCCCAACAGGACATACCTCAACACAGGCAGGATACCTGCCGGGTTCTTCCCTGGTCCTCTGGATACAGAATGTGCATTTCTCAACGACCCCATTATACCTGGGTCTATTGCCGAGGTAATGGGTCTCGGTATTTATTTCTTCCCTGGCAACCTGGGGTGCAGCCCAGTTAAAACGCCGTGCTCCATAAGGACAGGCTGCCATGCAGTACCTGCAGCCAATACACCAGTTATAATCAACCACCGTGATGCCGTCCCTTTCCTGCCATGTTGCCTTGGTAGGGCAGACTTTTACGCAGGGCGGGTTGGGATTATAATATTTTGTGGCCTCTTCAAATACATTGACCCATCTTTCTCCTTTTTTAAATTCCAGGACTGAAATCCAGTGTATCTGGGGGTCTCGGGACTGATTGTTCTCCTCTACGCATCCATATACACACCTTCTGCATCCGATACACCTGGAAAGGTCCAGACCATAGCCAAATTTCACACCATCAATGGGTTTGGTCGATTTTATATTAAAATCCTTCCCATATTCTTCCTTATATTCGCTCTCCAGCCTGGTAATAACTGTCTTGAGCTCGTCCTTGTTCATCTGGTGGAAATGCTTCTGAAAAAAGGACTCCCACACACCGGCATCAGCATTACCAAAAGGCAGTGCCAGAGAGGTAAGCCCGACTGCAGCGCTCTTAAGAATGGTCCTTCTTCGAACCTTCTTATTACATGTGTTATTAATGTTTTTCTTTGACATCTTTATGCTCCGCTTTGTAGTTACTTGTTAATGGGTTCCTGGGAATTTGATCATCCTCTGATTTGGTGTATTTCAGCTCTTCAGGCCTGATAGGAGGAGGAAGAGGCTCAATAGGTTTATAACGGGGACTATGAGGATTATGGCAATGAACGCACAGGCGGTACTGCTTTTTACCGTTCCAGAAACCTGTTCTTTTACCATGTACTCCTGCCTTCCAGTCACGAAAGATAGTACCATGACACTGTCCGCAGAGATTATAAGATGTATCAAATGATATGACCTGACCGTTCGCCAGTCTCAGTTTATCCCTGTCTGCAGGATTATGGCAGTCAAGACACCACCTCTGTTCCTCTGCATGTTTCAGCTTAATGTCCTCATGAAAATCAAGTTCACGACGTTCCTCATTGACCTCCAGATCAGCATGGCATTCAGAGCAGGGGAATATATCTTCCGAAAAAGGCGGAGGAGGAACAAAGAAATCAGGAACATCTGCAGCAGATACATTTGTTATCAACAGTAAATTGAAAATAAGGGTGAGAAAAAAAATTGTAAAGCAGAAAGGCCTGACTCTTAAGAGTCCGTAACATTGGTGATTAGATATGACCACTTAACTAAATCTCCTTTCTGTTATTTTTTCTGGTGAAATTAATTAAAGCAGCATAATGTATTTTGAAATTAAATGATTATATAACATAATCTTATAATATGCAATATGAGAAACTCTGGATTTAAAAAAGATATTTATGCAGATTTATCGGAATTTAGCTGTATTAATATACTAGACTAATGGTGGCCACGCAATCCTCTATTTCAGGACCAGAATTAATCTTTATACGACTTGGACAGTAATGATGCCACAATCCATGATCCGGCAAATATCAGCATCAGGAATGTAGAGAATTTCCTCCTGAATGCCAGATGATCAAACGTATTCCCGACATCTTCCTCGATGGAATCAAGCTGCTTCGTATAGTGATCGGTCTCGTTTTTTACTCTGGTAACATCAATAGTGTGAAATAATGTACGAAACTTTGCCTGGGTATCAAAAAGTCTCTTTTCTTCTTTTTCAGGATAAACACCTTTTGATTTTAAAATGAGAAGAGCTTCTTCAATTTTTTCAATTTTTTCGTCAGTAAGAAACAATGCCTGTTTCATCATCTTTGCCCTGTCGTAGGAATGACATTTTGAGCAGCGCTGGGCATTAATAATATCAATACTTACTTTCTGGATATTATGAGATCCATGACAGGTCACGCAGTTAGGTCCGTCCCCTGTCTCCTTCAGTGCCTTTCCATGACCGCTCTCTACATAATGCTCAAGAATACCCAAGTGGCATTTTCCACACTGTTCCGGTACTTCAGTATATTTTGGAGTCCCGGCAAATCCCCTCTTGTGGGACATGGACATGGTTGCGTCAGTACTGTCACCGCCATGGCAGTCATCACATGAGACATCATTTTGATAGTGCCAGCTCAGCTGCCATTCCTGAGGAATACTCCTCAGTTCCGGCGGCATGGCATCAGACGTATGACATTCAACACATGCACTTTCTTCCAGGATCTCCGAAGACCAGGGCTTGCTCAGGAACTCTTTTTCAAACAGTTCCCTGTAACCTGCGGACAAGGGTACCGTAACACAAAGCATAGCAATAATTATCAGAACGTAGAAATATCTCACGAGTACCTCCCCCAGAACGTTAAGGCAATCCATGCTGCCAGGAGAATAAGAAAGGCCCCCAGGAGTGCAGGTCTTTTTAATACGTTCTTCTCTTCTCCGGTATCAAAAAATGGCCACAGCAGGAAAGTAAAAATCGCCACGATCTGAATGCTGATTCCAAAAAATTTATTCGGTATTAATTTCAACATCTGATAGGGTGCAAGAAAATACCATTCAGGCTTAATGTCGGCCGGTGTCCTGAATGGATCTGCCGGCGTGTTGGCAGCTTCAGGGACAAACATCGTTGGAAAAAATGAAATTATAAAGAATATAATTGCGAAGAACAGCATGACCATGGACACTTCTTTCATAAAGAAATGAGGATAAAAAGGATAACTGTCAGAGTATTTAGTGTGACTGTATTCGGTCCATGGTTTCTCTTCTTCAGCTGATTTACTGAATGGAGGAACGGATAGCCCTATGCGCCATATCAGGAAAATATGAAGACCAACAATGGCCATAAAGATAGGCGGCAGAAATCCGACATGCAAAGAGAAAAACCTTGTTAATGTTATGCCGGATATGTGTTCTCCCCCTTTTAATGTATTTGCTAAAAACTCTCCTACAACCGGAAAAGCAGTTGGGATATTGGTAACAATTGTTGTTGCCCAGTAACTCCTCTGGCTCCAGGGAAGCAGATATCCGCTCAAACAGAACAACAGGGTAACAAGCAGAAGCAGCCCTCCTGCCAGCCATGTCGCCTCCCTTGGCTTTTTGTAACTGCCCATTAAAAATATGGAGATTAAATGGATAAAAACCAATGCAACCATCAGATTGCTGGCAACAATATGAATCAATCTTACCAGCCAGCCAAAGGAAACATATAGTATTTTTATCCTATTACGATATCTTCTCCCTCAACTTTGAGAGGAAAAACAGTTAGAGATTTTGGCGGTGGTCCGGAAACAACGCGCCCTTCAAGATTGAATATACCGGCATGACAGGGACAAATCAGTTTCTTTTTCTGCTTATCATACTCAAGCAGGCAGCCCAGGTGGGTGCATACCCTTGAGAGTGCAATAAGACCTTTGCCAGGACGGTCTATTATGATTGCCGGAGTATTTTGAAAAAGGATCTCTTTTGCATCACCCACATCAGATTTGCGGACCTTCTGAGTTCCGGCCATGATTTCAGCCTTGGGTGGAGCAAGATATTTCAGAAACGGATAAGCGAGGGAACCTAATGAGACAGAACCCAATACCGCAAAAATCATACTTAAAAAACTGCGTCTCTGCATTAACCCTCCTCTACTGAATTAAGTTCTGAAACTGTAACAAAATCAACTAGATATGTCAATTTTAAAAAAATAATAATGCGTTATTCCTTATTTTCCTTCAGTGTATATTTGACTGAAGGGACAACTTTATTAAATAGCCAGAAAAGGACAAAAGGTAATCCGCCCATAAATATAGCTCCCAATACTCCTTCTTTAAATGTTTCTGCATTGTGAGGAATAATGGGTATATGATAATGCATGAATCCGGCAAAGGAATTGGAAAAAGCCTGTCCGCCGATTACAACATTCCACCTCATCATGAACACTCCGAAGAGGACCAGGGCAGAGGCTATTGCAGCCCGTCTGACGGTAAGTCCGGGGAGCAGCAGCATAACAAAGGGCAATGCATTACCTATCCCATACTGCATAATAAATATCTTGGTAAAGTCCATATCATAAATAACCGTTCTTAAAATGTCCCATGATTTGGTTGCGGTATATCCTCTGAATATAAGATCAAGAAGCTCCAGTACTATTGCAGCTACCATGGCGCCAAGCAGAAACTTTGAAGTTTTCTTTGTGACCGCGACCTCTTCACCAACAACCTCATCAGCTGTCATATGAAAATTTTTCTTGGAGTGCTTTATCCTGAATTTTCTCCACTCCATCATGATAATATCAGTCAGCATGCAAAGAGCTATTCCGGATACAATGGCTGACATGATAAATATAACGGGCATGAGAGGTGTCATCCACAAGGCATTCGCCTTGACCGATCCGAATATGAATCCTGCATAACCGTGAAGGAAACATGCAACCGGAATTCCCAGAGCTGCCAGATACTTGACTATCTTATGGTCAGTATGAAGGGCGTCTTCACTGATATCATTGGCCCCTAATGTCAGGATTTTGTACGTTTTTCCCATTAATTTATTATAAAAACCTTTTGCTTCTTTAAGGGCCACAGACTGCTCTACAAAATATTTCCTGTAGACAAACCATATTTCTGCCGCAACGATAGCCATATAAAAGGAATAGACCATTCCAAATGCCGCGATTGCAGATGTAAAATGCGGGGTAAACATGACTTCAAAATTTCTCTGGGGCTGCTGAAGATGAAACAGGAGCGGCATGGGAGCAACGATAAGAAGTGCAAAAGAGAATACAAGCGCAAATTTTGCTATGTCCTTAAGGTCTTCCTGGCCAAACACGTGATACAGTGAGGATAAAACAAAGGCGCCGGCAACAAGCCCTGTGATGTAGGGGTACATAACAATCTGTATTGTCCAGTACACAAATTCATTTGGATATGTAAAAAACTCCTTGGTTGTCCATTCAGCTCCATGTACTGCTAATTCAGCACCATGGGCTGCTACTGCTGCTAATTCAGCGCTCATTGCATCACCTCACATTTTCATCCATTCCAAGATAATAGACCTGGGGTTTGGTTCCAAAAGAATCCTTTAATACTGCGACCCTCTGGGACAGTACAATCCTGGTTACCGGATCATTTGGATCTTTAAGATTGCCAATCAATCTGGCGCCAAAGGGACATGCATCAACACATGCTGTCTTCATACCCTTTCTCAAACGATGAAAGCAGAATGTACATTTTTCAGCGACTTTATGAATTGGATGGAAAAACCTGGCGCCATAAGGACATGACATAATACAGTATCCGCAGCCGATGCACCATTTCCTGTCAATAAGGACAATACCGTCAGGGGTCTGATACGTGGCACCTACAGGGCAGACCTGAACACAGGGAGGACTATCACACTGGTTACAGAGTTTGGGTACAAAAAATGCCTTTACAATATCCTTTGGATTCACTTCCCTTCCGTCTATTACAGGACTGGTAAATCCGTCTCTCCCGCCATGAGGAGTATCGATCAGCCTTCTCCCGTCTTTTAAAACAACATAACGTTCAACCCATGTTCTTTTAAAACAACATAACGTTCAACCCATGTTCTTGTCACTACAACATCGTAAGGCACTTCATTTTCCAGTTTACATCCCTTTACACAGAACCCGCATCCAACACACTTTTCTGTATCAACTACAAAACCCCACCTGATGTTGGCTTCCCTTACAGACGCTTCTGCCTCTTCCGGGCTCAATATTTTAAATGCGCTCAGGGGCAATGATGCTGCGCATGCACCTTTAATCGCTGTTGATATAAAATCTCTCCTGGAAAATTTCATCTGCTGCTCCTATAAGTCCGGCTCGTGCGGATCATGACAATCAGCACACAGGTCTTCCGGATTATGGTCTGTCGGGTCTATACCCTTGATTTTGTTCCTCTGACTTGAAGGATACGGCAAATATGCATGACACCTGATACATTGTGCCTTGCTCGTGTCTATTGTTAGTTTTTCCGGATTTTCCGGGTGTTCAATGGCCGGACCATGACAGTTTTCACACTCTATGATTTTATGTTTTGACGCCATATTGGCTTCATATTTTTCATCATGGCATTCGCTGCAGTATTCTTTCCCCTGATACTTTACTTCAAATGCTAACCACTCATCCACATTACTGGCACGGTGGTAGCTGTACATGAATCCCCTTTCCCCAACAGTAAAATCTCTGGGGACAATAAAATATCGTGCAATCAGGGCGAGGATAATTACGCCGATAAACACGAACAAAGGTCTCCATGCATGACTTTTCATTTAATCTCCCTTTTAGTTACAAGGATTTTACATTGAGGACAAAAAGTGGGATATACATTATCTCATAAATACGATCTTTGTCAAAAAAGAAAAAGTTATCAATTTATAACGTTAACTTATAATTGGCTAACTCCCTGCTTTTAGATGTAATATCATGTGTCAGGATCGCATTCGACCTGTCTGAAACGCCTTCTGCTTAACTCTATTTGACAGGTGCCCTCAGTTTTGCGTACGGTTTCGGGGATGAATGGTATAATTTCTGTTAATCATTTTAAAGCCGGTAAACATGGTAGATAAATTTCAGGTAATAATTAAACATATCATTGGTTCTTATACGGGTGATACTCCTTTATCAGGTATTAATATTCCTGATCAGTTCCATCCTGAAAAGCCCGTCGGCATTGACATTGAAGAGAACCTCAATGCCGTCTTCCTTATTTTATTGGCAGGAGAATCGCATACGTTCTATAACAGTGCCTCCAGATATTTCACCAAAATGGAATCTGTGCCAGCTTGGAAAGAGATCGTTGGTTTTTACAGAAAAGGGCTGGAAATAGTAGCTGATGAAATGTCATCCATCTATAACAGGGACACGAATTTTAGCAGTAGCATAAATGACTTGTTTGCATGGCTCGATGAGCCGGCAAACAAAGCCAGCCACCATGAGTCCATGGAGAAGATCATGCAGGTCTTTTTTCCCGAGGGAACAGGTCTGAGCAGTAATCCAGAGAGAGAGATCACCAGGCTTCGAAAAAAAAGAATGGTGAATATCACCTCACTGAATCCATTACCGATTACTGACCCTGTCAGACAGATAGTGTTTACATCCAACGTTCTCATTACAACTCCGATTGGGGATGTAGACGAAGACAACCAATTGATTAACAATGACCTGTCACAGAAATTAAAAAGTATTATTAATGAAGACCAGCTGTTCTGGTATGACCATCCCATTCCGGTCGGTATAGCTCCGGAAAACAATGAGATCCTTTATGGACTTGAAGGGCTGGACAGGGCCGTTGCTTTTGAAAAGGAACAGGGGACAATTGATAAAGACTTAAAACTTACGTGCCTTCTTTCGGTTTCTGTAACTCACAAGGGACTGCAGCAGATTGCAAAACAGTACCTTGAAGATGAGTTAAATAATAGAAAGAATATCCGCAACCTTGAAGTATATGTGTTTACTGAAGCTGATACCCAGGCAATCATCAAAGATATACTGATACCTGCCGCAGAAAGTTTTATAGATAAAACAGATCCAGACCCTCTTCATGGAGTCTTTGGTGTTGACGGCGAGTATGGCCGGCATTACAGTTTTTTAAAGGCCATAGCTGCCTTCTGGCAGGTCTTTATCAATCCTGATACCAAAGGGACATTCAAGATTGATCTTGACCAGATATTCCCGCAGAAAGATCTCGTAGAGCAGGCCGGCCTGTCCGCATTTGAACATTTTAAGACACCGTTATGGGGTGCAAAGGGAACTGACAGTGATGGTAATCAGGTTGAACTCGGAATGATTGCAGGAGCGCTCGTCAATCAACAGGACATTGAACATTCCCTGTTTTTCCCTGATGT
The DNA here is from genome assembly GCA_945787795.1 of Thermodesulfovibrionia bacterium. Classification (GTDB taxonomy): domain Bacteria; phylum Nitrospirota; class Thermodesulfovibrionia; order UBA6902; family UBA6902; genus CALZJD01. The sequence continues at coordinate 16,090 of CALZJD010000068.1, read as the reverse complement.
CTCCTTTCCTTCAGATGAGATTAAAGCTGATGACCTCGTGTTTTACAGCAAACTCCCGCAGGCAGTTTCAACAGAAGCAGAAATGATGACAAGATATACGGACAGGCAGCCAGACGGAACGGGCCAATGCATTCAGCGCTTCCATGTGACAGGCGGGACAAACGGTATCCTGCTGGACGCCCTCAGAACGCACAGGCCTTTTACGCCTTCCATTATCGGAAGGGCTGAAGACCAGGCCTATATTCTTTCGGTCCTTTTCAATGGCAGTCATGATAAGCTGCGTTATGTTCATAAAGACGGGCTTATTATGCGCCACGATAAAGAGGCCTTTGCAGAAGAAGCGATAAAAAAAGCATCAACAGGCAAACTGATCGGAGACTACATAAGAATTCTGCTCTTTTCTTTCTACTGCAGGGCACTGCCCTGGGACCTGAAAGAGATAAAAAAGCAGGTAGATCCATTTACAGGGTGCTTTGTATCACATATCCCTCTCACTATCGTATACCTGCGGTTTGCCCTGAAGACCGCATCTTTTTTTACTGAAAAAGCAGATGAAAAAAGAGAGCAGGGAAAAGAGTTCATGAAAAGCGGGATCAGGAGACTTGATGAGACGATTTCATATCTGAATCAGGACACCAATCCTCTTGTTGATCTGTTTAAAAAAGAAAAAACAGGATGGAACATGTTTTATGACATACTGGATCATGCTGAAAACGATTTAGCACATGGGGATACTTTCACTACTGAATTAAAGAAAAAAGCCTTCTCTATTGTTAAATCATGCAAAATTAAGATTTAAGCAAAGACACATCCCATGGGATGTGTCCCTGTTATAATGAGATATGTTTCCGGTCAGCATTGAAAAAGAAAATAAACTCCGGGAAAAGCTGGACAGTCTTGGAATTTATGAAAAAGATATTAAAGAATCCTTTGTCCGTTCCAGAGGCAGAGGCGGTCAGAATGTCAACAAGGTCGCTACCTGCGTTCACCTGAAACACATACCAACAGGAACGGAGGTGAAATGTCAAAAGGCCCGCACCCAGGGACTGAACCGCTATCATGCGAGGGTTCTTTTATATAAAAAAATAGAACATGCTGTTAACAGGGAAGAAAGTGAAGAAGCCACACGCATAGCCCGGATCAAAAGACAAAAACGTAAGCGGTCAAAAAGAGCCAAGGAGAAAATGCTCGAAGAAAAGCATTATACCGCACAAAAGAAAAAAGACCGGACGTATTCATATGAAAATGATACATGATCCCTGTTCATTGAATTTTCAGGCTGGATTTAATACCATAGAGCAGTGCACACAAAGGGAAAATCATGATTGAACTTGAGATACCGGGATTTGGAGCTGTTAAGCTGGAACATCTGGTTTCTGATTTTACAGGAACTCTTTCCTTTAATGGACAACTTATTTCGGGAGTAAAAGAAAAACTCAATGAGCTTGCTGACCTGCTTACTATCCATGTCTTGACCTCAGACACCTTTGGATCTGCAAAATCGGAATTAAGGGGTGTAAAATGTGATGTCCATGTACTGGAGGGAGAATATCATGATCTTCAAAAAGAGGAATACATAGAAAAGCTGGGCACAACTTCTGTCGTTGCCTTTGGCAATGGGAATAATGACAGAAAAATGCTCAGGGTCGCGAGGATTGGCATTGCTGTCACAGAGGGAGAAGGGTGCGCTGTTGACATATTAATGGCCAGTGACGTTCATGTTTCAGGCATAATTAATGGCCTTGACCTGTTGCTACATCCGAAACGATTAAAAGCAACGTTAAGGTACTAATCAGGGGACGTTTACTTTAACCCTTTTGCGATTTATCTTCTTATATCTATACCTTTTGACCTGTATTATGTTTAACATCAGGAGTAAGATTAACGTCAGTCTGACTGAAACATATTATGGTAACAATCAGTAAATATATGTATTATTTATAAAAAATTTGCATCTTTCCTCTAATTATAATAAATTAGTAATTCTTTAATTGTTTATATTTTTATCTGAATTCCATCAGGAGGCCTAAATTGAGTAATAAAATTAAAATTGAACCTGCCAACAGGGTAAAAGACCTTCCGCCATATTTATTTGCAACAATAGATAAGATGAAAGAAAAGGCCCTTGCAAAAGGGATTGACCTTATCGACCTGAGCATCGGAGATCCTGATACGCCAACTCCAAAACATATAATTCAGACAATGCAGAAGGCAGTAAAAAATCCTGTGAATCACCAGTACCCATCATATATAGGGATGTTGTCTTTCAGACAGGCCGTTGCTGACTGGTACAAAAAGCGGTTCAATGTAAAGCTCAACCCGAATACTGAGGTAGTGTCTCTCATAGGATCAAAAGAAGGTATTGGACATATGCCGCTTGCATTTATTAATCCCGGAGATTATGTACTTGTCCCTTCCCCGGGCTATCCTGTGTATCCCGTGGCTACACTTTTTGCAGGAGGCATAAGCTGCGAAATGCCCCTGCTCGAAAAAAACAGTTACCTTCCTGATCTTAACCGAATTCCAAAATACGTCCTGAAAAAAGCAAAGCTTATGTTTATTAACTATCCTAACAATCCCACATCTGCGTGCGCTGACATTATGGAAATGATAAACCTTTAAGTTTTCTGCAGGTCCCCGGGGCAAAGGACGTGGGTATTGAGTTCCACTCTCTGTCCAAGACATATAACATGACAGGATGGAGGATAGGATTTGCCGTTGGTAATAAAGATGCTGTTGCAGGACTTGGGAAGATCAAGACTAATATTGATTCCGGAATTTTTCAGGCCATCCAGGAAGCAGGAATTGTGGCTCTCAGGACAAAAGATGCCGAGTTAAGGAAATTAAGAAAGATGTATCAGGAGCGAAGAGATGTCCTGTTTCACGGGTTAAAGAAACTCGGCCTTGAAGTGAATAAACCTCAAGCCACCTTCTATCTCTGGGTAAAATGTCCTACGGGTGTTTCTTCAATGGACTTTACTGCACTTCTCTTAAATAAAGCAGGCATTTTGACAACTCCCGGAAACGGATTCGGAGCTCCGGGAGAGGGATTCATCAGGTTTGCTTTGACAGTTCCGGTAAAAAGGATGAAGGAAGCAATAATCCGGATTCAGAATATACTTTAAACCAGACTCGACATAATATTTCCTGCGTTTCTCTATGATGTTTTACTATCTGGCTCCTGCCTGTCTGAGCAGATTTACAATTGCCGGATGACCTTTTGCCTCGGCTATACTAAGGGCTGTTTCATTATTATTGCTCTTGGTATTAACATCCGCTCCGCTATCAATCAGAAGTTTCGCAACATCATAATGACCTTTCAGTGCAGCATCCATTAATGCGGTAGCACCCTGGTCATCCTGAACATTTACATCCGCACCTTTATCAAGAAGCAACCTGGTAATATCAGTATGTCCATTAACAGCAGCGTCCATGAGGGCTGTCTGATTTTTATTATTTTTCATGTTAACGTCAGCACCATTCTCAAGCAGTACCTCAACTGTTTTTGTATGACCTTCATAGGAAGCGTCCATTAAAACCGTACCGCCCATAGAGTCCCTGGCATTTATTTTCGCTCCTTTTGCAAGCAGGAGTTTTACAATTGTCAAGTTCCCCTTGTAAGCTGCATCCATTAATGCGTTTCCTCCAAGGGCATCTGTGCTGTCTGCATCAGCACCTGCCGAAAGCAGAGTCTCCACAATATCAGTATGCCCACCAAATGATGCAGCCATCAGTGCAGTCTGGTTTTTTACGGTCTTAATGTTTACATCAGCTCCATTAGTGATCAAAAGATTCACCATTTCTGAATATCCATTAAAAGAGGCAAGCATCAATGCTGTCCTTTTGGAAGCGTCTGTCGTATTAACATCAACACCGTTTGACAGTAAATTTTTCACAACGTTGACATTGCCTTCCATTGCTGCTTCAATAAGTTCATCATTAACAGCAGCATCTACGGATACAGCCCTCAATAAAAAACCAATGACACAACACACAATAAAAACAGCCAGAATTTTTCTTAAACTACTCATAATATGCCTCCTTATATAATGAATGTTTGGGCGATGTACAAGAAATGATCTAAATTAATAAAGATGATTCTGGACAATATGATATAAAATTCCAGAGCAAAAGAGCAAATCATCAGTGCTCTGTTTCTTATATAATTGTGAAATCAGGCAAGGTATATTTATAGAACTGTTTATGCAGTCAGCTTACATATTCCTCAAGTTCTGCCAGCACCGATTCAACCTTAATATTATTCATACATATTAAATCAGCGCAGTCTTTTGTTCTGCATGGACTGCAGGGAATATCTGCCCTGATCACTTTCAATTTTTTATTGGACTCCCAGCCATAAGGGCCTGTTTTTTCCGGATCTGTCGGTCCAAAAAGAGCAATAGTCGGTTTCTCAAGAGCTGCTGCAATATGCATGGGCCCGGAATCATTGCTTACGACCGCCCGTGAACCGGAAATCAATGCAACAAGTTCCTTCAGGTCAGTCCTTCCACAGAAGTTAACAGCATTGCCTGTTGTTCCTGTTATTATCTGATTGACCAGGATAACGTCATCTTTACTGCCAATAATAATACACTGGATGGTAAGCTTTGATATAAGAGAAGCAAAATGTGCTGAAGGCCAGCGTTTGGATTGCCACCTGGCTGACGGCGCTATTATTATATATTCATCATTATTCCCAATGAGTTCTTTTATTTTTCTACTAATATCGACATTGACTGAAAGAGGAAATTCAGCTGTCTTCACTTCAGCTCCAATTATCCTGGCCGCTTCAAGACACCTGTCAACCGCATGGAAAATCCCGTGTATCGGTACTTGTACATCATAGAAAAAACGACTTCCTTCACGTGCATCGGTAAATCCGATAGTTTTTGATGCCGCAGCAAAATGGGCGATTATCCCGCTTCTTAACAAACCCTGCAGGTCCACAACAACGTCATAATGTTCATTCCTTAATGTCTTTCTTAATGATAATATTTCAGTCAGAGACGTATAAAGATTACCTATTTTTTTCCAGGATTCCTTATCGATGGTATGAATTCTGTCTATTAATGGGTTATCTTCGATGAGGCCTATAAGGTCTCTGCTGATAACCCAGTCCACCCGCGACTCAGGAAATGAGTCCTTGATTGATCTGAGAAATGGCAGCGCATGAATAACATCACCCAAAGAACTGGGTTTAATAACAAGTATTTTCATCAAAACAGTTTATCACACCCCTGTTGGGTCTGTCTGTCGGTGTGGTACATAAGGGATCTGTGACCCCAATGATTTATAATAAATGCATAAGAACTCCACTTTTTGTCTGTGTATAAACTGCAGTTTTTTATTTTTGTCATGCCCGAAGTCTTTAATCGGGCATCCAGAATCTATTCAAAAGACTGCATTCCCGATCAACAGTCTACGGGAATGACAACTTAAAGTTTGACTTTATACACAGACATCAATTAATTTGATTTATTCATATAAATCTAAAATTATTTTTTATCGTAAAGCTGTGAAAAAAATTATAAGTTTAAAATTTAATATAATTCGGAGATATGCATTATTTGATGTTTCAATTGTCATGGTAAATTTTTATTTCTCATCTTTAATTTCATTAGGATAATCGCAATGTCCATAGCATATATCGGCATAGGTTCCAATCTGGGCAAAAGGGAAGAGAACTGTAAAAGAGCAATCAACCTGTTAGTCAATAAGGGTCTTACAATTCTTAAGCAGTCTTCAATGATTGAGACAGAACCCTGGGGGGTAAAAAATCAGCCGTGCTTCATAAATATGGCTGTTTCAGTTGACACAACCCTGCCACCGGAGACATTACTGACTCTGGTTAAAGAGATCGAAACCGTATTGGGACGGACCGAAACTTTCAGGTGGGGACCCAGAATTATAGACCTGGACATACTGTTCTATGATAATGTGGTAATGAAAAAACCAGAAATGTCTATCCCCCACCCTCACATAAAAGACAGAGATTTTGTCCTGAGACCTCTTGCAGAAATTGCTCCTGACCTGGTCCATCCGGTATTGAAGAAGAGTATAAAGGAACTTCTCGATAACTTGCCGAATAAGTGAATAGCATTCCGCAAGCAATATGACGGTAATTAGTAGCTGGTGGTTAGTAGTTAAGGGAAAAGAATAAAACTGACCATCCCGGACTACAAACTACCAGCTACTAACTACTGCTTTTTGTCTTACTAACAATATTTCCAAAATTTCTGAGGACCTGCAAACCCAGGGCCTGACTTTTTTCCGGGTGAAACTGTACGGCAAATATGTTGTCTTTCCATACAGCCGAAGTAAACTCTATTCCATAATCAGTTGTGGTCGCTATTACAGAGGAGTCCTCAGGAGAAACGTAATAGGAATGAACAAAATAAAAATAGCTTTTATCCGGGATCCCTTCAAAGAGCGGATTCTTGTTTTTCATATTAAGCTGATTCCATCCCATCTGAGGAATCTTCAGTTCCTTATTTTCCAGATCAAACCTGAGCACCCTGCCTTTTAAAATATCCAGTCCATTGCATTTTCCGAATTCATCTGACTCACTGAACAGGATCTGAAGCCCAAGACAAATACCTAAATACGGTTTGCCCTTTTGAATGAAATCAACAACTGCATGTATCAGATTAAGATGAGTCAATTCACCCATACAGTCACGAAAAGCCCCAACCCCGGGAAGCACAACCCCATCAGCATGGAGCACATCTTCAGGTCTATTGGTGACTTTTACATCTGCTCCTACTTTCAGGAAACCTTTTTCAACACTCCTCAGGTTGCCCATTCCATAATCAATAATCGCAATCATATGATATATTATGAATTCTGGACATATAAATTCAATGAGACCAATGCAGTTGTAGTGCCGGCTTGAAATAATTGTCGAGTTTAAGGTATATTTTTACCCTGAAATTTATCTGGTAATCAAACATGGATTTAATACCCAAACATATTTTTTTCACAAAAGGCAAAGGCGTTCATAAGGACAAGCTCGCCTCTTTTGAGCTTGCTTTACGCAAGGCAGGCATCGAAAAATGTAACCTTGTCTATGTATCAAGCATTTTTCCGCCTAAGTGTGAGATAATTCCAAAAGCCAGGGGCGTTAAAAAGATAAATCCCGGCCAGATAACTTTTTGTGTCATGGCCAGGAGTGAGACTAATGAACCCAACAGGCTCATCTCTGCTGCTGTAGGTCTGGCAGTACCAAAGGACAGGAAGCATTATGGATATATTTCCGAGCATCATTCGTTCGGTCAAACCGCAAGAAAAGCCGGCGATTATGCAGAGGACCTTGCTGCAACGATGCTGGCCACAACACTGGGTATTGCTTTTGACCCTGACGAGTATAAGGCAAGCGAGTATATTTTTAAAAGCACGAATATCTGCCAGTCTACAGAAGGCAACAAGCATGGAAAATGGACTACAGCAATCGCTGCTGCTGTCATGCTATTGTAAGTTTAGCCGTCAGGTTTCAGTTTTCAGCTATCAGGGAAAAAACCTTCATAAATACTGACTTTTTAGAAATCCGCAATTCGTAACCAATTGTTGTGAAAAAAAATAATACCCCAGATAACTTCTGCGGACTGTCCCGCAGATATTCAAATTATAAAAACTCAGCCATAGTCATTCTTCCTGTTCCCTTTGATAAAACAAGCACGTGGATCAAGGGATCATCAAAGGGTCCACAGGCTATAATGAATGCGTCGAAACATTTGGAACTCTATGATATTGAAACCGGTTCTGAAGTCTCTGTTAATGGGATACATACGGCCGGTAAAGTGAGCGGGCTCACTCCGGAAGTCATGGTACGCAATGTTTATAAAAAAACCAGCAAATTACTGGCTGACAACAAATATACCGTTGTCATTGGCGGAGAACATACTGTTTCACTGGGAACTATAAAGGCACATGTTGAGTGTTTTGATAACGTAAGCATTCTGCACCTGGATGCCCATACTGATATGCGTGATACATACGAAGGCACTACATACAGTCATGCCTGTGTCATGGCAAGGGCTAAGGAAGTAACAGACAAGATAGTTTCAGTTGGGATAAGAAGCATGGATTCATCAGAGCTGAAAAATATAACAAGTACTAATATTTTTTATGCATCTGATATCAGAAAATCAAAGACATGGATACATAACGTCACAAAAAAACTCTCTGATAATGTTTATTTAACCATTGACCTCGATGTCTTTGATCCCTCCATCATGCCCTCAACAGGCACCCCTGAACCGGGTGGGCTGGGCTGGTATGAAGTAATTGATCTGCTGGAACATGTTTCAAATAAGAAAAACATTGTTGGTTTTGATGTTGTTGAACTCTGCCCGTCTAACAATGCTGCTCCTGATTTTCTTGCTGCAAAACTTATTTACAAACTACTCAGTTTGAAGTTTTCCAGGATTATTTAGAGTCTGTAAAATCGGCTTCTTTGTCCGTCATTCCCGCAGTCCTTAGGCGGGAATCCACTGTTTTTAATGAGTTCTGGATGCCCGACTACAGACTTCGGGCATGACAAAAATAAAAACGGCAGTTTATACACAGACACTATTTAATCACACTGCTGCCTGATATTGTGAACACCTCAATATCAGTTATCCTGTTTTTCCCATGTCTTCGCATATTTCAAAAAAGTATAATAACTGTAAAGAGCAGCCAGAAGAAATCCATATTTTCCGTCAAGAAATCCCCTTCTTAATATATACATTTTAAGGAACATTGAACCCGACTTCACCACCAGTAACATGGGCCCGGCACTACCATGTTTTTTCCTGATTTCAACAGATGCAAGAGATGAGTACCTGTCCATTCTCTCCAGATAGTCTGAAATACTGGTATATGTATAATGCTTCAGGGGATTCTTCAGATATCCGACTTTACCCTCAACAGCAACCTGTTCATGCACCTCACGGGGAACAACATGCGCACTGTTCTTTCTGAAAAGCCTCAGCGTGTGATCAGGCCACCACCCGCCATGCCTGATCCATCTGCCAATAAAAAAATTCTTCCTTGGAACATAAAAACCGTTGCAATCTGTGTTTACAAGCACACCTGCGATCTCCTGTCTGAGATCATCGGTCACCCTCTCATCCGCATCGAGAATCAGGACCCACTCACCCTCCGAATAATCAACAGCTGTCTGTTTCTGGCGGGCAAATCCCTGCCATTCATGCTGATAGACTTTGTCTGTATACTTTCTACATATTTCAACAGTCCTGTCAGTGCTGAATGAATCGATGACAATAATCTCTTCAGCATCCGAGACGCTTTTCAATGCATCTTCGATGTTAATTTCTTCGTTCTTTGTCACTATGACAACGGAAATGGGAAGCAATGATCGTTCCTTTGTTAGATGATATTTATATTTTCATCATCATGTCCCCTCTTCAATTCCCCCTTATTTGGGTGAACAGAGCGGAATTATATATGCATGTTCCGGTTTATCGTGAGCGTGTCATACAACTTTTTTATTTTGCCTATGTGTTTTTTAAAAGTAAATTCCTCAGCCAGCTGCCTTGCATTTTGACTTATTGATTCAAGTTTATCTTTATCATTCAGAAGGATCGTTATCTTTTCCGCTATGGAAATATAGTCTTCCGGTTCCTGTACCACAAAGCCGTGTATCCCATCCTTTATAATCTCAGACGCCCCGCTGTTTTTTGTCGTAATAACAGGCAGGCCGCTTGCAAGCGCTTCAAGATGAACATTCCCGAACGGTTCGTACATTGTGGGAAATACAAACATATCTGCAGCGGCATAATATTTATCAATATCTTTTTGAGGTCCGCAATAAATTATCTTTTGGCGTGCTGATATTTTTTTAAACTCCGATTCAGGCCCCTTACCCACAATCATGAGCGATATCTGTCCGGAAACAGATTCAGCGGCCTGTATCAGGTATTTGACCCCTTTCCGCTCAAAACCGGACCCAACAAAGAGAACGACAAAATCATCATCTTTTAACCCGTGTTTCTCTCTTATCTCACTTTTGTATTTTTTTTTGTTCTGTGGGCTAAACCTATCTACATCTACCCCGTTATAAATCACTTCTATATCAGCAGACGAAATCCCGTAATTGTCCATCACATTTTTTTTCACCATATCTGATATGGCAATAATTTTTTTGAACCTGTGCATCCTGAAAATCAGGCGCTCCAGTGTGAGGATTAACCAATGATACGGGTTTAAAAGTATAGACACCTTCCCTGCAAAGCCGATGCGCTTCCATCGCTGTTTCAGCCACTCAATGTGACATCCATCTCCGGCTCGGTATATATCCTGACAGAGAGTTTTGTCATGACTCTGAATAATATCAAAATCTTTTTTTTGTTTGTTCAGCAGGAAGAAAGAAGACACGGCAAAGGTGAAATCCCTAAAAAATGAATTACATGCTAAGGCAGGTACCTTATGGAAATGAATATTACTATTGTGAGTATCCGCATTCCATGTGATCGCAAAAATATGGACTTCATGTCCGGCATCTGCAAGATGTTCAACCAGGCTATTTGAAAACCCTTCGGCTCCCCCTTGAAAGGTGTACTTCTTTCTAATTATGGCTATTTTCATCTATCCCTCTGGCAGCCATTCCCATGCCAAGAACAACTGCAAGGTAGTGCAATCTTGGTGTGTTTTCCAGCATGGCATGGAATATAAAGTTGCCAGCAATAACAGATACACATGCAATTAGTATATAGCTTTTTATTCCTGATGTTTTGAGAGCTTCTCTCCAAAATATGACTGCAGAAAATATTATCAGGGATACATAGGGGATGATACCCACTATCCCCTGATGAAATAAAACTTTAATAAACATATTGTGAGAACCTTTTGGCGGTGCTATTTTATAAGGTGTGTCTCTATACGGCTCGTCCAGATAATATATACGATATCCATAACCCCAGCCAAAGAAAGGTCGCTTCTTAATTGCATCAAGTGCCGGCCCCCAGGCTTCTGTCCTTAGATTGACAGTAGATATCTGTTTTGATAAATTTGATATCTTTTCTCTGCCATACGGAGAATAAAACCATGAAAGCGCTCCAAATATAAATAAAATTAATACCAGGAATACGATGACTCGTTTAAAATTGTATCTCCTTATCTGCGATAAATACAAAGCCCAAACAAAGACTATAATAAAAAAGGCTATATACCCACCTCTTGAGCCGCTGAGTATAAGGGCGATTATGGATATTGTTAATAAAGAAATAAAAAGGGCTTTATTTCCGGTTTTTTTTAATAAGAATAAAAGTATAAAACTGAAGGGAAGCAACGTATTAAGATACCTTGCGAATCTATTAGAACCAGAGTGCCCTGTATGCATTAACGGGGTATAGGGTTTCAGCATTGGAATGTCAAGGAAAATGTAACTGTAATAACCAATAATAACAATGAGCAGCGCTGTAAAAAAACAAACATAAACTGCTCTTTTAAGTTTCACTTCATCAGCCATCACAGTAGTGATAACAGAGAAGAGCAGAATAAACTTAATTGGTTCGCCTCTGAGTTCCAGAAAGGAGTATAGAGGGTCTATAGAAAATATTACCGAAAATAGTGTGGCTCCCACAAATATCCAGCATAAGATAGAAACCGGCTCTTTTAAAAGATATAGATTTTTCCTGTATTTCAGGATTAACAGCCAAAGGCTAAAGTTACCAAATATCAATACGTTTCTTAATCCTTCACCTTTTGTGAGGAACATAAAGACTATGTAAAGATAAATGCCTGCTTCAATAACCTTATCTATAAACTCGTGTTTCTTCTCCATGTATAACTTCGTTGCTATTAATCAATTTTTTAATTGCCCTTTTTACATCATCAGAAGAGATTGTCCTTATACATTGAAAGTCATAATCGCAATCTTTACCTTTGCATTTCTGACAGGGTTCGTTACCTCTCAAAACAATTGAATTCTTGGAGATGGGACCCCATCTTGCTTCTCTTGCAGGACCAAACAATGCAACTATAGGTATTCCAGTAGCATTAGCAAGATGCATAGGCCCGCTGTCATTTCCTATGAAAAGCAAACTGTTTTCAAAAAGTGCTGTCAGTTCTCCTAGGGACAATTTACCTGCAAGACTAAATGATCGATGTTTCAATGGGAACCTGATTTTATTAATATTTTCTACATCATCTTTACTTCCGACAAAAATTACTTGAAAACCTTCAGAAACAAGCCAGTTTGATACATCAGCAAAGCCTTCCTCAGTCCATTGTTTATATATAACTCCTGCCCCGGCATGAATGCTGATAATGGGTTTCTCAATTGATATTCCATATTTCATCAAAATGCTTTCTAAAGCTGATCTTTTTCTGTCGGATGCTCTGATAGGATAAACTTCTGCCTTGCATTGAGCTCCTATCGCAGATACAATGTCCATGTAATTATACAACTTATGTTTGCCGTGCAAGATATCTATTTTCTTGTTATAAAAGTATGGCCTCTTGGCTGTTGAGCGTCCCACGCGCAACGGGGCTCCTGACAGAAATGTAATCGTTGATGAAGCAACTCCTCCCTGAAGGTCAATGGCTATATCAGGTGAGGAACTTCTTAACTGTTTTAAAAAATTAAAAAGGATAATCATCCGTTTTATAAAGGGATTTTCCTTAAGCAGTTTTCTGGGATAGAGGACCATATTTTCCAGTCCATCCATTGATTCAACAATCTCGATGTACGCACTGTCCACAACAAGATAGAAAATTTTTTCCTTAAAATATTTTTTTAAAGCAGTAACCGCAGAAAGCGAAAGAACGAGGTCTCCCAAGTGCTTGTCCGGCACCAGAACCAGAACATTTTTAAATTGATCTATATTAAGCGACATCTTCTATCATCCTGAGCATCTGCCTTACCCGTACTTCATACGTATGTTCCTGCAGTACACGTTTTCTTCCTGCCTCTCCAATCTTCATCCTCAGATCATCATTGCCAAGATAATATCTTATCATATCTACCATCTCTTCCCCGGAATGAAATGTTACAATTTCCTTCCCGGGAACCAAAACATCTTCTATCCCGTTGACGTGTTCACACATATAAAAGGCCCCGCATCCGACAGCAGTATACATGCGTGCACTCATCGATTTCCTGATATCAGGCAAAGCGTCAAACGCGAGAAATATTTTTGAAAGCTGTGCTACTTTTGCATATTCCTCTCCCCACACAAACCTGCCCCCATACGCCCTTCCGAGCCTTCCAAGCAGTAAAGGTATGGTAGATATTTTTCTGGGCAACCTCGGGCCCCACCACGTAAATTTCAGTCTTTCCTTAACAACCCTGCTGAGATACTCCCTTCTCCTGAGGTAATACTGTTTGGAGCCCAGGGTGCCGACAAACGTCACATCCGCGGAATAGGTCTTTATGTCTGCAGGGGAAATGTTTTTTACATGAAAAAAGGAAGGCTCAAATGCCTGGGTTAGCCAGAAAGTATTGGAATTAAGCTTTCTGAATTCATCTACCAGACCGTCTGCCACAGTAAAGAATATATCAGCTTCCCTGAAATAGGGATGAAGCCGTTTATATATTGCAAGGTCCGGATACCACTGTACAGCCAGTATCCCCTTTTTTTTAGCTTCATGTAACCACTCAACCTTCATACCATAATCTTTAAAGTACAGGAGCATGTCCGGTTTAAAATCATCCAGTAGAGACATTAGTACTGAATAAGGGGAATTGACACTTCGTGGATCATAACTTTTTACATCAATATCGTTTTTCTGCAAGCCACTCCCTATATAATGGCCTATACTCCAGGGATTGGAAATATCTGTCAATATCAGGACTTTTTTAATTCGCTTTTCCATGTAACTCTCCCATTAGCTTAACAGGGATCCGCCTAATTACGGCAAAACTATATTAATCCAGAATATCTGCCCGGTCTTATTCCTTAATGCCCGGCAATTTCAAGGATTTCAAGCAGCTTCAAGTTGAGGAACATTACAAATTATAAACAATTATATTAATCAAATTATGCATTCACTAAATGCTTTTTTTGATTAATATCAAACCGATGCTTCCAGAAAGTAAGAATATGTTATGTGATATTCCGATATTTCGTCAGCATTCAGAATTCTTTTTAGTGTCTCAGGATTATTGCTCCCGTATCTTTGATGCAGCCTTTGCCTCCTCGTTTCTTCATCTGTTGATAATTTCAATAATATATCAGTTTGTGTTATGCGTTCCGAGGGAGTGGCATTCATAAAAAAAATGATTTTTTTTCTCTTTGGCATTTTTTTCATAAACGGCTGGAGTTCATCTATCCCTTTTCGAGGGATTTTTATTCTTCTCTGAAAATAAAATAAAAAATCAAGTTTCATTAATCTGTCATCGATAACTGCAATAACTCTTCTGCTGAATTTGCCAAGCCCCCTGTTACGTAAATATTTTCCAAAAAAACTTTTCCCGGTACCGCCTTTGCCTACTACCGATACTAAAACCCTGTCTTTGTTTTTTAAGATCTCTTCTATTTTGTTCTCCAATTCTTCCAGAAAATCATATTGCATATCTTTTACATGCATCTGTCTGTTCTTTTATACAGTGTCTCGAGTTTATCTATCATGCCATGAAAGGAATAGGAAGATGTAACCAGTCTCCAGCCAGCCTCTCCTAAACGCATTGACAATTTCCGGTCATTGAGGAGCCTGAGAACTCCGGAGGCAATTTCCACGTGATCTTTTGTCGGAACCAGGACTCCTGTTTTATTTTCTACAACGACCTCTCTCAGCGGGGGAAGGTCGGACGCAATGACAGGTTTCTTCATGGCCATTGCCTGCAAAATGGTCTGGGGCACTCCTTCATTGGCATAAGAAGGATGGACCAGTACATCTATGGAGTGCAATATATCCACAATGTCCTCCCTGTGGCCAAGCAAATAAACCCCGTTACCTGTATCTGTTTCCATTATTGTTTTCTCAAGCGTGTTTCTGTAAGGTCCATCTCCAGCTATAACAAACCTTGCTTCCGGTAACTTTTTTGATATCATAGGAATCGCCTTCACAAAATAATCAAGGCCCTTCCAGCTTCTGATAACAGATACAGCACCGACCAGAGGAGTTGACGGCTTGAGGTTCAGTTCTTTCCGAATATCAATATGATCCATATCAGGATTAAGTGCTTCGGTATCCACTCCAGTTGGAATCGACATAATCCTGTCAGGATTAAAATGGTTGATCCTGACCATCTGCTCCTTAATAGCCTCACCAGTCGTAATATTAATGTGAGGGAGGGAATTATATAAAAACCGGCTTAACAGATTCCTGCCAATAGGTGTAGAGAGATGTCTTGTCCTGAGCACAAGAGGCTTGTTCTTTGCAAGCCTTGCTGCCGGAAGCGCAATCCAGCTATCTTTGGAACTGTGAGTATTTACAATATCTATCTCCATTGATTCTATAAAGCGCTTAAGTTCTGTAATAACAGTAAAGATCCTTCGCCTTTGAAAGATTACGGGTTTTGTATCAAACCCATCATCAATGGACCGTTTCAGCAGCTGACTTTCGGGTGAGGCCTGGATAAAGACCTGATGTCCTTTGTCCCGCATTCCCTTTGCTTCTCTGAAAATCCTGATCTCCTGGCCACCCCACCCTGTGGAGGCTTCTGTATGAAGAATTCGCATCTGTTATATATCTGCAGGTACCCTCTGCATATCCAGCTCCCTGAATGATACGTGTCCATCCCCGCAATGGAATCGGCTACTGATTACTTTCAATCCTCGATTGTTATAGTTAATGCTAATTCTGTTCTATTTCCTGTCCTCTAAACTGGAGATCATACAGTCTTTGATAATGCCCTTTTTCTGACAGAAGTTGGCTGTGGGTACCGGTCTCAACTATTTTTCCATCATCCATTACAATTATTTTGTCAGCCTTCAAAACCGTTGACAGTCTGTGCGCAATTACCACTGTTGTCCTGTTTGAAATCAGATTTTCGAGTGCATGTTGTATCTTCATTTCTGACTCAGTATCCAGTGAGGAAGTTGCTTCGTCTAGAATGAGAACCGGTGGATTTTTGAGTATTGCCCTGGCGATTGATACCCTCTGTCTTTGTCCTCCTGAAAGCCTCAGCCCTCTCTCTCCCACT